>NZ_JBFRDT010000004.1:0-371334 GCF_052113925.1 Terrabacter sp. RAF57 | reverse complement strand
CGCCGGGGCCGAGCCCCGCTCCGGCTCCGACGCCCGAGCCGGCTCCGACCCCGGCGCCCACACCGGAACCCGTGCCGACCCCGGCCCCGACGCCGATCCCGGCGCCGGGTCCGGGACCCACCGAGCCGAGGCCCCCCGTGGACCCGACCGACCCGGCCCCCGTCGACCCTCACCTGCCCGGTGGACCAGGACCGTCGGAGATCCCGCCAGCCGGCGAGCCCGCGGGTGAGCAGGACCTGCCCGGCGTCCCCGACCCCAACCTGCCCGGATCGGGCGAGGGTGACATCACCCTCGGCGACCCGCCCGCCAGGCAGGGCTGACGCGAGCGCTGCTCACCGAGGGGCGCACGCACGAGGGCCGACCTACCTCGCGGCAGGTCGGCCCTCGTCGTTGTCCGTTCTGCGTCGTTCAGGCCTCGACGACGTCCGAGATCTCGGCGAGCACGGCGCCCGACGTGACGGTCTCGCCGACCTTCGCGGTCAGGCCGGAGACGACACCGGCCTTGTGGGCGGTGATCGGCTGCTCCATCTTCATCGCCTCGAGGACGATGACGAGGTCACCCGCTGCGACGGTCGCACCCTCCTCGACGGCGATCTTGACGATGGTGCCCTGCATCGGCGCCGTGAGGGAGTCGCCGGAAGCGGCACCACCGGACTTGCCACCGCCGGACCGCTTGGGCGCCTTCTTCTTCGCCGCGGAGGCGGCCCCGCCACCTCCGAGCGAGAGGCCGCCCGGGAGTGAGACCTCGAGGCGCTTGCCGCCGACCTCGACGACGACGGTCTGGCGCTCCTCCGCCTCGGCCGTCTCGGCCGACGGGCCGGCATACGCCTCGATGGTGTTGTCGAACTCCGTCTCGATCCAGCGGGTGTGGATCGTGAACGGCGCGCCGTCGGCCGGCGCGAAGGCCGGGTCGGCGACGACCGCGCGGTGGAAGGGGACGACGGTCGGCATGCCCTCGATGGTCAGCTCGGCCAGCGCCCGGCGGGAGCGCTCGATGGCCTGCTCGCGGGTGCGGCCGGTGATGACGAGCTTGGCGATCATGGAGTCGAACGCGCCGGCGACCGTGTCGCCCTCCACGATGCCGGCGTCCCAGCGCACGCCCGGACCCTGCGGCACGACCATGCGGCTGACGGTGCCCGGGGCCGGGAGGAAGCCCCGGCCGGCGTCCTCGCCGTTGATCCGGAACTCGATCGAGTGGGCGTGCGGCTCGGGGTCGCCGTAGTCGAGGGACTCGCCGTTCGCGATGCGGAACTGCTCGCGCACGAGGTCGATGCCGGTGACCTCCTCGGTCACGGGGTGCTCCACCTGCAGGCGCGTGTTGACCTCGAGGAAGCTGATGTCGCCGGCCGGCCCGACGAGGAACTCGCACGTGCCGGCGCCGACGTAGCCGGCCTCCTTGAGGATCGCCTTGCTCGCGCGGAGCAGCTCGGTGTGCTGCTCCTCGGTGAGGAAGGGTGCGGGAGCCTCCTCGACGAGCTTCTGGTTGCGGCGCTGGAGCGAGCAGTCGCGGGTCGAGACGACGACGACGTTGCCGTGCTGGTCGGCGAGGCACTGGGTCTCGACGTGGCGGGGGTGGTCGAGGAAGCGCTCGACGAAGCACTCGCCGCGGCCGAAGGCCGTCACGGCCTCGCGGACGGCCGAGTCGTAGAGGTCGGGGATCTCCTCCATGGCCCGGGCGACCTTGAGGCCGCGTCCGCCGCCGCCGTAGGCCGCCTTGATCGCGACGGGCAGGCCGTGCTCCTTCGCGAACTCGACGACCTCGTCGGCCCCGGAGACGGGATCCTTCGTGCCGGGCACGAGCGGCGCGCCGGCCTTCGTGGCGATGTGGCGCGCCTTGACCTTGTCGCCCAGCGAGTCGATGGCCTGCGGCCCTGGGCCGATCCAGACCAGCCCGGCGTCGATGACGGCCTGGGCGAACGACGCGTTCTCGGCGAGGAAGCCGTAGCCGGGGTGGACCGCGTCCGCCCCGGCCTGACGGGCGACGTCGAGCAGCTTCTCCTGGACGAGGTAGCTCTCACCGGGGGTCGAGCCCCCGAGGGCGTACGCCTCGTCGGCGACCTTGACGTGCAGGGCATCCCGGTCCGGGTCGGCGTAGACCGCGACCGAGGCGATCCCACTGTCCGCGCACGCCCGCGCGATGCGGACGGCGATCTCACCACGGTTTGCGATCAGTACCTTGCTGATGGGTGCCATGGATCGGACTCTATCGGGCTGACGTCACGTCAATTCGGCGTCCTCCGGCCTATTCCCGGTCGTCTCGGAGTGAGGTCGCGCACACCGCCGCGGTCCGCCTCGACCTAGCGTGGACGGCATGACGACACACGAGTCAGCCCCGACCCTCGACCTCGGCCACGCCTCCACCCCCGGCCTGGCTATCCCGCAGATCGGCTTCGGCGTCTGGGAGGTCCCGGACCGTGCCGTCGACGCCGCCTTCGGGCAGGCCCTCGACGACGGCTACCGCCACATCGACACCGCCCGGATCTACGGCAACGAGGAGGGCGTCGGCCGGGTCCTCGCCCGCGAGGACGTCGACCGCGACGGCGTCTTCGTCACGACGAAGGTCTGGAACGACGACCACACGAACGTCCCCGCCGCCTTCGACGCGTCGATGCAGCGCCTCGGCATCGAGGTCCTCGACCTCTACCTCATCCACTGGCCGGCGCCGCAGCAGGACGCCTACGTCGACGCCTGGCGAGCGATGCTCGAGCTCCAGCGCGAGGGCCGGGTCCGCTCGGTCGGTGTCTGCAACTTCCAGGTGCCCCACCTCCAGCGCCTGCTCGACGAGACCGGAGTCCTGCCGTCGGTCAACCAGGTCGAGCTGAGCCCCTACCTCCAGCAGCGTGAGCTGCGCGCCTTCCATGCCGAGCACGGCATCGTCACCGAGGCCTGGAGCCCGCTCGCCGTGCGCGCCGGCCTGCTCGACGACCCGGTCGTCCGCGACCTCGCCGCCAAGCACTCGGTCACGCCGGCCCAGCTCGTGCTGCGCTGGCACGTCGAGCTCGGCAACGTCGTGCTGACGCGGTCGGTCACCCCGGTCCGCATCGCGGAGAACATCGAGATCTTCGGTTTCCGCCTCGGCGACGACGACCTCGGGGCCCTCGCGGGCCTCGACCGGGGCACGCGCACCGGCCCCGACCCGGACACCTTCGGCTGACCTGACCCGGGGTGGGCCAGAGCCGCTAGATTGGCGGGCATGGGCCTGTTCTCGCGCAAGGGCAAGGACGACACCGACGAGCCCGCGGACGTGGAGCCCGGCGTCGGCGAGGACTTGGACGACGCGCTCGGCCCCGACGTCACCGGGCGCCCGGTCGCGGTGCCGCTCGGTGACGAGGAGCGGGACCGCATCGCCTCGGCGCTCGAGCACGCCGCCGCTGAAGGGGTGGACGTCGACGACCTCGCGTCGATCGGCGCCCACTACGACACGGCCTACCGCCGCTGGGCCGACGAGGGTGGCTCGGGGGAGGGGCCGGACGTCGTCGTCGAGACGTATGCCGTGGCCATCGGCGAGCACCTCGCTCGCCACAGCGCGCGGGACTGGGCCGTCGTCACCGACGTCTTCGGCACCGACCTCGGCCTCGTGGCGGCGCGCGCCGACACGGTGGTCGTGCCGCACAACCTCGTCGGTGCGCGCTGGATGCGCGGCGAGACCGGCTGGGTGCCGGGCGTCGTGTCCCACCTCGTCCGCATCCGTCCGCGGTCGCGCTGACCCCCCTAAGATCGCCGGCATGGACAGTGCCGCCCCGGGAGGGCCCGACCGACGCAGCAAGCGCGACCTGGAGGAGGGGATCCAGCGCGACTTCACGCGCAAGATGTCCTACGGCGACTACCTGCGGCTGGACACCCTCCTCAGCGCGCAGCAGCCGCTGAGCGAGCCGCCCCAGCACGACGAGCTGCTCTTCATCATCCAGCACCAGACGTCGGAGCTGTGGCTCAAGCTCCTCATCCACGAGCTCCGTTCTGCCAGAAACCTGCTCAGGGACGACGAGCTGGCGCCGGCGCTCAAGAGGCTCGCCCGCGTCAAGCACATCCAGCACACCCTGACGGACCAGTGGTCGGTGCTCGCGACGCTGACGCCGAGCGAGTACGCGCAGATCCGGCCCTTCCTCGCCGCGAGCTCGGGCTTCCAGTCGGCGCAGTATCGCGAGGTCGAGTTCCTCCTCGGCAACAAGAACGCCGACATGGTGGCCGTGTTCTCGCACGACGAGGGCGCCCGCTCGGCGCTCGACGCGCTGCTGCACGAGCCCAGCCTCTACGACGAGTTCCTCGCCTACCTCGGTCGACGTGGGTATGCCGTCCCGGCAGGCCTGCTCGACCGTGACTGGACCCAGCCCTACCGCCACGACGAGGGGCTCGTCGACGTCTTCGCGGCCGTCTACGCCGAGCCGAACGAGCACTGGGGCGTCTATGAGACGTGCGAGGAGCTCGTCGACCTCGAGGACAACTTCCAGCAGTGGCGCTTCCGGCACCTGCAGGTCGTGCAGCGCACGATCGGGCAGAAGACCGGCACCGGCGGCTCGACGGGCGTCGACTTCCTGCGGCGCGCCCTCGACCTGACCTTCTTCCCCGAGCTCTACGAGGTGCGCACCCGCATCGGAGGTTGACCCACGCGTCGTCCGTTGCTCCCGCGCTCTGGTGTTGCGTGAGGGGGTCGGCGGGCCCGAGCGCCGCAAGCCGCCGTGGGCGACGATCATCCGAGCACTACACGATGGGCGGCGGAGTGCCGAGGCGCCCCGCCGGGCCCCCGCGCTCGTCGTCGCCTTCGTCTTCGCCGGGGAGCGCGAGGCGTCTGCGGACCCTGAGGCCGCGCGGCTCGCACTGGCAGGGACATGCAGCGGTGCACAGCTCCTCGAAGCAGACGTCGAGGCACGCGCACTCGACGTCGGCCATCGGTGGTGCGTCGATACGAGGCTGCCGCCCTCGCATGAGGCGATGGCGCAGCGTGAGCGCCGCCTCAGTCGGATGGTCGGTCGGGCGTCCTCTGCGGGGTGCGGCCTCGGCCCGCTCGTCCCGGGCGGCCCGGTGGCGGAACCAGCCCCGGGCCTCGGGCCGGTCGTAGCGCGGGAAGGCCCAGCGTTCGAAGGGCACCTCGTCCGGAGGGGCGACGTCGAGGTGGGCAGGGAACCGTCGCCCCTGGTTGTCCCGCACGGTGTCGACCGGCACGGGCATCACCTCGTTTCCGTCACCGTCGACGACGGCGAGGTGGAGCCCCGCCAGCGCGAGGATCTCCGCGAAGATGCCGAAGCCAGGTGCCACGGAGCCGGTCTCGTAGCGACCCACGGTGCTCGACGACACTCCCACCCGTGCTGCGAGCTCGCGCTGGCTGAGGTCGGCGAGTCGGCGTGCCCGCACGACGTAACGCGCAACCACGTCCTCTGCCTGCATCCGTTCCGGGCTCATGGTCGTGATCATCGGCGTCGGTGCCGACACTGCAGCGAGGTCGTACGTTCACGATCCACAGGCGAGCGACACGTCCCGGGGGGTGTGGACAGATCGCCACGTCACTGCCCCGCCCCGTGGGGCAGTGACGTAGCGAGCGGGTGGGTGCCCAGCAGGTGGCCGGGCTCGGCGGCTACGTCAGTGCCCCGCTGGGTGGGGCACTGACGTAGCGCGTGCGGGTGGGTGCCCGGCGGGCGGTGGGGGTTGGCGGCTATGTCAGTGCCCCGCTGGGTGGGGCACTGACATAGGGGGCGGTGAGTGGCGGGGTCAGACGGCGGTCTTGGCGCGGACCTGGCGCTTGATGCGACCGAGCATGGCCACCATCCCGCGCATGCGCAGGGGTGACACGGCCTCGGCGAGACCGAAGCGCATCGGGGCGTCGTCGGGGACGCCCAGCACCTCGGCGGCCGAGAGGCCGTCGAGACCCTCGTGCAGAATGCCGGCGAAGCCGCGGGTCGTCGGGGCCTCGTCGGGTGCGTCGAAGAAGAGGCTGACGACCCGGTCCTCGAGGGAGGGGCCGTCGGCGACCTCGACCGTGAGGAAGAGCGGCGACTGGCACTCGTCGACACGTTCGAGCTGGTCGAGGTGGCCGGCATACCGCTCGGGCAGTCCCGGCAGCTCGTCGCTGAACTCCAGCAGCAGCTGCAGCTTGAGGTCGTTGCTCGCCGAGCGGAAGTCCTCGGCGATCTCGGCCAGGGAGGCCGGCAGCGGGGTGTCGCTCACGAGAGGCTCCTGTCTCGCGTCGGGGTCACTTCTCGATGGGCACGCGCACGGCGTTGCCCCACTCGGTCCACGAGCCGTCGTAGTTGCGCACGGCCTCGAAGCCGAGCAGGTGGGTCAGGACGAACCACGTGTGCGACGAGCGCTCGCCGATGCGGCAGTACGCGACGACGTCGTCGGACGGCGTCAGGCCCTGCTCGTCGAGGTAGATCGCCTCGAGGTCCTCGCGCGACTTGAACGAGCCGTCCTCGTCGGCAGCGCGCGCCCACGGCACCGACTTCGCGCCGGGGATGTGTCCGCCGCGCATCGCCCCCTCCTGGGGGTAGTCGGGCATGTGGAGCAGCTCGCCGGAGTACTCGCCGGGGGAGCGGACGTCGACGAGGGGCTTGCCGAGGTGCGCGAGGACGTCGTCCTTGAAGGCGCGGATCGGGGCGTCGTCACGCTCGGCGACGGGGTAGTCCACGGCCGTCGGGGACGCCACCTCGCGAGTCAGCTCGCGGCCCTCCGCGACCCACTTCGCCCGGCCACCGTCGAGCAGCCGGACGTCCTCGTGGCCGAAGAGGCTGAAGACCCAGAGGGCGTAGGCCGCCCACCAGTTGCTCTTGTCGCCGTAGATGACGACGGTCGTGTCGCGGCTGATGCCGCGCTGACCCATCACCTCGGCGAACCGGGCGCCGTCGACGTAGTCGCGCGTCACGGGGTCGTTGAGGTCGACGTGCCAGTCGATCTTGAGCGCGCCGGGGATGTGACCGGTCTCGTAGAGCAGGACGTCCTCGTCGGACTCGAGCAGCACGATCCCGTCCGGGCCGCCAATGCCGCCGGCCGAGACCTGCTCCGCGAGCCAGTCGGTCGTGACGAGCCGCTCGGGGTGGGCGTAGGCGGAGATCTTCGTGTCTTCAGCGCTCATGTCCCCATCGTGTCACGCGGGGCCCGGCCCCTCACACGTGGTCGAGGCGCCCGAGGTCGTCGCGACAGCGGCGCTCGAACTCGCCGAGCTCGGCGATGGCGTCCTGCACGTCCCGCAGCCGCTGCTCGAGGTCGGTGCGGCGCTCGTCGATCTGGTCCAGGACGTACTCGAGCTGGGTGCGACGACCGCGCGGGGCGTCGAAGAGGTCGATGATCGTGCGGATCTCCTCGAGCGGGAAACCGAGCCGCTTGCCGCGCAGGATCAGGCCGAGGCGCGTGCGGTCGCGGCGGTGGTAGACGCGCTGCGTGCCGCGACGCTCGGGGGAGATGAGCCCGAGGTCCTCGTAGTGGCGCACCGTCCGATGGGTGACGTCGAACGCCTCGGCCACCTGGGCGATGGTCCACGTCTCGCCGGTCCGCGAGGACCGGTGCGTGGTCGAGGTGTCACTTGTCATGGGGTCGATAGTGCTTTACGTTTACGTCAACGTCAAGCACGCGTCACGAGCGCGTGATGGCCGCCACCCCTTCAGGAGAACAGCGATGTTCGAGCTCAGCCAGGACCACGAGGACTTCCGGATGGTCGTCCGCGACTTCGCCGAGAAGGAGGTCGCGCCCCACATCGCCAAGTGGGACGCCGCCRCCTACTTCCCGGCCGACCTCGTGCCGAAGATGGGTGACCTCGGGCTGTTCGGCCTCGTCGTGCCGGAGGAGTACGGCGGCGCAGGGGAGTCCGGCGACTTCACCAGCCTCTGCGTCGCCATCGAGGAGCTGGGCCGCGTCGACCAGTCGATCGGCATCACGCTGTCCGCGGGCGTGGGGCTCGGCATCAACCCGATCCTCACCTACGGGACCGAGGAGCAGAAGCAGCGCTTCCTGCCCGACCTCGTCGCCGGCCGCGCCCTCGCCGGCTTCGGCCTCACCGAGCCCGAGGCCGGCTCCGATGCCGGTGCGACCCGCACGCGAGCCGTCCGCGACGGCGACGAGTGGGTCGTCAACGGCGCCAAGGCCTTCATCACGAACTCCGGCACCGACATCACGTCCGTCGTCACCGTGACCGCGCGCACCGGCACGAACGAGGACGGCTCGCCGCAGATCTCGGCGATCATGGTGCCCGCCGGCACCCGGGGCTTCGTCGTCGAGCCGGCGTACCACAAGCTCGGCTGGCACGTCTCCGACACCCACGGCCTCACGTTCGAGGACTGCCGCGTCCCCGCCGACCACCTCCTCGGCGCGGAGGGGGAGGGCTTCAAGCAGTTCCTCAAGACCCTCGACGACGGCCGCATCGCCATCTCGGCACTCGCCGTCGGCTGCGCCCAGGCGTGCCTCGAGCTCGCCACCGACTACGCGAAGACCCGCGTCGCCTTCGGCCGCCCGATCGGCGTCAACCAGGGCGTCTCGTTCCAGCTCGCCGACCTCGCGGTCATGGTCGAGGGCGCCCGGCTGCTGACCTACAAGGCGGCCTGGCTCAAGGACGAGCTCCACGCCGGCAAGCGCTCCGTCAAGGAGGTCAAGCAGGCTGCCGCCATCGCCAAGCTCTACTCGACCGAGGCCGCCGTCACGGCCACCCGGATCGCGACGCAGGTCTTCGGCGGCAACGGCTTCATGGAGGAGTACCCCGTGGCCCGCTTCTACCGCGACGCCAAGATCCTCGAGATCGGCGAGGGCACGTCCGAGGTCCAGCGCATGCTCATCGCCCGCGGGATGGGGCTGCCGGCATGACCGGGACCGCACCGAGCACCACCCCCGGCACCACGCCGAGCCCTGACCCGCACGGCGACCCGCGCGTCGCCGACGTCCGGACCCGTCTCGCGGCCGCCCACACGGCGTCGGCCAGCGCACCGGAGAAAGCCCAGGCCAAGCTCGACGCGCAGGGCAAGATCTACGTCCGCGACCGCATCGCGCTGCTCTTCGACGAGGGCTCGTTCGTCGAGGACGGCCGCTACGCCAACGCGCTGGCGCCGGGTCTCCCGGCCGACGGCGTCGTCACGGGACGCGGCACCGTCGACGGACGAGCGGCGATCGTCATCGCCAACGACCCCACCGTCAAGGCCGGATCCTGGGGCGCCCGGACCGTCGAGAAGATCGTCCGCGCCACCGAGATGGCACTGCGCGAGGAGCTGCCGGTCTTCTGGTTCGTCGACTCGGCAGGCGCCCGCATCACCGACCAGGTCGAGATGTTCCCCGGCCGCCGCGGCGCCGGGCGCATCTTCCACAACCAGGTGGCGCTCTCGGGCAAGGTGCCGCAGATCTGCTGCCTCTTCGGTCCGAGTGCCGCGGGCGGCGCCTACATCCCCAGCTTCTGCGACCTCATCATCATGGTCGAGGGCAATGCGTCGATGTACCTCGGCAGCCCGCGCATGGCCGAGATGGTCGTCGGCGAGAAGGTCTCCCTCGAGGAGATGGGCGGCGCCCGGATGCACTGCACGGTCTCCGGTGTCGGTGACCTGCTCGCCCACGACGACGCCGAGGCCATCGAGCTGGCCAAGCTCTACTTCTCCTACGTCCCCGGCAGCTGGCGCGACCACCCGCCCACGTATGCCGCCGAGGAGCCCGCGACGCCGCTGACCCGTGCGACCGTGCCCGAGCGGGAGTCGGTGCCCTTCGACGTCCACGAGGTCATCGACGGGCTGGTCGACGACGACTCCTTCTTCGAGCTCAAGCCCCTCTGGGCCGGTGAGCTCGTCATCGGCTTCGGCCGTCTCGAGGGCCAGACCGTCGGCATCGTCGCCAACAACTCGATGGTCAAGGGCGGCGTGCTCTTCACCGACAGCGCCGACAAGGCCGCGCGCTTCATCTGGCTGTGCGACGCCTTCAACATCCCGCTCGTCTACCTCGCCGACGTGCCCGGCTTCATGATCGGCTCCGAGGTCGAGCGCGGCGGCATCATCCGTCACGGCGCCAAGATGGTCAGCGCCGTCTCGTCCGCGACCGTGCCGCAGTTCTGCGTCGTCGTCCGCAAGGCCTACGGGGCCGGGCTCTACGCCATGGGCGGACCCGGTTTCGGGCCCGACGCGACGATCGCGCTCCCGACCGCGCGCATCGCGGTGATGGGGCCGGAGGCTGCCGTCAACGCCGTCTACGCCAACAAGATCGCCGAGATCGCCGACCCGGACGAACAGGCACGATTCGTGGCAGACCGGCGCCGGGAGTACGAGGAGGACGTCGACATCGAGCGTCTCGCGGCCGATCTGGTCCTCGACTCCATCATCGAGGCGGATGAGCTGCGCTCGGACCTGGTGCGCCGGCTGGCTTATGCTTCCCGGCGTGACCGTCACTTCAGCGAGCGCCGACGCTCCGTCCCGCCGGTCTGAGCCGCGCCTCGGTCACAGGCTCGAGCACCCCGACCGGGACGTCGAGCGGAAGCAGCCGTTCTGGCGCCGCTTCCCGGTCTGGTTCCCGTTCGCGGTCTTCGCCGTCTCGCGTCTCTTCGTCTGGGTCGCCGCGACCTACCTCTCGCGCTACCAGATCCCGCTGCCCATCGGCACGGCCAACATCCGCATCTTCTACCCCTCGCCCGCGGACCCCGGCTACGCCGCGGTCATGACGGGCTGGGACGGCCAGTGGTACCGCGTCATCGCCGAGCAGGGCTACCCCGCGGTGCTGCCCCGGGTCGGCTGGGGCGGCATCGACATGAACCCGTGGGCCTTCTTCCCGGTGTTCCCGATGACCGCCGGACTCATCATGAAGGTCACCGGCCTGCCCTTCGCCGTCGTCGCGCCGACGCTCTCGATCGTCATCGGCTTCGCCGCGATGCACGTCCTCTTCAAGCTCGTCGACCAGGCCGTCGGTCGCTGGGAGGCGATCGTCGCCGTCGTCGCCACGTGCTTCTTCATCGCGTCGCCGGCCTTCTCGGCCTCCTACACCGAGTCGACGGCCCTGCTGGGCGTCGTCACCGTCCTGTGGCTGCTCCGCAAGCGGCAGTACTGGTGGGTGGCTCTGGCGCTCCTCGTCCTGTCCCTGAGCCGCAACGTCGTCATCGCGATGGTGCCGGTCATCATCGCCCACGCGGTCGTCCGGTGGCGGCAGGGTGACGAGGGCGAGCACCCGGTGCGTCTGCGCGTCGGGTTGGCGGCGCTCGCGGCCTACGCGGGGGCCCTGACCTTCCTCTGGCCGACGATCGTCACGATCGCGACCGACACGCCCAACGCGTACAACGACACGATGCTCGCCTGGAACATCGAGACGAAGATCAAGCTCTACCTGTGGTGGAACCTCCTCTACGACTACTGGGGCGTCGTCGGGCAGGTCGCAGGCGTGCTGGGCATCGCGGCGTTCACGTGGTTCATGCTGACGAAGAACTCGTGGCGCTGGGGCCCGGAGATCTGGGGCTGGGCGGGCGCCTACCCGGCATACATCATCCTTGTGACGAGCACCACGCCGAGCCGCGTGCGCTACGCCCTGCTCGCGTTCCCGATGACGCTCGTCATTGCGTGGTTCCTCAAGCTGCGCTGGTGGCGGCGCTACCGCTACTGGCTGCTCGGGCTCATCGTCGTCATCGGCGCGGCCCAGATGTGGTGGTGGACCGAGCACTACCTCGTCATCGAGAACCTCACCGACGACCTCTACCCCTGACCGTCGCCCCTCGCGACCCCGCCGACGACGTCGAACCACTCGACCCCGGCGTCGGCCAGGAGGTCGCGCAGCAACGGCAGGGACAGGCCGACGACGTTGTGGTGGTCGCCCTCGACAGCCGTGACGAACGCGCCGCCGAGCCCGTCGATGGTGAAGGCCCCGGCCACGGTGAGCGGCTCGCCCGTGGCGACGTAGGCCTCGATCTCCTCCTCGGAGAGCTTCGCGAAGTGGACGGTCGTGGACGCCGTCGCGCCCAGCGTGGCGCCGCCGCTGCCGCGCTCGTCGACGAGCCAGTGGCCCGTGTGCAACACCCCTGACCGGCCTCGCATCCGGCGCCACCGGGACACGGCCTCCGCGGCGTCGCCCGGCTTGCCGTGGACCTCCCCGTCGAGCTCGAGCACCGAGTCGCAGCCGAGCACGACGACGCCCGCGTCGACGCGGGCCGCGACGTCCTCGGCCTTGGCGCGGGCCAGCAGCAGCGAGATGTCGGCCGGCTCGAGCGGGCCGTAGCGATCCGTCGCCTCGGCGACGGTCAGGTCCTCGTCGACCTCGCTGACGACGACGACCGGCTCGACACCGGCGGAGCGAAGGGTCGCCCGTCGAGCCGGGGAGGCGGAGGCGAGGACGAGCTGGACGGCGGGCACGTCGGGGAGGGGACTCGGCGGCATGACGCCATGGTAGGCGGCGCGCTCGCTGTCGGGAACGCCGACGGCGCCGCCCCCGGGGAGGCAGCGCCGTCGATCGCC
Organism: Terrabacter sp. RAF57; assembly: GCF_052113925.1. Taxonomy (NCBI): domain Bacteria; kingdom Bacillati; phylum Actinomycetota; class Actinomycetes; order Micrococcales; family Intrasporangiaceae; genus Terrabacter; species Terrabacter sp. RAF57. The sequence goes on along the minus strand of NZ_JBFRDT010000004.1, from coordinate 358,954 downwards.
CACGTGGGACCGAGCGTCAGCCGATGGCTGCCGTCAGCGGCGAGTAGACGGACCTCGTGAGGTAGCCGGACTTCGCGCCGGTGACGCGGACCTTGACGTACGTGCCCCTGTCGGTGCTCGTGAGCTTGTACGTCTTCGCGGTGGCCCCCGAGATCGCCGCGCCGGACCGGTACCACTGGTAGGTCATGGTCGTCGGGGCCGGGCTCCACGTGCCGGGGTTGGCCGTCAGCGTGTATCCGACCCGCTGCGTGCCCGACAGGGTCGGGGTGGGCGCCGTGAACGAGCCGAGCACCGCGGTCGTCGCCGCAGACGTGTGGGCGACCGTCGTGTAGCCGGACTTCGTGCCCGTCACCCTGACGGTCATCGTCTTGGTCTGGTCGGTCGTCGTCAGCTTGTACGTGCTCGCCGTGGCGCCGGAGATCGCGACGCCCGAGCGGTACCACTGGTAGGCCAGCGTGAGCGGCGCCGGGCCCCACGTCCCGGGGACGATGGTGAGGGTGTTGCCGACGGCCTTGGTGCCGCTGATCGTCGGCGTCGGGGCGGTGAGCGTGCCCGCGGCGACGGCCGTCGTGGCCGCAGACGTCTTCGCCGTCGAGGCGTAGCTCGCCTTGGAGCCGGTGACCTTGACGGTCATCGCCTTCCCCAGGTCGCTGGCCGTCAACGCATACGTGGTCGCCGTGGCACCCGAGATCGCGACGCCCGAGTGGTACCACTGGTAGGCGAGGGTGACCGGAGTCGGGCCCCACGTGCCCGCGGCCGCGGTGAGGGTGCTTCCAACCTTCGCCGTGCCCGTGACCGTGGGTGTCGTGCCGGAGACGGTGCCGGCCAGCACGACCGGACCGGTGGCGTTCACCTGCAGCGTCGCGCCGTCGAGGTAGGCGCTCATCCGCAGCGTGATGCGCTGGCCCACCATGGCGCTCGTCAGGGCCAACGGGGACAGGCCGCCCCACATGGTGTCCTGCGGCACGCCCCCCACGACCCAGGTGTAGCTCGGCGACCAGTCGCCGGCAGGCGAGATGGCGCCGTGCGAGGCGTTGAGCGACGTGCCCGCGACGCCCGATCCGGTGATCGTCAACGGACTCGCCAGCGTCGGCGCCGTCGACCGGATCTCGACGCCGTTGGCGTAGTACTGGGCGCTGCGGTAGCCGCTCAGCGTCCCGGTGACCCGGGCGACGACGTACGTCCCCAACAGGTCGCTCGTCACGGTGAACGTGCGACCGGTCGCGCCCGGGATCGCGACGAAGCCGGTGCCCGCGCCGTTCGGCTTCATCCACGCGTAGGTGAGAGTGACGCCGGAGGGGGCCCACGTGCCCGGGTCGACCGTGAGGGTGCTGCCGACGGTGGGGGTGCCGCTGACGAACGGCTCACGGGCCGTGAGGCCCTTGCCGGCGACGGGGAGGACGATCGTGAGGTCGCGTCGTCGTGTCTCGGTCGTCACGGTGAACGGGGTGGCCGTGGCCTCCGTCGTCGCCCCGTCCCAGCAACGGTCCTGGTACCGGGTCGCGGGTGCCCAGTTGTCGTACCACGTGTCCGAGACGCAGAACTTGTACGTCGTGCCGACCTCGGTGCCCACGGCGACGGTGCCGTCGGCGGAGGTGAGCTTGGGGCCGTACTGCTGGCCCAACCAGTCGCCCTCGGCGGGACGGTACTCGAGCAGGTCCCAGTTGATGTTCTGCAGGGGGTTGCCCGCGGAGTCGGTGACCTTGACGACGACGCCGGTCCACGGGTCGAGCACGAAGTTCACGCCGGTGACCGTCACGCCCGCGGGCACCGACCAGTCGACGTAGTCGGGCGTGCTCGCGGTGCCGTTCCAGGACTCGTTCTCGTAGAGGTTCTGGCCCGAGGTGTCCTCGGCCATGAGGTTGCTCGGACCGGCCTCGACGCCGGTCAGGGTGAAGGTGCCGTCGGCTGCGGGCCTGGCCGTGACGACGTCGCCCCCCGTCGACTTCGAGATGCTGATCTCGGAGGCCGTGATGGGCTGGCCTGCGGTGTTCTTCACCGTGCCCTTGATGGTCGAGCGGCGGTCGAGCCGGATGTCGGCGACCGTTGCGGTGGTGCCGGCCGTGACGGGTGTGGCGCTGTCGAAGGCGCCCTCGTTCGCGTACCACTCGATGCCCCACTGGGAGGCGCACGTCATCGTGCCCCAGCAGCCGGCCTGGATGCGGTACGGCCCGGGCGTCGAGAAGGTCGCGGTGTAGGTGCCGTCCGACGCGTAGGCGATGGTGCCGGCGTCGTCGTAGTTGGCGTCGAAGATCCAGACGCCTGCGTCAGGCACCCCGACGACGGTGCCGGTCGAGGTGAGTCCGGTGACTCGACCCTTGATGGTGTAGGTGGCGGCGCTGGCGGACGGGGCTGCCAGTGGCAGCACCCCGAGTGCGACGGTGGCGGCGGTCAGCACGGTCAGGAGGCGGCGCGCTGCACGGCGCGCGATCGTCCCCCGGGCCCGGCCGACCGCAAGGCGGTGGCTGAACACTGTTGTCTCCCCTGTATGAGCTGTGTCGGCGCCCGCGCTGTCGGCAGGCGCGACGTCAGCATAGGTGCGTGCCGACGCGGTGACCATGGGGAGCGGTGCCCGGGACGGAGGAGGCCCCCGACAGCTGTGGTCGGGGGCCTCCTGAGTCCGTCAGATCTCCTGCAGCACAGCGCCGCGCAGGGTGTCGAGGCCGACGCCGCCGATGTCGAGGGCGCGGCGGTGGAAGGCCTTGAGGTCGAACGCGTCCCCCTCGCGCTGCTTGACCTCGTCGCGCAGCTGCAGCCACAGGCGCTCGCCGATCTTGTAGCTGGGCGCCTGGCCCGGCCAGCCGAGGTAGCGGTTGAGCTCGAAGCGCAGGATCTTCTCGTCCATGAAGCCGTAGCGGGTCAGGTAGGTCCAGGCCTTGTCGTAGTCCCACGCGCCGCCACCGACCTCCTCGGGGGCGTCGAACCCGCAGTGCACGCCGATGTCGATGACGACGCGTGCGGCCCGAAGCGACTGTCCCGCAAGCCAGCCCATTCGGTTGCCCGGGTCGTCCATGTAGCCGAGCTCGGCCATGAGCCGCTCGGCGTAGAGGGCCCAGCCCTCGCCGTGACCGGACGTCCACGCCTCGAGGCGACGCCACTTGTTGAGCAGCTCGGAGCGGTAGACCGTCTGCGCGACCTGGAGGTGGTGGCCCGGGACGCCCTCGTGGTAGACGGTCGTCAGCTCGTTCCACGTCCGGAACTCGGTGTTGCCCCTGGGCACCGACCACCACATGCGGCCGGGCCGGCTGAAGTCGTCGGACGGGCCGGTGTAGTAGATGCCACCGGTCTGCGTCGGCGCGATCATGCACTCGATGCGCTGGACCGGCTCGGGGATGTCGAAGTGGACGTCCGTGAGGTCGGCGATGACCTCGTCAGCCCGCTCCTGCATCCAGGCCTTGAGCGCGTCGGTGCCGTGCAGGGCGTAGCGGTCGTCGGCGTCGAGGATCTCGACACCTCGCTGCACGCTCGCCCCGGCCTCGAGGCCCTCGGCGATCTCGCTCATCTGGGCGTGCAGGCTCGCCACCTCCTGCTGGCCCCAGCGGTAGGTCTCCTCGAGGTCGACCGTGGCGCCGAGGAAGTAACGCGACTCGAGCCGGTAGCGCTCGATGCCGCAGGCGTCGGCCTCGGGGGCGTGCGGCAGCAGCTCGCGCTCCAGCCAGTCGGCGATGTCGGCGTAGGCCGCCGCGGCCACCTTCGCGCCCTCGGCGAGCTGGTCCTTGACCTCGCCCGCGAGCGGCGTGTCACCCACGGTCGCGTCGGCCACGACCTTGGCGAAGTAGCCGTCGTCCGCCACGAGGTCGCGCGACTGCTCGGCGCAGGCCTCGACCTGGCGGCGCGGAGACACCTGTCCGCGCTCGCGGGCCAGGAGCAGCGACTCCTTGTACCCCTCGAGCGCGGCCGGGATCTTCGTGAGGCGGACGGCGAACGTGCGCCAGTTGTCCTCGGTCTCCTGCGGCATGAGGTCGAAGACGTCGCGGACGGCCTGCAGCGGGGACGCGAGGACGTTGAGGGCCATCTCGTCGAGCCCGGCGGCATACCGGTCCTCGGAGAGCCGGAGGCGCTCGGTCATGGCGTCGACGGTGACCCGGTCGACGTCGTCGGTCGGGCTCACGGCGGCGAGCTGGGCCAGGGTCGTCCGGCGCAGCTCCGAGGCGGCGGCGTTGCCGGCGGGGGAGAGGTCGTCGAGCTCCTCCTCGGCGCCCGGGACGCCGAGGAAGGTCGCGTTGATGGGGCTGAGGGCGACGGACGCGTCGAAGTAGGTCTCCGCGATGCGGTCGACGTCGGTCTGGGGTCGCGCGGTCTGGGTGTTGGCGGTCACCCGGCGAACGTAATCCAGCCCGAGGTCACGTGCCAGTGCATTGTGGGCACCGGTTCGCGACCCCGGCCGGTGGCTCAGCCGTCGCCGTCGGACGAGCCGCCCTTGGCATCGCCCGACACGACGAGCACGACGATCCCGTCGGCGGTCTGGGTGCCCGCCGACGGCCAGGTCGCGAGGACCTGACCGCTGTCGCCGTCGGACGGGACGGTGACCCGCGTGACGCGGACGTCCTCGCCCCCGAGGGACTTCTCCGCGTCCTTGGCGCTCGTGCCGACGAGGCCGTCGGGCACGACGAAGGAGGAGTTGACCCGGTCAGGGGCGTGTCCGCGGCTGACGACGAGCGCGACGGTCTGCCCCTTCGCCATGGGCTGCCCCTCGGCGGGGTAGCTCCCCATGACCGCGCCGTCCGGCTGGGTCGAGCGCACGAGCACCCAGCGCACGTTGACACCGAGCCCGATCAGCTCGTTGACCGCGGCGTCGCGCTGCTGGCCGACGAGGCCGCCGGGGACGGTGCTGCCGTCGGACGGCGGGGCGGTCGTGGACGGTGCGGGCGTCGGCTTCTGGGAGGTCGCCGACGGGCGCGTGCCCGGAGCGGCGGTCGTCGGCGCATCCGAACCCGACAGCAGGACGTAGCCGAGGATCCCCACGAGTGCCGCGACGGCGACGAGGAGCACCCAGACGACGGGGCTCGGGCCGGGCCGGCGGCGGCTCGCCGCGTTCGAGCGTCGGGTGACGGCCGGACCGCGAGGGACGGGCGGGGTCGAGGCCGGGGCATCGGCGTACGCCGTGGGCGCCGGCTGGACGGCGGTGCGTTCGCCGGCCGGGAGGACACCGACGGTCGGCATCATCGCCGTGCTGGCGCCGCCGGCGCCGAGGTCGAGCACCGAGGTCGCCTCGCCGGCCGGCAGGGCCCGGGTGGCGGCGTCGGCGCGCATCTCGTGACCGACCAGCGCGGCAGCCATGGCGTCGGCATCGGCGTAGCGGTCGGCCGGTGACTTGGCCGTGGCGCGGACGACGACCTCGTCGAGGTTCGCGGGCAGGTCGGCGACGCGCGAGCTGGGCAGCGGCACCGGCTCGTCGAGGTGGCGCATCGCGATCGCGACCGGGGTGTCGCCGTCGAAGGGCACCGAGCCGGTCAGCATCTGGAAGAGCAGGATGCCGAGCGAGTAGAGGTCGGACGACGGCGTCGTGGCCTCGCCCCGGGCCTGCTCGGGAGCGACGTAGGCGGCCGTCCCCATCACGGTGCCGGTGTCGGTGAGCGACGCCTGCCCGAGGGCCCGGGCGATACCGAAGTCGGTCACCTTGACCGTGCCGTCTGGACGGATGATGACGTTGCCGGGCTTGACGTCACGGTGGACGACACCGGCGCGGTGGGCGGCGCCGAGCGCTGCGCAGACCTGCTCGGCGACGCGGACCGCGTCGCCGGGGGTGAGCCGGCCGTGCTGCCGGATCACCTGGGCGAGGTCCTGGCCCTCGGCATACTCCATGACGATGAAGTGGGAGTCGCCGTCGACGCCGTAGTCGTAGACCTGGGCGATGTTCGGGTGGGAGAGCGCGGCGGCCGTCAGGGCCTCACGGCGGAAGCGCTCGACGAAGTCGGGGGAGTCGGCAAACCCGGCAGCGAGCACCTTGACGGCGACGAGCCGGCCCAGGCGGTCGTCGGTCGCGAGGTGCACCTCACCCATGCCGCCGACGGCGATGCGCTCACGCAGGGAGTAGCGCTCGGCGATCCGGACGGTGGGGCTCGACTCGACAGACATGGGCAACGAGCGTAGGGCAGCAGGCCGGGTGACGGCCAACCGACGGGTCTCGCGTCAGCGCGGCAGACCGGTGCGGCGCCACCCGCCGTGGCGCGCGGACGGCCCGACGAGCCGCCACGACGGGTCGGACCACGCCGAGCGGGCGTGCTCGGGTGCGGGCTCGTCCCCGTCGAGGGCGGACAGCACGGCGACGAGCGCCGCGACCTCCTCGGGGGTCGGGTGACCCGAGATGCGGATCGTGGGCGCGACGTCGGCGACCTCGGGTGTCGTGGGATCGGTCACAGCGGAATGTTCCCGTGCTTCTTGGGCGGGAGCGTCTCGCGCTTGTTCTGCAGGGCCCGCAGGGCGCGCGTGACGTTCATCCGCGTGTTGGAGGGGCTGATGACGGTGTCGATGTAGCCGCGCTCGGCCGCGACGTACGGGTTGGCGAGCGTCTCCTCGTAGTGGGCGATGAGCTCCTGGCGCTGGGCGTCGACGTCGCCGCCCTGCTCCGCGGTGTGCTTGAGCTCCTTGCGGTAGAGGATGTTGACGGCGCCCTGGGCGCCCATGACGGCGATCTGCCCGGTCGGCCACGCGAGGTTGATGTCGGCGCCGAGGTGCTTGGAGCCCATGACGTCGTAGGCGCCGCCGTAGGCCTTGCGCGTGATGACCGTGATCTTGGGGACCGTGGCCTCGGCGTAGGCGTAGATGAGCTTCGCGCCGCGACGGATGATGCCGTCCCACTCCTGGCTCGTCCCCGGCAGGAAGCCCGGCACGTCGACGAGCGTCAGCACCGGGACGTTGAAGCAGTCGCAGGTGCGCACGAAGCGCGCGGCCTTCTCGGACGCGTGGATGTCGAGGCACCCGGCGAACTGCAGCGGCTGGTTGGCCACGATGCCCACCGACATGCCGTCGATGCGGGCGAAGCCGGTGAGGATGTTGGGCGCGAAGAGGGGCTGGACCTCGAGGAACTCGCCGTCGTCGACGAGGTGCTCGATGACCTGCTTCATGTCGTAGGGGACGTTCGGCGAGTCCGGGATGCACGTGTCGAGCCAGCGGTCGTCGTCGGTGACCGACAGGTCGGCCTCTCCCTCGCCGTAGGAGGGCGGGGTCTCGAGGTTGTTGCTCGGCAGGTAGGACAGGAGGGCCTTGACGTAGTCGATGGCGTCCTGCTCGTCGGTGCCCATGTAGTGCGCGACGCCCGACTTGCTGTTGTGCGTCAGCGCGCCGCCGAGCTCCTCGAAGCCGACGTCCTCGCCGGTCACGGTCTTGATGACGTCGGGGCCGGTGATGAACATGTGCGAGGTCTGGTCGACCATGACGGTGAAGTCGGTGATGGCCGGGGAGTAGACCGCCCCGCCCGCGCACGGGCCCATGACGAGGGAGATCTGGGGGATGACGCCGGAGGCGCGGACGTTGCGGAAGAAGATCTCGCCGTAGAGGCCGAGCGAGACGACGCCCTCCTGGATGCGGGCGCCGCCGGAGTCGTTGAGGCCGACGACGGGGCAGCCGATCTTCATGGCGAAGTCCATGACCTTGACGATCTTCTCGCCGAAGACCTCGCCGAGGGATCCGCCGAAGACGGTGAAGTCCTGGGCGAAGACCGCCACCTGGCGGCCGTCGACCATGCCGTAGCCGGTGACGACGCCGTCGCCGTAGGGGCGGTTCTTGTCCTGGCCGAAGTTGTTGCTGCGGTGCCGGGCGTACTTGTCGAGCTCGATGAAGGTCCCCTCGTCGAGGAGCATCTCGATGCGCTCGCGGGCGGTCTTCTTGCCGCGGGCGTGCTGCTTCTCGACCGCGCGCTCCGAGCCGGCGTTGGCGACCTCGGCGACGCGCCGCTTGAGATCGGCGAGCTTGCCGGCGGTCGTCGTGAGGTCGGGCCCGGGGGCCGCCTCCGCCGGTGGTGTGGCGCTCTCCGGCGACGTGCTGGTCGGCTGTTCTGCGACGGCGTGATCGGTGGCCATGCTCGGCACTCTAGCCTTGTGGACGTGCGCGATTCGCTCGACATCGAGACTGTGAGTGCGGCCTTGGTCACGTCCGGACGGCCGTGGCGCGAGGTGGAGTTCCACCCGGCCCTGGGCTCGACGAACACCCGGCTGCGGGAGCTGCTGACCGGGACGGCGAAGCAGACGGGGGCGTATGCCGCCGGGCGGGCTCCCGAGGACCGCGGACTGTGGTGGGTCGTCCTCACCGACCACCAGACCGGAGGACGCGGCCGCCTCGGCCGGGCCTGGACGGTGCCCGACCGGGCCTCGCTCGCCGTCAGCGTGGCGGTACCGGTCGCCGACCCTGCCCAGGCGGGTTGGATGCCGCTGCTCGCCGGGCTCGCGCTGTCGCGAGCGGTGCGCCGGGTGACCGAGGCGACGGGCGCCGCCCTGACGGCCCGGCTCAAGTGGCCCAACGACGTGCTCCTCGCCGAGGACGGCGACCGCAAGCTGAGCGGCATCCTCTGCGAGCTCGTCACCGTCGGCTCCGGTCAGGCGGTCGTCGTCGGGACCGGCGTCAACATCGACCAGACCCGGGAGGAGCTGCCCGTGGACACGGCCACGTCCCTGGCGCTCGCCGGTGCCCGCGTGAGCCGGGAGGACCTCCTCGTCGCCTACCTCGACGAGCTCACCGCCGTGTTGGCCGGAGCGGGAGTCGGCACCGACGCGTCGGGTGCGTCCGGCGCAGCGGAGGTGCGAACGGCATACCGCGAGGCCTGCTCGACCATCGGGCTGACGGTGCGGGTGCACCTGCCGACGGGTGACGCGGTCGAGGGAACCGCAGTCGGCGTCGACGACGACGGCGCCCTCGTCGTGCGCACCGACCACGGCGTGCGGACCTTCGCGGCCGGTGACGTCGTCCACGTCCGGCCCGCGGCCGGTGGACTGGCATGATCGGGCCATGACCGAGCCGGGCACCCGAGGCACCCAGGGCGCCGAAAGCCCCGAGCCCGTCGGGCGGGTGAGCGAGGACTACACGGAGCGGCTGCTGGGGCGTCCGCTCGAGCTGCGCCGCCGCGAGGTGAGCCGCGGCGCCGAGGTCTCCCTGCTGTCCGCACGCAAGTTCTGGCACGCGCTGGGCTTCCCCGTCGTCGACACCGACGACGAGCTGTTCACCGAGGCCGACCAGAAGGCGCTCGCCGCCGTCGCGGGCATCGTCCGGGACGGGCTGCTCGACGAGCCGACGGCGCTCGCGATGACCCGCGCCTTCGCCCGGTCGGCCGACCGTCTCGCAGGCTGGCAGTCGCAGCTCATCGCCGAGGCCGTCGAGAACCACATGAGCGCGGTCCTCGCCGACGAGGCCGACGACGACGAGCACGAGTCCCGCTCGGTGCCGAGCCTCGAGACCGCCACCGAGACGGCGAAGCGGCTCGCTGTCCTCACCGACCGCCTCGAGCCACTCCTCGTCTACGCCTGGCGCCGGCACCTGTCGGCCACCGTCGCGCGCATGCTGGCCGACGCCGACCCCGAGTCCTACGGCATGACGAAGATGCGCTCGGTGGGCTTCGCCGACCTCGTCAACTTCACGGCCCTCGTCCGGCGGATGTCCGAGCGCGACCTCGCCCGGCTCGTGTCACGCTTCGAGGCGCTCTCGGCCGACGTCATCACCGCGCACGGCGGCCGGCTCATCAAGACCGTCGGTGACGAGGTGCTCTTCACGACGATGGGCGCCGCGCCCGCAGCGGCCATCGCGCTCGACCTCGTCGAGACGATGACCGACGACGACGTGCTGCCCGACGTGCGGTGCGGGATGGCGCGCGGACCGATCATCTCCCGCCTCGGCGACGTCTTCGGCACCACGGTCAACCGCGCCTCGCGGCTGACCGCCGTGGCCCAGGCCGGGAGCGTCCTCGTCGACGCGACGATGGCGCGCGAGCTTGCGAGCCTCTCCGGCTTCGAGCTGACCGGCCAGCGCCGCCGCATCCTGCGCGGTGTCGGCCCCGTGACCCCCTCGCTGCTGCGCCGGGCGACGTCCGCCGGCCGCCGCTCAGTCGCGGGCGAGCCGCTCCCCGACACCACCCACCGAGCCACGTCGCGCACGGACGCGTGACCCCCGAAGGAGACCTTCGTATGCCGTCAACGCCGACCGCAGCCGACGCCACCGCGAGCGCGGGGCCGGGTGAGCCCACCCTCGTGCGCGTCGAGCGCTTCGAGGACCCGGAGCTCGCCCACGTCGCCGAGATCGTCCTCGACCGGCCCGAGGCGATGAACGCCGTGTCGACGGCGATGGCCCGCGCCATCGCTGTGGCCACGGCCCGGGTCGCGGCAGACGAGTCGGTGCGCTGCGTCGTGCTGACCTCGAGCCACGCGAAGGCGTTCTGCGTCGGCGCCGACCTCAAGGAGCGCAACGGCTTCTCGGACGCGGACCTCATGGAGCAGCGCCCGGTCGCCCGGGCGGCCTACACCGGCGTCCTCGACCTGCCGGTGCCGGCCATCGCCGCCGTCGACGGCTTCGCGCTGGGGGGCGGCTTCGAGCTGGCCCTGTCGTGCGACCTCGTCGTCGCGGGGGAGGGCGCCGTCGTCGGCCTGCCGGAGGTGAGCGTGGGGGTCATCCCGGGTGGTGGCGGCACCCAGCTGCTCGTGCGCCGGGTCGGGTGGTCGCGGGCGGCCAGGGCCATCTTCACGGCCGCGCGTCTCCCGGCCCGCGAGGCCCTCGAGCTCGGCGCCCTCGACGAGGTCGTCGCTGCCGGGACGGCACGTGACCGGGCCCTGGAGCTGGCCCGGACGATCGCGGCCAACTCGCCCGTCGGGCTGCGGAACGCCAAGCGCGCCATGCGTCTCGGCGCCGACGTGGGTCTCGACGCGGGCCTGGAGATCGAGGACGGCTGCTGGCGCGCGACGGCCTTCTCGGGTGACCGCCGCGAGGGTGTGGCTGCCTTCGCGGAGAAGCGGCGCCCGGTCTGGCCCGGTCGCTGAGGCCCCATCTGCCGTGTCCCCGGGGCGTCAGGGTGCAAAACGGGTGGTTGTCGATAGGCTCACGACGGTCGGTGCACCCCCGGGCCGGCAGATCCTGAGGACGGTGACATGACCCGAGTGCTCCTGGCGGAGGACGACCCAGCCATCTCCGAACCGTTGGCGCGTGCGCTGCGGCGAGAAGGCTACGACGTCGACGTGCGCGAGGACGGTGTCGCTGCGCTCGACGGTGCCAAGGAGAACCCCGACCTCGTGCTCCTCGACCTCGGCCTGCCGAAGATCGACGGGCTCGAGGTGTGTCGCCGCATCCGGGCCGAGGGCCGCGCCATCCCCGTCCTCATCCTCACGGCGCGCGCCGACGAGGTCGACACGGTCGTGGGGCTCGACGCCGGCGCCGACGACTACGTCACCAAGCCCTTCCGCCTCGCCGAGCTGCTCGCGCGGGTGCGGGCCCTGCTGCGGCGCACCCCCACCGAGGCCGTCCCGTCCGGTGAGCTGGTCCGCATCGACTCCGACGGCCGTCGCGCCTGGTTCAAGGGCGAGGAGCTGCAGCTGACGGCCAAGGAGTTCGACCTGCTGCGGGTGCTCGTGCGCGAGCAGGGCAAGGTCGTCTCGCGCGAGCAGCTGATGCGCGAGATCTGGGACACCGCGTGGTTCGGGTCGACGAAGACCCTCGACATGCACATCTCGGTGCTGCGCCGGAAGCTCGGCGACGACGCGACGTCCCCGCAGTACATCGCCACCGTCCGTGGCGTCGGCTTCCGCTTCGAGCGCCCCCAGGTCGACTGACCGTGCGCCGAGTGCTCGACCGGATGGCGCTCGTCGTGGCCGTCGTGTGCGCCGGGCTCGTCGTGCTGCTGTCGACGGCGGTCGTCGCCTGGGCCGTGACGCAGCAACCCGGCACCGTCACCGCCTGGATCGCCTCCGACCCGTCCGTGGGGATCGCCCGGTTCGGGGCCGTCATGCTCGGGATCGGCGCGCTGAGCGGTGGCGCGGCCTACGTCGCCACCCTGGGCACCCGGGCGCACGTCGAGCAGTCCTCCCAGGAGCTCGTCCACCTCGCCACCCGCTTCGCGGCGGGGGAGGCGCGCCTGACGCCGGTGCACTCGGACATCGACGAGATCGACCACGTGTCGGGAGTCATGACCCGGCGGGCCCACGACATGACGAAGTCGCTCGCGGCCGAGCGCGACTTCGCCGCAGACGCCTCGCACCAGCTGCGCACCCCGCTCACGGCCCTGCTCATGCGGCTCGAGGAGATCTCGGAGACCGACGACGCCGAGGTCGTCAAGGAGGAGGCGACGATCGCGATCGCCCAGGTCGAGCGACTGACCCGCGTCGTCGACGACCTGCTCGGTCGCACCCGCGGCTCTGGTGGGCCGTCGCCGGCCGTGTCGCTGGACTCCGTCATCGCCGCCCTCCAGCGCGAGTGGCAGCCCGCCTTCGAGCAGGCCCGCCGCTCGGTGCGGGTCCGTGGCGAGCGCGGCCTCTTCGTCCGGTCGACGCCGGTCGCGCTCTCGCAGGTGCTCTCGACGCTCCTCGAGAACTCCCTCGTCCACGGACGGGGCACCGTCGACGTGCACGCACGTCGTTCGGGCCCGTCGGTCATCGTCGAGGTCAGCGACCAGGGCGACGGCGTGCCCGCCGCCATGGCCCCGCACATCTTCGAGCGCTCGGTCAGCAGCGGAGCCGGGGGCAGCACCGGCCTGGGGCTGGCCCTCGCCCGCGACCTCGCGGAGTCCAACGGTGGTCGCCTCGACCTCGTCCAGGCCCAGCCGGCGCGCTTCGCCCTCTTCCTCTCCGAGGCCGAGACCGACTGAACGCCGACGGGACCCCCTGCCTGCCGGGGTAGGGTGCCCCGGTGAGGCGCCTGCATGAGTTCCTGTTCGTGCGCCACCGGCACAACTGGCTGCTGCTGCTCCGGTTCGCGGCCGTGGGCGTCTCGGGCGTGCTCGTCAACCTCCTCACCCTCGTCGTCGTCAAGAAGCTCGGGCCGAGCTTCGACCAGGCGATCGTCGGCGTCCCGGGCACGGAGTTCAACGTCCGCTGGTACCACGTCTACTCGACCATCGCCTTCCTCGTCGCGAACCTCTGGAACTTCCAGCTCAACCGCACGTGGACCTTCCGCACGACCAAGCACGCCCGCTGGTGGGACGAGTACTGGCCGTTCCTCGCCGTGGGCCTGCTCGGTCAGGTCATCGGCCTCGTGCTGCTGACGCTCCTCATGCACCTCGACTCACCGATCCACCTCTCGCCGACGGTCTTCGACGACTCCACGGGCTTCCGCACCCGGCTCTACTGGGCGCAGCTCATCGTCATCGCCGTCGTCACGCCCGTGTCGTTCGTGCTCAACAAGCTGTGGACCTTCGCGGCCGTGCGTGCTCACCACCCCGACCTCGCCGACCCCAGCCACGTCGAGGCGGTGCTCTCCGACGAGGGGGACGAGGCCGCCGGCTCGAGCGACGCGGACCGGCGCGCCGGAGCGGTCCCGGGGCGCCACGACCCACTCCGCTGACGGCGACTACGCTTGGGCGTCGTGACCCAGCCGAAGCGCGCCCCCGGAGGATTCCCCGTCGTCGGCGTCGTCGGCGGCGGACAGCTCGCCCGCATGATGCAGGGCCCCGCCGTCGAGCTGGGCGTCCAGCTGTCGGTGCTCGCCGAGAGCGACACTGCGGCAGCGGCCCTCGTCGTGCCGAGCTCACCGGTCGGTGAGCACACCGACCTCGAGACGGTCCGCGCCTTCGCGCAGCACTGCGACGTCGTCACCTTCGACCACGAGCACGTGCCGCCGGCCGTCCTCGAGGCGCTCGAGGCCGACGGGGTGGCCATCCACCCCACGCGCGCTGCCCTCAACTTCGCCCAGGACAAGCTCGCGATGCGCGAGCGCCTCACCGCCCTCGGGATCGCGTGCCCCCGGTGGGTGCGTGCCACCTCCGCCGAGGAGGTCACCGCCTTCGGTGACGACGTCGGCTGGCCGATCGTCGCGAAGACCCCGCGCGGCGGCTACGACGGCAAGGGCGTGGCGGTCGCCTCCTCGGCCGACGACCTCGTGGACTGGATCTCGCGGATCGGCGAGCCCGGCCCGCTCGAGCACGGCCTGCTCCTCGAGGAGAAGGTCGACTTCGTGCGGGAGCTGGCCGTCCTCATCGCCCGCAGCCCGTCCGGCCAGGCGGCGGCGTGGCCCGTCGTCGAGACGGTCCAGACCGACGGCGTCTGCACCGAGGTGCTCGCCCCCGCCCCGGCGATCGACCCGGACCTCGCGTCGGTGGCCACCGAGGCCGCACTGCGCATCGCCGGCGAGCTCGGCGTCACGGGCGTGCTCGCCGTCGAGATGTTCGAGGTGCGCCCCGGCACGGGAGGCACGTCGGCCTATGTCGTCAACGAGCTGGCGATGCGTCCGCACAACAGCGGTCACTGGTCGATGGACGGGGCCGTCACCGGACAGTTCGAGCAGCACCTGCGTGCCGTGCTCGACCTGCCGCTCGGCGACCCGCGCCCCCGGGCGCCGTGGACCGTCATGGCCAACGTCCTCGGCGGCGACTACGAGCACCTCTACCCCGCGTACCGCCACATCATGGCCCGCGACCCCGGCGCCAAGGTGCACGTCTACGGCAAGGGCGTGCGGCCCGGCCGCAAGATCGGGCACGTCAACGTCAGTGGAGCCGACCTGGACGACGCCCGCGAGCGCGCCGGGCACGCGGCCGACTACCTCAGAGGAGTGATCACCGAATGACCGAGAGCACCGAGCCCGTCGTCGGCATCGTCATGGGCAGCGACAGCGACTGGCCCGTCATGCGCGAGGCAGCCCGTGCGCTCGAGGAGTTCGCGATCCCCTACGAGGCCGATGTCGTGTCGGCCCACCGGATGCCCGACGAGATGATCGCCTACGGCCAGAACGCCGCCCGGCGCGGCCTGCGCGTCGTCGTCGCCGGCGCCGGGGGGGCCGCGCACCTGCCCGGGATGCTCGCGTCGGTGACGCCGCTCCCGGTCGTCGGGGTGCCGGTGCCCCTGAAGTACCTCGACGGCATGGACTCGCTGCTCTCGATCGTCCAGATGCCGGCCGGCGTGCCGGTCGCGACCGTCTCGATCGGCGGGGCCCGCAACGCGGGCCTGCTGGCGGCGCGCATCGTCGGCACCGGCTCCGACGAGCTCGCCGCCGACGTCCGCGAGCGCATGGTCGCCTTCCAGGCCGACCTGCGCGACCAGGCGCACGCCAAGGGAGCGTCGCTGCGCGAGCAGGTCGCCCGCGGCCTCACCGACTGAACCGGCTCCGACCCCACGCGCGACCAGGGACCGGGCACACGGCATACGCCCTCGGCCGGCCCCAGCGCGGCTCGTGGAGGACGACCGACGCCCTGGTGGCGTCAGTCGGTGACGGCCGAGGCGCCGTCACCCGGCTGGATGCGGGGGTACTCGATCTTGGGGCACGTGTCCATGACGACGGCGAGTCCGGCCGCCTCCGCGCGATCGGCGGCCTCCTCGTCGATGACCCCGAGCTGCAGCCACAGTGCCTCGATGCCGAGCCGCTCCCGCTCGGCGATCGCCTCGTCGACGACCTGCCCGACGCGGGCGCTGTTGACGAAGCAGTCGACGACCTTGACGACGGTGCCGTCCGGGATGTCGGCCAGCGTCGCGTAACCCGTCGCGCCGTGCACCGTCGCCGCGCTCGGGTGCACCGGCACGAGGCGGATGCCGAGCTCGCGCTGGAGCCACAGGGACACGCGGTAGGCCGTGCGGTCGGGATTGTCTCCGAGACCGACGACGGCCCACGTGGCCGGGGTGTGGAGCAGGTCCCGGATGACGTCGGGGTCGTTGTGGTGCGGACTCATCCCGTCATCTTCACACGTCGGCGTGCCGGGATCGCGCCCCGACGGCGTCCAGCCGACCGTGGTTGGATGGCCGGATGCGATTCGGAATGTTCGTTCCCCAGGGCTGGCGTATGGACCTCGTCGGCATCGAGCCGGCCCAGCAGTGGGAAGCCATGGTCAACCTCGCCAAGCACGCCGACGACGGAGACGTCTTCGAGTCCATCTGGGTCTACGACCACTTCCACACCGTGCCGCAGCCCTCGGGCGAGGCCACGCACGAGGCGTGGTCGCTCATGGCGGGCTTCGGCGCCGCCACGAGCCGGGTGCGGCTCGGCCAGATGTGCACGTGCATGGCCTACCGCAACCCCGCCTACCTCGCCAAGGTCGCCGCGACCGTCGACGTCATCTCCGGCGGCCGCACCGAGATGGGCATCGGCGCCGGCTGGTACGAGCACGAGTGGCGCGCCTACGGCTACGGCTTCCCCAAGGCGGGCGACCGCCTCGGCGCGCTCCGCGAAGGCGTCCAGGTCTTCCGCGACATGTGGACGAAGGGGTCGGCGACCCTCGACGGGAAGTACTACCAGGTCGACGGCGCCCTCTGCGCGCCCCGGCCCCTGCAGGGCACGAGCCACCCGGGCAGCGCGCTCAACGGCATCCCGATGTGGATCGCCGGCGGCGGCGAGAAGGTGACGCTGAAGATCGCGGCGGAGTACGCCGACTACACGAACTTCGACGGCAGCCCCGAGGGCTTCGACCACAAGAGCGCGATCCTCAAGGGCCACTGCGACGACCGCGGTCGCGACTTCGGCGAGATCGTCCGATCGGCCAACTACAACGTCGTCATCGGCGAGACCGACGCCGACGTCGAGGACCGCCTCCAGTTCTACGGCGAGCTGCTCCGCAAGGGCGGCGTGGCCGACGACAAGGCCGCCGCTGCCGTCGAGGACCTCCGCAAGCAGCCCGCCGTGGGGACGCCCGACAAGATCGTCACGATGCTCAAGGACATGGAGGCCCGCGGGATGACGTATGCCATCACGTACTTCGCGGAGGCCGCCTACGACCGCTCGGGCATCGAGCTCTTCGAGCAGACCGTCGCTCCCGAGCTCACGGCCTGACGCTCCCGCTCCGATCCCGCCGTTCGAGGTGATGCCGGCACCCACGTGGGTGCCGGCATCACCTCGAACCGGGACGGTCCGGTGGCCTACCAGGCGGTCCAGCCGCCGTCGACGGCGACGACCTGGCCGGTGACGTAGGCGGACGCGTCCGAGGCGAGCCACGTGACGACGCCGCGGAAGTCGTCCTCGGTGCCCATCCGGCCCAGCGGGGTGAGCCGCTCGTAGCGCTCGACGAACGACTCGTCCTGACCGCGCGCGATCCCCCCGGGGGCGAAGGCGTTGACCCGCACGTYGGGCGCGAGCACCGTCGAGAGGTAGCGCGTCAGCTGGGCGATGCCGCCCTTGCTCGCCGCGTAGGCCGCGGGGTTGCCCATCCGGGTGCCCTCGTAGAGACCCATGTTGGGCCCGACGAGACCGTAGATGCTCGACACGTTGACGACGCTCCCGTGACCCGAGGCGCGCAGGAGGGGCGCGAGCTGCCGGGTCAGCGAGAAGGGGGCCGTGACGTTGAGGGCCAGCGCCATCGCGAAGGCGTCGTCGGTCTGCTCCTCGAAGGGGACGGCATACCCGGGGACGCCGGAGGTGCCGGTGAACGCGGCGTTGTTGACGAGGACATCGCAGGCGCCGAGGCCACGGACGACGTCGACGACGCGCGAGATCCCCTGCGGTTCAAGAAGGTCGGCGGCAACGGGGACATGGTCGCTGCCGGGGAGCGCAGCGGCGGCTGCCGCGCAGCTCTCCTCGTCGAGGTCGACGACGACGATGCGGGCACCCGCCCTCGCCAGGGCGTCGGCGAGCACGCGGCCGAGCGGTCCGGCGCCCCCGGTCACGACGGCCGTGCGTCCGGTGAGCGACGTCGTGGGCGTGGGCGTCATCGTGGGTCCTCCGTCTGGGCGATCGGGGCGGCGACGTCGAGCCACGGCAGCGTGATGAGCCCGGCGCCGATGAGGGCCTCGATGAGGCGGAACTCGTACTCGTCGTCGATGGAGAAGGCCTGGGCCTCGGGGATCTCGAGCCCTTCGTGGGTGCCCTCGTCGAACCACGAGCTCTCGAGGCGGCGCACGAAGTCGGCCCGCCAGAGGTAGAAGTTGCCGTTGATCCGGAGGAACCGGCCGACGTCCTGCCGTCGGGTGACACCCGTGCCCGCCTCGAAGTAGCGGGAGAGCGCGCCGTCGAGGGACCCGTCGGGGCGCACGCCGACCCACACCGGGTTGAAGGTGGGTTCGGAGACGCTGATGACGCCGTCGAGGGCGGGCGTCGTGGCGAGGCGTCGGACGGCCTCGGCCAGCTGGGACGGCACCCGGGCGGGACTCGTCGGGTCGAGGAGGAGCACTGCGTCGTAGGAACCTCCCTCGTCGCTCTCGACCCACTCGAGGGCATGACGCACGACCGGGGCCATGGGGGTGTCGTCGGCCGCGAGCTCGGCCGGGCGCAGGAACGGGGCTTCTCCACCGTGGGCGCGCACGATGTCGGCGATCTCGGCCGAGTCGGTCGTCACGACGCAGCGGGTGACCTCCGGCGTCATCGCCGCAGCACGGACGCTGTGGGCGATGAGGGGCAGGCCCCACATCGGACGGATGTTCTTGCCGGGTAGGCCTTTCGAGCCGCCACGTGCCGGGATGACCGCGAGGACGCGGGGCGGGGTGTGGTCGGTCACGAGCCGTCCTCGGTGTCGGTGTCGGGGTTGGGGCCCTGCGAGGCCAGGGCCCTGGCCTCGTCGCAGAGACGGACGGCGTCGATGCCGTCGGCCAGGGTCGCCGGCGCTCCCCGGGCGATCCGCTGAGCCGCGGGGGACCACGGCTTGAGCTCGAGGGCCGCCCGCGCCTGGGTTCCCATGACGATGTCGCGGTCCAGGTCGTGCTCGAAGACCTGCTCGCTCACCTCGCCGTCGGAGGTCGTGTGCCGAACCATCGCGCGCGTGACGTCCCACTCGAGGATGCCGTCCGAGGTGTGGATGACGACCCCGCGCGACGTCGGGCGGGTGACGTAGTCGAGCCGCGCGGTCACGGTGAAGCGGTCGCGGGTGGTCCAGAGCAGCGTGGCGGCCTGCTCGGCCTCGATGTCGAGCGGACCGCTCGTCTCGAGGAACGAGCCGACGAGGTCGGGGCGGCCGAAGAGCACGCCGGCGTAGTCGATCTCGTGGACCATGTCGCGGAGCACACCGCCCTCGTCGCGCCGGGCGGAGTAGGACTCGCGGTAGTCGCGGTCGGGCCGCCAGTCCGGCAGCCACGACTGCGAGCGCACGTGGGCCGAGGCCGGTCCGTCGATGCGGCCGACGAGCCGGCGCAGGTGGCGGAAGGCCTCGTGCGCCCGAAGCGGCGCGGCGACCCAGATGTCCTGGGCTCGCGGGTGGGCGCGGAGCACGGCCGCGTCATCGGCCGACCCGGCGACGGGCTTCTCGACGAGGACCGACGCCGCACCGGCGTCGAGCGCCAGGACGGTGTCGCTGACGTGCCGGGCGGTGTCGGTCGCGACGACGACGAGCACGCCCGGCAGGGCGCCCGGGCCCGTCGCGTCGTCGAGCAGGCGAGCGCGGGTGACGTCGTCGACGGCGCCCGGCCCGAGCCCGCGGTCGCGGACCGGCCAGAGCGCGACGTCGGCGCCCTCCTGCCGGAAGACCCGCGCGTGCCGCTGCCCGATGGAGCCGGAGCCGCGCACGACCACGGGCATCGACGACGGAGACGGGCTGGGCACACCTGCAGGCTAGAGGACGGCGCCGCGCACCGCTCAGGTCGCCGGGCACGACGCGGGTGGCTGAGCGGTGGGCCGGCCCCGCACCGGTACCTTCGAGCCTGTGACGAGCACGCCCGAAGGCACCGCGCCCACCGCCGCACCCGCGAGCGGCTCGCTCGGAGCGCACTCGGTGGTCTACCTCGTCGGCACGGCGCTGCAGGGCCTCGGCGTGCTCCTCGTCCTGCCCTTCGCCACCCGGGTGCTCGGCGCCGTCGAGTTCGGTCGCGTCGCAACAGGTCTCGTCGTCGTGCAGATGGTCGGCACCATCGCCGCCGCCGGACTGCCGCAGGTCGTGCTCCGCGAGCACCACCGCGGTGCCGAGGGCCCACGGGTCGCGCGGGCCCTCGCCGGGACGATGGTGCTGCTGGCCCTCGGGCTCGGCGTCGTCGGCCTCGCGCTGGCCCTGCTCCTCTCGGCCACCGGGCACGCGGACCTCCGACAGTGGGTGCCGCTCGTCCTCGCCGCGGTGGCCCTGACGACGGTCGTGGCCGGCCAGACGCTGATGCGGGCGCGACTCCAGCCCTGGGGCTTCCTCGCCCTCGCCGTGCTCGCCACCGTCGGGGCACAGCTCGCGGGACTCCTGGCGGCGCGGGCCGAGCCGACCGCGGGGACGTACCTCACGGCATACGCCGTCGTCGTCGTGCTGGCTGCCGTCCTCGCCCTCGTCCTCGGCCGTCCGCTGCCGCCCACGGTCGAGCGCGCGCGGGTCCGGGCGGGCATCCGCCTGGCCACGCCCCTGCTGCCGCAGGCGGCCGCGATGCTCGGCCTGCTCTCCGGGGACGTGCTGCTGGCCAGGGTCCTCGTCGGCGAGGCCGGGGCGGGCAGCTACCAGGTGGCGCTGCAGCTCGGGAACATGCCGTTCGTGCTCGCCGTCGCCCTCTTCAACGCGTGGGGGCCGCTCGTGCTCTCGCACCCCATCGACCGCCGCTGGGCGTGGACGGCCCGCACGGGCACCGCCCTGACGACCGTCGTCGCGGCGGGCGCGGCGGGGGTGGCGCTGCTCGGGCCGTGGCTCGTCGCCGTCATGGCCGACCCCGGCTTCGACCACGTCGCCATGGTCGGCGCGCTCGGGGTCATCTGCACCGTGTCGGTGTCGTACATGCTCTACCAGGGCTCGTCGCTCGCCGTGCTCGACGCCGAGCGCACCGGCCGGCTCGCCTGGGCCGCGCTCATCGCGCTCGCGGTCGTCGTCCTCGTCGCGCTCTGGCTCGCGCCGCGGTCGGGCGCGACGGGTGGGGTCGTCGGCGTCGCGATCGCCAAGGCCGTGGGCTACGTCGTGCTCATGGCCCTGACGACGTGGTTCGCGCGGACCCACTCGCCGCTGCGCTGGCCGCCGCGGGTGGCCGTCGTGGCGCTCGCCGGTGTCGCGCTCGCCCTCGTGGGTGCCGTGCTGCCGCTGGAGGGGCCGGCTGCGTGGGTGCGCGTCGCACTCGCCGCCCTCGTCGGGGCGGCCGCCGTGGCCGTCGCGCCGCGGATCCWGCGCGTGCTGCGCGGATAGGATGAGGCGCTCGCCCGGCTCGCCTCGATCCGGCACGCACCGACACGCAGGAGAGACGCTTTCGTGGTGACACCGCTCGTCCACATGGGGTTGGGCTACGACGACCTCCTCGTCCCGGCCCTCGTGCACGCGGGTTTCGAGACGAAGGACCTCATCCTCGTCGTCCGCACGGACGCCAACCTCGCGTGGGTGCGCCGGCACGCGCCGCGCGCCACGACCGTCCGGCTGCCGTATGCCGCCGCGCGCAAGGCCAACGTCGTCAGTGGCCTCGCGCCCCACGCCGCTCTCAAACGGGCCTGCGCCGGGGTGGGTCTCGACCCCCTCGACCTGCTCGTGTCCGAGCGGGCGCTGCGCCGCAACCGGGTCGACACCGCGATGAACTTCCTCAACCTCGCCGCCGAGGAGCTCGAGGCGGCCATCGAGGGTCGCGGCCCCGTCCTGGCCCTCGTCGAGTTCACCGTGACGTCCGAGCTGCTCACGGCCGGCCTCGTGACCCACCACGGTGGCCTCGCGACCTGGCCCCGCGGCATACGCCTCCCGTCCGACCGCTTCGGCCTCATCGGCGCGCCCAAGGGGATCACCCTGTGGGAGCGGCAGGTCGAGGACCCGTCGGCCCTCGCCGCGGGTCAGGCCTTCATCGACACGTGGCGGGCCGAGCACGGTCGGCCGATGGGCTTCGCGCGCAACCTCAAGGTCGAGACCGGCCAGGAGATCTGGCGGCTCGCGAGCGACCGCATCAAGGAGTTCGCCGTCGACCGGGGCGCGAACCTCCAGCTGCCCCGGCCCTCGGACTACGCCAGGCTCCCCTGGCTCAACCCCGTCAAGGCGCGGCTCAACCTGCGCGAGTACCAGGACCGTCGCTGGGACCCGGTGCCCGAGAAGTTCGTCTTCCTGCCGCTACAGGTGCAGCCCGAGTCGAGCGCCGACGTCATGGGTCAGGAGTGGCGCGACCAGGCCTACACCGCAAGGGTGCTCGCCGAGGCGCTCGCGCCGCTCGACATCGGCGTCGCCGTCAAGGAGCACGCGCACTTCATGTGGCGCCGCGACCCCGACTACTGGCCGCAGTTCGACGCTCACCCCAACATCGCCACGATCGACCCCTTCGCCGACTCGCGCGAGCTGATGAAGCAGGCGGTCTTCACCGTCACCGCGACCGGCACGGTCGGCCTCGAGGCCGGCCTCCTCGGACTGCCGGTCGTCACCGGCGCCGAGATGCCGTGGAGCGGCCTGGGCAACGTCGCGCAGCTCGACTCGCCCGACGACCTGACCCGGTTCGTCGCCGACCGCGGCTGGGAGTCGCTGCGCGCCGACCAGGCCACGATCGACGAGTGGTTCGTCCACGACTACGTGCGCAACTCGTGGGAGGGTCTCGTGCTCGACCCGCCGCGGGTGCCCGCGGTGCTCGAGCCCGACAACATCCGCAAGGTCGGCGGCGCGCTCGGCGAGGCCGCGGCCTCGCTCGGCCACCGGGGCGGACCCGCATGACGGGCGACGGCACCGGCTGGGTCGTCTTCGGCGCCGGCGGCCACGCGCGCTCGGTCGTCGACGTCCTCGAGCGCGCCGGTCACGCCGTCGTCGCGGTCTCGGGCGCCGTCCCGGCAGGCGAGTCCTGGCACGTCGACGTGCTCGTCGACGACCGGGAGGCCTTCGAGCTCCTCGCGGCGGAGGGACTCCACGCGGTCGTCGCCATCGGTGCCAACGCGGCTCGCGCGCGGCTCGTGCGCGAGCTCGTGGCACGCGGGATCTCGGTCCCGCCCGTCGTCGCCGCGACCGCGACGGTCTCTCCCCGAAGCGTGCTCGGGGCCGGGTCGGTCGTGCTCGAGCACGCGCACGTCGGACCGGCCAGCACCCTCGGTGAGGCCGTCGTCGTCAACACCGCGGCCGTCGTCGAGCACGACTGCACCGTCGGCGTCGGCACCCACGTCGCGCCCGGCGCCGTGCTCCTCGGTGCCGCGTCCGTGGGCGAGCTGACCCTCGTCGGCAGCGGAGCACGCGTCCTTCCCGGCGTCTCGGTCGGGTCGAGCGTCACCGTCGGGGCCGGCGCCGTCGTCACCACACCCGTCGCCGACGGCGCGACCGTCGTCGGCGTCCCCGCAGCCACGCGCCCCACCGGAGGCACCGCATGAGCGACCACCTGAACGCCGTCCACCCGGTCGCGATCGGCGATGTCGAGGTCCCGACCCCCGGTGACGTCTACGTCATCGCCGAGGCCGGGGTGAACCACAACGGCGACATCGAGCTGGCCCACCGCCTCGTCGACATCGCGGTCGCGTCCGGYGCGGATGCGGTGAAGTTCCAGACGTTCTCGCCCGACAAGCTCGTCTCGTCGGCGGCCGCGACGACGCCCTACCAGCGTGACCGCGGCGGAAGTGCCGACCAGCGCAGCCTGCTCGAGGCCCTGACCCTGCCCAAGGAGGCCTGGGTCGAGCTGCGCGACCACGCGACCGAGGCGGGGACGACCTTCCTCTCGACGCCCTTCGACCTCGACAGCGCCGAGATGCTCGTCGAGCTCGGGCTGCCCGCGCTCAAGGTCAGCTCTGGAGAGCTGACGAACCTGCCCTACCTGCGTGAGATGTCGCGACTCGGGGTCGTCCTGCTCGTCTCGACG
The DNA here is from genome assembly GCF_052113925.1 of Terrabacter sp. RAF57. NCBI lineage: Bacteria > Bacillati > Actinomycetota > Actinomycetes > Micrococcales > Intrasporangiaceae > Terrabacter > Terrabacter sp. RAF57. The sequence continues at coordinate 335,237 of NZ_JBFRDT010000004.1, read as the reverse complement.
GGGATGGGCACCCAGGACGAGGTCGAGGCGGCCGTCGAGGCCTGCGCCGACGCGCCGGGCCTCGTGCTCTTCCACTGCGTCTCGGCCTACCCGGCGCCCGTCGAGGAGTGCAACCTGCGGGTCATCCCGCGCCTGACCGAGCTGCACGGCATACCCGTGGGGTGGTCGGACCACACGCCCGGGCTCACGACGGCGCTCGGCGCCGTGGCGCTCGGTGCGCCGATCCTCGAGAAGCACTTCACGAGCGACCGCACCCTCCCCGGCCCCGACCACCTCGCCAGCCTCGAGCCGGACGCGCTCACCGACTACGTCGCGACGACGAAGCAGCTCGCGCTGGCTCTCGGCGACGGCGTCAAGGTGCGCATGCCGTCGGAGGAGGAGAACGCCGTCCTCGTCCGGCGGTCGTGGCACGCGGCGCACGCGATGCCGGCCGGCTCGGAGCTCGCGGGCACCGACCTGCAGCTGCTGCGCCCCGAGGGCGGCGTCAGCCCCGCCGTCGACATCCGCGGACGCGTCCTGGCCCGCGCGGTCGAGGCCGGAGCCCCCGTGACCGACGCCGACCTCGTCGGCTGACCCGTGGCCCCCACGCACACGGTCGCCGTCTTCGTCGGGACCCGCGCCGACCTCGGACCGCTGTCGCCGGTGCTCGAGGCCCTGCAGTCGGCGAGCGACGTGACCCTGCGCGTCCTGACCGGGGTGATGTATGCCGCCGACGACCTCGTCGCGGCCCTGCCCTCGAGCGTCACGGCGGACGAGTGGCGCGGGGCCGTCGTGCCGCTCGCCGAGCCGATGACGGCCGTGACGGTCGACGCCCAGCTCGAGCAGGGTGCGCTGCTCGCGCGCGCCTGCGGACGGGCGCTCCGGGACGAGCACGTCGACGTCCTCGTCGTGCTCGGCGACCGCTGGGAGCTGCTCTACGTCGTGCCGCCCGCCGTCCTGCTCGGGGTGCCGGTCGTGCACCTGCACGGGGGAGAGGTGACCGAGGGGGCGCTCGACGAACGGGTCCGCCACGCCGTCACCAAGCTCGCCGACCAGCACTGCGTCGCGTCCGAGGACGCCGCGGCGCGGGTGCGCCAGCTCGGCGAGCCGGCCGACCGCGTCCACGTGACCGGGGCGCCCGGCCTCGACCGGCTCGCGACCGCGTCGCCGATCCCCGACGCCGACCTCGGCGACCTGCTCGGCACGACCGTCGAGCGACCGCTCGGCCTCTTCACCTACCACCCGCCGACCGCCCAGCCCGGTGCCCCGGTGGGGCAGTGGGCGCGCGAGGCCGCCGAGGCCGCGCTCGCCGCGTGTGGCACCGTCGTCGCCACCCACCCGGGCATGGACGAGGGGCGCGACGAGATCCTCTCGGCACTGACCTGCCTCGCGGCACGCGAACCCCGCCTCCGGCTCGTCGCCGCCCTCGGCCGTGACTACCCCCGCGTCCTCGCGGCCGCCGACGTCGTCGTCGGCAACTCGAGCTCGGGCGTCATCGAGGCCGCGACCCTGCACGTGCCGGCCGTCGACATCGGCGAGCGTCAGCGCGGTCGGCTCCGGGGCGACAACGTGGTCCACGCGGCCGAGGGCCGGGAGACCGTCGAGGCCGCGCTGCGCACCGCGCTCAGCCCCCGCTGGCGGGAGCACGCGGCGCACGTCGCCAACCCCTACGGCACGGGTACGGCGAGCGCCGCCATCCTCGATATCGTTCGGACAGCGGCGCTCGCCCCACGGGCCAAGCACTTCGTGGACCTGCACCCGGCACGCGTGGTGGGCAGGCAACGGGCCCGCCGCACGAACGAGGAGGAGGAGGAGTGACAGCGCGAGATCTGCGCGCGGCGTGCGCGCCGACCACCGCGACGATCCGCGACGCCCTCGAGGTCGTGGACCGCAGCGGCAACCTCGTGTGCCTGCTCGTCGACGACGAGAACCGCCTCGCCGGGCTGCTCACCGACGGCGACCTGCGCAGAGCCTTCCTCAAGGGCACGAGCCTCGACGACGCCGCCCTCGACCACGCCACCCGGACGCCGCACTTCGTCGCCGCCGGGTCACCGCGGGCGCTCGTCCTCGACCTCATGCAGGCCCTGCGCATCTCTGCCGTGCCCGAGCTCGCCGACGACCGCACCCTCGTCGGCCTGCACACCCTGTCGGACGTCGTCGGGTCGGCGCCGCTGCCCAACGTCGCCGTCGTCATGGCCGGTGGTCGCGGCACGCGCCTCGGCGACCTGACGAAGGACACCCCGAAGCCGCTCATGACCGTCGCGGGCCGCTCGATCCTCGAGTGGATCGTCCTCGGTCTCGTCGGTGACGGCATCCGCGAGATCTACGTCAGCGTCAACTACCTCGCCGAGCAGATCGAGGAGCACCTCGGGGACGGCTCCCGCCTCGGGTGCACGGTCCGCTACCTCCGGGAGGACCCGGAGCGACCGCTGGGCACGGCAGGCTCCCTGACGCTCCTGCGCGACGAGCGGCCCGACCTCGAGCACGCTGTGCTCGTCATGAACGGCGACCTCATGGTCGAGTTCGACGCGAGCGACCTGCTCGACGCGCACCGGCGGACGGGCGCCGCCGTCACCGTCGCGACCCGCACCTACCAGCACGAGGTGCCGTTCGGCGTCGTCGAGAGCACCGACGGGCGCGTCACCGGCGTCTCGGAGAAGCCGACCCTGAGCTTCGACATCAACGCCGCCGTGTATGCCGTCGAGCCGCGGGCGCTCGCCTGGCTGCCCACCGGGCGCGCCAGCACGATGCCGGGCCTCGTCGAGACGTGTCTCGCGCGCGACGAGCCGGTGACGGCGTGGCCGATCCAGAGCGACTGGATCGACGTCGGCACCCCGAAGGACCTGGCCCGCGCGAAGGGCGAGACGTGAGCGCCCGCGCGAGCGACGACGTGACCGCCACGGTCACTGCTGACGTGGCAAACGGCATACGAGCACCCATGGACGACGAAAAGGCAGCTGTGACAACACCTTCCGCTCCAAGCAACACCGTTGAGATCCCCGACATCGAGCTGACCGCGCGACCCGTCGAGGGCTCCGTCGCCGGCAAGACCGTCCTCGTCACGGGCTCCGACGGCTTCATCGGGTCGCACGTCGTCGAGCGGCTGCTCGCCGACGGCGCACACGTGCGCGCCTTCTGCCTCTACAACTCCAACGGCTCGACGGGGTGGCTCGACGAGTCCGACGCCTTCCGCGCCGCCGTCCGCGACGGCCAGGCCGAGGTCGTCCTCGGCGACATCCGCGACCCCGAGCACGTCATGGCGACGACCGAGGGCGTCGACGTCGTGCTCCACCTCGCGGCGCTCATCGCGATCCCCTTCTCCTACGTGGCTCCCCGCTCCTACGTCGAGACCAACGTCATCGGCACGCTCAACGTGCTCGAGGCCGTCCGTCGCCACGGCACGCCGCGGATGGTCAACACGTCGACCTCCGAGGTCTACGGCACGCCCGAGTCGGTGCCGATCACCGAGGCGCACCCACTGCGCGGCCAGTCGCCCTACTCGGCGACGAAGATCTCGGCCGACAAGATGTGCGAGTCGTACGCGCTGTCGTTCGAGACGCCGGTGACGACGCTGCGCCCGTTCAACACGTTCGGGCCCCGCCAGTCGACGCGCGCCGTCATCCCGACCGTCCTGTCGCAGCTGCTCGCCGGCGCGAGCCAGCTCAAGCTCGGCGACGTCACGCCGAAGCGCGACTTCACCTTCGTCGCCGACACGGCCGACGGCTTCGTCCGCGCGGCTCTGGCCGACGTCGCGCCCGGCACGACGATCCAGCTCGGCACCGGGCGCACCGTCTCCGTCGGCGACGTCGTCGACCTGTGCCGCAGGGTCACCGGCAGCGACGCCGAGATCGTCACCGAGAGCGATCGCATCCGGCCCGGGGGGTCCGAGGTGCAGATCCTGCTGTCCGACCCGTCGCTCGCCAACGAGGTGCTCGGCTGGGCGCCCACCGTGTCGCTCGAGGAAGGTCTCGCCGCCACCGCCGAGTGGCTGCGGCCGCGCGTCGACCCCGAGACGGCCGGCCGGTACCACCGGTGACCACGACCGGCGAGGCGCACGCGCCCGGAGCGCGCGGGCCCGAGGGCACGATCCCGCTGGCCGTGCCCAACATCGGCGAGCTCGAGCGCCGCTACGTCCTCGAGGCCGTCGAGTCGGGCTTCGTCTCGTCCGTCGGACCCTTCGTCGCGGAGTTCGAGCGGCGTTTCGCCGAGCGGGTCAGGTCGAAGCACGCCATCGCGTGCGCGACCGGCACGGCCGCGATCCACATCGGCCTGCTCCTGCTCGGGGTCGGTCGCGACGACGACGTCGTCTGTTCCGACTTCACCTTCGTCGGCTCGGTCAACCCGATCGCCTACTGCGGCGCGCGGCCGGTCCTCGTCGACGCCGAGTGGACGACGTGGAACATCGACCCTGCCCTGCTCGCGGCCGAGCTCGACCGCCGCGCTGCCGCGGGGGAGGCACAGCCCAAGGTCGTCGAGATCGTCCACGTGCTGGGGCAGCCCGCCGACATGGGACCGCTCATGGACGCCTGCGACCGGCACGGCATACCCGTGCTCGAGGACGCCGCGGAGTCGCTCGGGGCGACGTGGACGGCGGGCCCCTATGCCGGGCGTCACACCGGCACGGTCGGCCGGATCGGGTGCTTCTCCTTCAACGGCAACAAGATCGCGACGACCGGCGGTGGCGGCATGATCGTCACCGACGACGACGACCTTGCCGCCCGGGCCCGCCACCTGACGACCCAGGCGAAGGTGCCCGACGTCGGCTACCTCCACGACGAGGTCGGTTACAACTACCGCCTCACGAACATCGCGGCGGGCCTCGGGCTCGCCCAGCTCGAGCGGCTCGACGAGTTCGTCGCGGCCAAGCACCGGATCGCGTCCCGCTACGACGCCGCGTTCGCCGACCTGCCGCTCGTCCTGCCGCCGCGCGTCGACGGGCTCGAGGCGACGTACTGGCTCTACTCGGTCCTCGTGCCCGAGTCCGACGGGCGCGGGCGTGACGAGTTCCTCGACCACCTCAACGGGCTCGGCGTCGGGGCGCGCGCGCTGTGGCGGCCGCTGCACGACCAGCCGCCGTTCCTGTCGGCGCCCCTCGTGGGTGGCGCTGTCGGTGACGGCCTCTTCGCCCGAGGCCTCTCGCTGCCCTGCGCGACCGAGCTGACCGACGCCGACCAGGACCGCGTCATCGCGGCGGTGCGCTCCTTCTTCGTCTAGGCCTGCTTCGCCCGGGCCGGACGGCCGACGCAGCGCGCCACGGGGTGGGGCAGGATGTCGTCGTGGAGATCGCCATCGGGCTGCTCGCGATCGCAGCCACCGTCCTCGGGGGGTCCTGGCTCGCCGACCGCTTCGACCTGCCGCCGCCGCTCGTCCTCATCGTCATCGGCATCCTCGGGTCCTACCTGCCGTTCGTGCCCGAGGTGGCCCTGAGCCCCGAGGTCGTGCTGCTCGGCATCCTCCCGCCCCTGCTGTACGCCGCCGCGATCCAGACCTCGCTCGTCGACTTCCGCAACAACCGGGGAGTCATCCTCAGCCTGTCGGTCGGGCTCGTGCTCTTCACGGCACTCGGGGTGGCGCTCTTCCTCCAGTGGGCGCTCGGCCTCGACTTCGCGGTCGCCTTCGCGATCGGTGCGGTCGTCGCGCCGCCGGACGCGGTCGCGGCGACGGCGGTCGGCCGTCGCATCGGGCTGCCGCGGCGCCTCGTGTCGATCCTCGAGGGCGAGTCGCTCGTCAACGACGCCACGGCCCTCGTCTCGCTGCGCACGGCGCTCGCCGCGGCCGGACTCGCGACGGGGTTGGCGGCCAACGGCGTGACCTTCGGCGGCGTCGTGCTCGACTTCGCCTGGGCGTCGGTGGGCGGCATCGCGGTCGGCGTCGTCGTCGCGCTCGTCGTCTCGGTGCTGCGCCGGCACTTCTCGACCGAACCGGCCTTCGACACGGTGCTGTCGTTCATGGTGCCCTTCGCGGCCTACGTCCCCGCCGAGGAGCTGCACGCCTCCGGCGTCATCGCCGTCGTCACGGCAGGCCTCGTGCTCGGCCACAAGTCGCCGCGCACCCAGACGGGGGCCTCGCGCCTCAGCGAGCGGATCAACTGGAGCTCGATCCAGTTCCTCCTCGAGAACGCCGTCTTCCTCCTCATCGGCCTGCAGGTCTTCTACGTCCTCGCCGAGGTCCGCAGCTCACCGCTGTCCGCCGGGCAGATCACGCTCGCGGCCGTCGGAACGCTCGTCGCCGTCCTGCTCCTCCGACCCCTCTGGATCGTGCCGTTCCGTTTCCTCAGCACCCAGGTGTTCCGCATCGAGGCACACGCACCCTGGACGCACACCGTGGTGCTGTCGTGGGCCGGCATGCGTGGCGTGGTGACCCTCGCTGCGGCCCTGCTGCTGCCGCCGGAGACCCCGCACCGGGACGTGCTGGTCCTCATCGCCGTCGTCGTCACCATCGGCACCCTGCTCATCCAGGGCACGACGCTGCCTGCTCTGGCCCGCTGGCTGGACGTGCGGGGGCCCGACCCCCGCGAGGACGCGCTCCAGGCGGCCACCGTGCTCCAGGCCGCGACGCGTTCCGGCCTCGACGCGCTCGACCGCATGGACGACGTCGACGAGGCGACGCGCGAGATGCTGCAGTCGCGCTCCGAGGACCGGCTCAACCAGATGTGGGAGCGGCTCGGGCCGCGCAGCGGCAACGACGACGAGACGCCGAGCGCGCGCTACTGCCGGGCCCGGTTGCAGATGCTGCAGGCCGAGCGCGAAGAGGTCCTGCGCCTGCGCGACGAGGGGCGGGCCGACCACGTCGTGCTCCGCGTCGTCCTCAGCAGCCTCGACCTGGAAGAGACCATGCTCGACCGCATCGACGACCAGGAGAGCCGCCTGGCAGAGAGTGAGATGTTGCCCGTGGACACCATCGAGGCCCCGTGCGAGCACCTGCAGGAGACCGACTCGTGCGTCGAGCCGCGCACCCCCGAAGGATGCGAGGAGTGCCTGCGCGACGGCACGACGTGGGTGCACCTGCGTCTCTGCCTCCAGTGCGGGCACGTCGGCTGCTGCGACTCCTCGGAGATGAAGCACGCCACGGCGCACTTCCACGAGAGGCAGCATCCCGTCATGCGCTCCATCGAGCCGGGCGAGGCGTGGCGCTGGTGTTTCGTCGACGAGGTCGTCGGCTGAGCCGCTACACCTCCTGTCCACTGAGTGCGCGGCTCTCTCAGCCGGGCGCCGTCGGGCACCGCCGCCCAGGTGCTGTGGCTCAGCGCAGCGACGCGATGGCTTCGACGATGCGTTCGGCGTTCGAACGGTCCCGGTGCGTGAAGAACGACTGTGCCCGGGCGGCATAGAGCTCCTGCATGGCGCCGTCTTCGTGCAGCTGACGCAGCACAGCGGATACAGCGGCCTCGGGATCCATGGCCACCGGCCCGAACCCGTCGGCTGCGAGATCGAAGTAGCCACGCCGGTAGTGGCGGCTGTGGAAGTCGTCAGGGTCGAAGGGGCACAACACGACCGGCGTGCCGAGATAGGCGGCGTCGAAGAAGGTCGATGACCAGTCGGTGACGAAGACCGAGCATTCCCGGATGGCCGACTGGATATTGCGGGACTTGGGGTCGCTGAACAAGTACCTAGGCTGGGCCTCGGCCAGGTCCTTGACGTGCGGTCCTACTTCGTAGTGTGGGAGGAACTCGAGCGTCGCATCGTATCGCTCGAGCCCGGCCTGAAGGAGGGGGGACGCGAGGAACTCCCGAAGGAAGTGAATGTAGGCCGAGTCCGCGAGCGCCTCACGCGCGGCTCTCGACTTCGCGTAGGACGGGCTGACCAGGTAGCTGCGCCATGTGGGCATGAACAGCACGCGAGGTCGCGGGCGATCGGGCTTGACCAGGGTGTCGAAACGTGCGAGCCCGGTGGTGACCACCTGGTCCGTGTAGTCCATCCGCTCGCGCACGTAGGCCGCCTCCCTATCCGAGGAGGTGCAGAACAGGTCGAAGCCGGTCACCCCGCGATGGAGGGCGTGCGACACGTCGTTGTAGATGACCCCATGCTGGAGGAAGACTCGGCGGCTCCCGACCCGCCATGCGAGGTGACGCTGATACTGCTCACGCGACCATCCGTCGGGAAGCATGTAGGCGTCGATGTCATAGGAGTTGACAAGGACGGCTGCGTGCAGCATGAGCCACCGGTGCCGTCGGGAGCTGTGCGCCACTACGTTGCCCAGGGCCGACAGCTCTGTGAAGCCCGGTGCCTTACGGTCGAGCACGTAATAGACGGGCAGGCGCGGATGGTGCCGTCTGAGGTGGGTGAACAGCGCGGCGGAGTTGTCCTGGGTCGTGTCGCGCCGCTCGCCGAGCAGCCACACCTTCTTGCGGCGCATGAACGGTCGCGTCAGCGCCCTGAGCACTCGCTGGGCGCCGAACGGTGCCTTCGTCCTCAGAGCGGCGAAGTCCTCCCGCAGCAGGTTCCGGCTCAACCTCCGCCGCTCGGCGGGGGTGGAGGCGTGACGGACGACGAGCTGGCAGTTGTCCCACCGGTCGACGCGCGGCAGCAGGCTCAGACCGGCCCGTCGGTGATGGCGCGCCGAGCGGAGGTAGCCCTGGCTCGGCTTCGTCCGCGTCGAGGCTTGGCCGGTCGGAGTGTGGAAGACCAGCCGAACGTGGTGTGCCCCCTCCTTGAGCCGGGCCAACGGTACGACGGCCTCGAAACCGCTGTAGCGGAGCTCGGGAGCCCGGGCGGCAACATCTGGGCGCTCGATCACCCGAGCCGGCACGGTGACGCCGCTGCCGCGTACGCGCAGTCCGATATCCAAGGTGGAGGTGCTGCTGAGGTCGAGGCCGGGCACGTTGAGGCGTCCGGTAAAGACGACCTCTCGACCATGACGCACGGTCACCGACTCCAGCCACGCATGCACCGTGTCGAGGTGCATGACCTCGTCGAGGTCGTCATAGCGGTCGAGTAGGAGCCGTCCGTCGTGCGCCCGGACCCGGGTCGCGTGCTCACCTCGGCGAGCGAACAGGTCGAAGTCGCGCTTGATCACCGCGGCGTACGGAATGCGGTGTCGTGCGTTGAGGGCTGACGCGGTGACGGCCTCCGGGGGGAAGTCCCCGTAGACAGCCACGGCCCGACGGAAGAAGTCTGCAAGTGCGGCGTGTTCCAGCATCTCGGGTGCACGCAGGAGAAAGCCCTGGAAGCTACGGACCATGAAGGTGCGCAAGGCGGCAGCACGGTCCTCGTCCAGCTGGGGCATCAGGTCGGCGAGCATCTCCTCGGCGAGCAGGTGGTCCTCGAAGTTCCGGGCCTCCGAGAAGAGGGAGTCCATGATCGACCCGCTCAACTCGCGCTTGCGGTACCGGTAGGTCACGGTTCGGGTCAGGACCGTCTCCCGGGACCACAGCAGGGCCGGAAGGGTGACGTAGACGTCCTCGAAGTGGACTCCCTCGCCAAATCGGAGCTTGTATTCCTGGAGATGGCTTCGGCGGAAGATCTTGTTGCAGGCGCTCGCGCTGTGCACGAGTGCCGGGGCCTGCGCCAGGCTGGTGATGCGCCGTGGCTCGGGCGCCATCTCCGTCTGCCACGGCCAAGTCGTGGTAGACGGGAAGGTCTGCATGTTTCCGACCACGACGTCGACGTGCTCGGTCACGAGGGAGCGCAGCTCGTGAGTGGCATCCGCGGGCAGGACGTCGTCGGAGTCGCAGAACGCCACGAAGGTGCCACCAGACGCGTCGAGCCCGGCGTTGCGCGCTGCGCCGAGACCGGCGTTGGCCTGCCGAATCAGCCGCACGTTCTCGTGCCGGCCCGCGAACTCGGCGGCGATGGCGCCTGAGTCGTCCGTGCTGCCGTCGTCGACAAGGACGACCTCGAGCTCGGCGAAGTCCTGCTGCGCCTCGATGGACTCGAGGCACTCCGTGAGGTAGGCAGAGACGTTATAGATGGGGACGATGACGCTCAGGTCGGTCGCAGCTGCCGGTCCCCTCATCCCCGGTCACCGGGCGAGGCCAGCTCGAACGAGGAGGGAAGCGGGAAGTACTGCTGCAGGAAGGTGTTGATCATCCGGGCCTGGGTAGCGGGGTCAACCCCGGTCGAATCGTGGTCGTTGAGGCAGAAGACGTCGAAGTTCCGTTTGCGCAACAGGCGCTCGAGGCGGGCTGGCGTATCCGGCCGTGCGATGTCTGCATAGAAGTACGCGATGGAGCCCGGCACAGCACGGCCCGTGAAGTATCCGTAGTAGTGGGCGAGCGAGGACGGGATGGAGATGTCCGAGTCGCTCCTGAACTGGGATCCCGCGGTGCGGGCGTGGTCGTCGCCGAAGCTCTGCTCGATCTCTGCCAGTACCGATCGCCGCATGGAGTGAGGTACGTGCTTCATCTTGTTCGTCACCTGGCGGCCGAAAGCCTTCACGAGCAGGTCGCGGTTGCGCTTCCCGGCGGCCATCACCGGCCAGTCCTCCGGTGCTGGGCCCCCGAGGCTGATCTTGGCGGTCGAGGGGAAGAAGTTCGTCAGGCCGTTGCTGCGCACGAACCGGCTGGGCTCCACAGATCGGCCAAAGAAAACGTCGTCGTTGAGGTATAGGAAGTGCTCTGACAGGCCATCGATTCGGTGTAGCTGCGACTCGATCGCGTGTGAATTGAAGGTGGGAAGGCGTCCGTGTTCCCCGAAGATGTCCTTGTGGTCCACAACGGTGATCTTGGGGTGGCTCGCGTCCAGCCAGGGCGGCATCTGAGCATCGGTGACGAGATAGACGTGGTTGACCCACCCGGCATACATCTCCACGGAGCGGAGAGAGAACTTGAGTTCGTCGCGGGAGAGGTAGCGTGAGGAGTTCGTGGCCAGCCGGTTGACGGCTCCGGTTCCCTTCACGCTACGGAGGGTTCGCGCGTGTCGGGCCTCCCACTCGGGGTCCGACCCGTCGACCCACGTGTAGACGATATCGATGGGCGTGCGCACCGAGTCCAGGTTCGGATGGCCGAGCCGGGAGAGGGTGGCGCGAGGCCGCCCGTCCACGTCGCGTGCCGCAATGGCCTGGTTATCGGGCTCCACGACGTCGATCCAGTGGTTTCGTCGGGGCGCGATCCACGTGCCGGCAGGCACCGGCTGGCTGCCGACTGCCAGTGGTCCGTCCTGGGTGGTCTGATCCCAGAACTGCACGTCGCAGCCCAGGTCGGCGGCGCTGAGGAACTGCCGGTCCGGCGTGCACAGGGCCTTGAAGACCCGAAGGTGCGGTGTGCCCACGGGGATGGGGCGGTGACCGATGACGCGCGGTCGGACGACCCGCGAGCCTGTCACCGGAGCGACATAGGCGCCAGCGGACGCCAGCTCGCGTTCCAGGGCCGTGCGAGCTTCGTGCGCGACATCCGACGGCACAACGACGAGGCGGCGCCTGTTGGTCTCGGCCTCCAGGACTACGTGTTCGACGTCGTGTCGCTCTAGCGTGTCCGCGACCAGGGCCAGGTTGTCGGCAAGGACCTGAACGGATGAGAAGGACGTGATCTGGTGGGCGAGCCAGTTCTCCTCGCCGTTGGACACTGTCACCGCGCCGCCACGCACCGACTGGGGCACCGCGGCGAGCATTCTGGTGGCGCGCCGATCCCGGTGGCGTCGCTGGAGCTCGGTGGTTCCGTGGACGAACGGGCGGACTCGGAGCCACCACGCCCGGGGAACACGTCTGAGCAGGCGAACCTTCAGATCGTGCGGCAAATGGTCGGYGAGGCGTGACATGTGGCAAAGCTCCCTGTGTGGTCGCTCTGGCGAGCGTCGTCGTGCTGTGCCCGACATCATCAGTTAGTCAGGCAACGCCCCGGAAAATAGCATGTTCCGCTCAGGCCGACGACTGGCCCGACACGGCCCATCGGAGAGGTGCACGGCCGGGTGGGAGCTGGCGATCCGCGGATCACTGCAGACGCTGGGTAATTCGGTGGGTTTCGCCGTCGTGGACCACGCTCGTCGTGGCGCCCTGGACGAGAGCGAGGAACGGCTGCACGTGCCCGCACTCGACGTCGGCGAGGATCGGCACGCCGAGCATCCCGAGCGCGTCGACGACGGCCGCGTGCTGGGTGAAGCCGTGCGGCTCGGGCGCATGGGTGCGTGAGACGAGGACGCCCGTGGCGGCGTCGAACCAGCCGCGCAGGCGCATGGCGTGCAGGGCCCGACAGATGTCGTAGCAGCTCCACTCGGCGATGTCGAGGAGCACGACGACGCCCTCGGGCGCGTGGTCCCGCGCGAAGGCGCCCATGTCGGCGAAGCGTCCGCCGGCCAGGAAGCTCACCGTCTCGACGCAGCCGGCGACGAGGCGGCCCGAGAAGGTGGCCGGCTCGTGCTCGTGACCCGGGTCGATGCGCGTCCACGTGCCGCGCCCTTCGAGGGTCATCTCGGAGACCGTCGGGTTGCCGGCGTAGTCGTCCCAGCCGCCGGTGCGGTGCCGCCCGGGGGAGTGCTGGCGCAGCTCGTCACCCACGGCGGCGGAGGCGACGTCGACCCAGTGGAGTATGCCGTCCGGCACGGCGAACGGGGTGTCCATGAGGTTCTGCCCGTGGATCGTCGCGATGCCGGTGGTCAGGGTGAGCGGGGTCAGCCACGTCGACGTGTCGGAGAAGCCGACGCACCAGGTCGGCTCGGCCGCCGAGACCGCATCGAGGTCGAGCAGGTCGAGCAGGTCGATGCCCGTCTCGCCGCCCCACGGCGGCACGACCGCCCGGGTGCTCGGGTCGAGCAGCATCGACATGAGCTCGTCGGCGCGCGCCCTGCGCGGCCCGCTCACGTGGGTGGGCGCGTGGTTGAGCTCGCCCACGACGACCTCGAAGCCGCGGTCACGGAGGCACTGGACGGCATACGCGAACCGCCCCCAGAGGGCGTCGGAGACGCCGGAGCTCGGCGAGGTCACGCCGATCCGGTCGCCGGGGCGCAGCGGGGCGGGGTAGCGGATCGGCATGGCTGCCATCGTGCCAGCCACGCCGATCCGCTTCAGCCCGGTGTCGGGCGATGTCAGGCCTTGGCGGCCGTGAAGCCCTGCTCGAGGTCCGCGACGATGTCGTCGATGTGCTCGATGCCCACCGAGAGGCGCACGAGCCCGGGCGTCACGCCGGCGGCGAGGCGGTCCTCGTCGGGACCCTGCGAGTGCGTCGTGGAGGCGGGGTGGATGACGAGCGAGCGCACGTCGCCGATGTTGGCGACGTGGCTGTGGAGAGTCAGCGCCTCGACGAACTTCTTGCCGGCCTCGAGCCCGCCCTCGATCTCGAACGAGAGCACGGCCCCCGCGCCGCGCGGCGTGTACTTCTCGGCGAGGGCGTGGAACGGGCTGTCGGGCAAGGACGCCCACACGACCTTCTCAACCTGGTCGTGGCCCTGGAGGTAGGCGGCGACCCGGTGCGCGTTCTCGAGGTGACGCTCGATGCGCAGCGACAGCGTCTCGATGCCCTGGGCGATGAGGAACGCGTTGAAGGGCGAGGCGGCTGGACCGAGGTCTCGCAGCAGCTGCACCCGCGCCTTGAGGATGAACGCGAGGTTGGCGCCGAGGGGGCTGCCCACGCCGAGGTCACGGGCGAACACGAGCCCGTGGTAGCTCTCCTCGGGCGTGTTGTAGTTGGGGAACTTCTCGGGGTCCGCGCCGAAGTCGAAGTTGCCCGAGTCGACGATGACACCCGCGATCGAGGTCCCGTGGCCGCCGAGGTACTTCGTCGCCGAGTGCACGACGATGTCGGCGCCCCATTCGATCGGGCGGATGAGGTAGGGCGTCGCGACGGTGTTGTCGACGACGAGCGGGACGCCGTGCTCGTGCGCGAGGGCCGCGACGGCCTCGATGTCGAGGATCTCGCTCTTGGGGTTGGCGATGGTCTCGCCGAAGAGGAGCTTCGTGTTGGGCCGGATCGCCGCCCGCCACGAGTCGATCGACGTCGGGTCCTCGACGAAGCCGACCTCGATGCCGAACTTCGGCAGCGTGTGCTTGAAGAGGTTGAAGGTGCCGCCGTAGAGGCTGGGGGAGACGACGACGTGGTCTCCGGCCTCGGCGATGTTGAGCACGGCGAGCGTCTCGGCGGCCTGGCCCGAGGCCACGAGGAGGGCGCCGACGCCCCCCTCGAGTGCCGCGATCCGCTGCTCGACGACGTCGGTCGTCGGGTTCATCAGACGGGTGTAGATGTTGCCGAACTCCTTGAGCCCGAAGAGGTTCGCGGCGTGGTCGGTGTCGTTGAAGACGTAGCTCGTCGTCTGGTAGATCGGCAGCGCGCGGGCTCCCGTGGCACTGTCGGGGGCCTGGCCGGCGTGGATCTGCTTGGTCTCGAAGGACCAGTTGGGCTCGGTCATCGGTCGTCCTGCTCTTCCTGGGTCGTGTCGCTGACCGGGTCCCGTGTCACCGGGCCCCCGTGCACCGACGGGTCGGTGCGGGAGAGAGGCTCTCCGCGCTTGCCCGAGCGCCGGGTGGCGTCGACGGGCCAGGTCTTCACCCGGGGCACCCCACCGCGGTTGGAGGGTTGCCGGCCAGCGAGCCGGGGCTTGTCGCTGGCGCTCATGACCTACCGGCGAGTGTACGTATGCGTGTCCGCCAGGTGGGAGGGCGTGTCCTCATCGTGGACGGGCACTTTCCGACGCACGCTCCCGACCGGCCCAGGGCGGGGTCGAACCGGACGGGATGGCTTGCAGGGCAGACGAGTTCGTTGTCCACAGGGGGTGCCCTAACTCTTGAAAGTCGCTCGAACACCTGTTCTGCTTGATGCATCGAAGGATCACCGAGAGGAGGCTCACCGTGCCGTACACGCCGTCACCGGTGGAGTCCTCCGGTGTGCCGGCGGGTGGGCGCTGGACGACTCTGCGGGTCGCGTGGACGGGCGATCGTGGCCGGCTGTCCCGGTCGCTGGGACCGGTGCTGGAGCGCTGGCGCGCGGATGCCGCACTCACCTGCGTTCCCGGTGCTGCGGTGGCCTGCGGGACGGGGCGCGCCGGTGATGCTGCCCGGGTGGTGGCCGGTGAGCGTGCGGCTGCAGCGGTGGCGTTGGAGGGGTTGGCGCGGGCCGGGGAGCGGGTGCTGGCCGAGATCGAGGCGCTCGAGGTCGCCAAGGCGCGCCTCGAGGCCGACCTGCTCGCCGCGTACGGCGCGCTGGCCGGCATCGAGGCCCAACAGGTCGACGCCCTCCCGGCCGGGGCCGCCGCCCGGGTGTCCGCGCGGGTCTCGCCCGAGCGGGTCGTCACCGAGGAGATCGCCCTCGCGACCGGGGTCGGCGCCGGGGAGGTCGCCCGCCGGCTGGCGCTGGCCACCGCACCCCGCCGGCACCGGGTCGTCCTCGGTGCGCTGCGCGCCGGTCGGTTGTCGCTGCACCGGGCGCTGCAGGTCGTCTCCGACACCGCCCAGCTCCCGGACGCGGACGTCACGTCGGTCGCGCAGGCGGTGCTCGCCCCGTCCCGGGACGGGCAGCCCGTCCCGCAACGGACCTTCACCGCCCGCCTGCGACGCGCGGTCGCGTCGGTCGATGCCCGCGGCGCCCAGGAACGGCACGCGCACGCCAGGGCCCGGCGCGGGGTGTTCGGCCGGCTCACCGACGACGGGATGGGCTGGCTCACCGTGACCACCGACGCCGCGAGCGTCGCTGCCGTCATGGACCGCCTCGACACCACCGCCCGGGGGCTGCGCGGCGCGGGCGATGCCCGCAGCCTCGACCAGCTCCGCGCCGACCTCGCCACCGACGCCCTGCTGCACCGACCGGGCCACCCCGGGGCAGCACTCCCTGCCGCGCCCGGACCCGCCGTCGACGTGGCGCCCCGGGAGGCGTCCGGAACCGCGTCCGGAACCGCGTCCAG
The DNA here is from genome assembly GCF_052113925.1 of Terrabacter sp. RAF57. Lineage (NCBI taxonomy): Bacteria > Bacillati > Actinomycetota > Actinomycetes > Micrococcales > Intrasporangiaceae > Terrabacter > Terrabacter sp. RAF57. The sequence goes on along the minus strand of NZ_JBFRDT010000004.1, from coordinate 319,497 downwards.
CACGGCATCCGGAGCCATGCCCGGGACCATCTCGGGTGAGGCGGCGGCGCTGGCGTGGATCGTCGTCCCGTTCGAGGTCGCCACCGGCGAGGCCGACACCGCCTGCGAGCTCCCCGGCCACGGCTGGGTCACCGCCACCCACGCCCGCGAGATCATCACCCGCCCCGGATCCGTCTGGGCCACCCTGCCCGTCGACCTGCCCACCGGCCACGCCCTGTCCAGCCCGACCCACAGCTACCGCCCGACGCGCGCCATGGTCGAGCACGTCCAGGCCGTCGACGGAGTCTGCCGCGGACCCGACTGCCACGTCCCGGCCACCCGCTGCGACCTCGACCACGAGACCCCCTGGCCCACCGGACCCACCAGCGTCGGCAACCTCCACGCCAAACACCGCCTCCACCACAACCTCAAGACCGACGGCATCTGGACCTCCACCCCGACCCCCCACGACGGCCTCACCTGGACCACCCTCACCGGCCGCACCTACACCACCCACCCCAAGAACTGGCGCGCCGGCATCGCCCCGCTGGATCCACCGGATCCACCGGACCCACCGGATCCGAAGAGCCGGCCGAGCATGCTCGGGACGGACGGCGACCCACCACCGTTCTGATGCTGTCGACGGCGCCGTGGCGTGAATCACTAGGACGTCCTACTAAACCGAACTCGCGAGTAGGATGACGATTCGTGAGCACGAATGCCGACTTCGACCTGTTCCGGACCAGCGAGGACCACGAGGCCCTGAGGGAGGCCGTCCGCGCGGTCGCCGAGGACAAGATCGCCCCGTACGCCGCCGTCGTCGACGAGGAGGCGCGCTATCCCCAGGAGGCGCACGACGCCCTCGTCGCCTCCGACTTCTTCGCTCCGCACGTGCCCGAGGAGTACGACGGCGTCGGTGCCGACGCCCTCGCGACGTGCATCGTCATCGAGGAGGTCGCCCGGGTCGACGCCTCCGCGTCCCTCATCCCGGCCGTCAACAAGCTGGGCTCGCTCCCGCTCATCCTCGCCGCCAACGACGACGTCAAGGCCCGTTACCTGCCGCCCCTCGCCAAGGGCGAGACGACCTTCTCCTACGGTCTGTCCGAGCGCGAGGCCGGCTCCGACACCGCGTCGATGAAGTGCCGGGCCCGCCAGGACGGCGACGGCTGGGTGCTGAGCGGCCAGAAGTCGTGGATCACGAACGCCGGTGTGTCGGAGTACTACACGGTGCTTGCCGTCACCGACCCCGACGGACCTCGCGGCGGCAACGTCACGGCCTTCGTCGTCGAGAAGTCCGACCCGGGCTTCACCTTCGGCGCGAAGGAGCGCAAGCTCGGCATCAAGGGCAGCCCCACGCGCGAGCTGATCTTCGACAACGTCCGGATCCCCGGCGACCGCGTCGTCGGTGAGGTCGGCGACGGCCTCAAGATCGCCCTGCGCACGCTCGACCACACGCGCGTCACCATCGGCGCCCAGGCCGTCGGCATCGCCCAGGGCGCCCTCGACCAGGCGGTGGCCTACATCAAGGACCGCAAGCAGTTCGGCACGCGCATCGCCGACTTCCAGGGCATCCAGTTCATGCTTGCCGACATGGCGATGGAGCTCGAGGCCGCCCGCCAGATGGTCTACGTCGCGGCCGCCAAGTCCGAGCGCGGCGACAAGGACCTCACCTTCTTCGGTGCGGCCGCCAAGTGCTACGCCTCGGACGTCGCGATGAAGATCACGACCGACGCCGTGCAGCTGCTCGGCGGGGCGGGCTACACGAGCGACTTCCCGCTCGAGCGGATGATGCGTGACGCGAAGATCACCCAGATCTACGAGGGCACCAACCAGGTCCAGCGCCTGGTCATGGCCCGTCACGTCCTCAAGTAGGCTGGGCGCCGCTCGCGCGGGGAGGCCGGGCCATCGCGCCATGACACCCGACGACGAGAAGGACGCCTGTGGACCTGACTCCTGACCCCCAGCCCTCGGTCAGCGTCATCATGCCGATCCTCAACGAGGCGAGGCACCTTCGCGACGCCGTCGCGATGATCCTCGCGCAGGACTACTCCGGACCGCTCGAGATCGTCCTCGCGCTCGGGCCCTCGACGGACCGCACCGACGAGGTCGCCGCCGACCTCGCGGCCGCGGATGCCCGCGTGCACGTCGTGGCCAACCCGAGTGGGCGCACGCCCGACGGGCTCAACGCCGCCATCGGCGCCAGCACCGGCGCGGTCATCGTCCGCGTCGACGGTCACGCGGAGATCCCCGACGACTACATCAGCGTCGCGGTTGCCGAGCTGCTGCGGGTCGGCGCCGACAACGTGGGCGGGATCATGGACGCCCAGGGCACGTCGGCCTTCGAGCGCGCGGTGGCCGCCGCGATGCGCAGTCCGCTCGGCGTCGGGAGCGCCCGCTTCCACACCGGCGGCGAGCCCGGCGATGCCGACACCGTCTACCTCGGTGTCTTCCGTCGCGCGGCGCTCGAGCGAGTGGGCGGCTACGACCCGCACTTCGCCCGCGCGCAGGACTGGGAGATGAACCACCGCATCCGCGAGACGGGCGGCAAGGTGTGGTTCACGCCCGACCTCAAGGTCACCTACCGCCCCCGCGCATCCGTCCAGGCCCTCGCCAAGCAGTACTTCCACTACGGACGGTGGCGCCGGGTCGTCGCGAGGCACCACGAGGGGACCATCAACCCGCGCTACCTCGCACCGCCGACGATGGTCGGCGTCACGACGGTGGCCACGATCGCCGGTTTCGTGTGGCCGCCCGCCTGGATCGTCCCGGCGGCGTACGCCGCGGGCGTGACGGCCGGCGGACTCGCCATCAGCAGGGGCGAGTCGGCGGCGACCCGGGCCGCGACGCCCGTCGTCCTCGCGACGATGCACTGGTCGTGGGGCATAGGGTTCCTGACGAGCCCGAGCAGCCTCAAGCGCTGATCCGCGGGCGACCCCGCCCGACCTCTCCTCACACGACACCTCATCGGAAAGGGACGTCGATCGTGCTCGACAACGCGAAGCTGCTGGTTCAGCTGGGCCAGCAGGCCGTCCGCCGCCAGATGGCCAAGCGCAAGCTCTCCGCGCGGATGGAGCGCTCGGGCCTCGAGCGCGGCACCGACGCCCCGTTCCGCTGCGCCGTCTACTTCTCCGACGAACCGGTCAACCTCTACCAGATCCGGCAGTGGTACGCCCCCCTCCAGGAGCTGGCCAGGACGCAGCCCGTCGTCGTCATCTCGCGCATGCCCGAGACGACGAGCCTGCTCCTCGACGAGTGCCCGCTCCCGGTCCTGCACGGACCTCGTGTCACCGACATCGAGGCGTTCATGGCGGCCCACGAGATCGGTCTCGTCCTCTACGTCAACCAGAACGTCCGCAACTTCCAGATGTTGCGCTTCGCCGAGCCGGCCCACGTGTTCGTGAGCCACGGCGAGAGCGACAAGTCCTACATGGCCTCCAACCAGCTCAAGGCCTACGACCGGGTCTTCATCGCGGGACCGGCCGCCGCCGAGCGCCTCAGCGGTGCACTCGTCGAGTTCGACGTCGCCACGCGAGCGGTCGAGATCGGTCGGCCGCAGGCGGACGTCACCTACGAGGCGCCGCAGCTGCCCGACGACGGGCGCACCATGATCCTCTACGCCCCCACCTGGGAGGGCGACCGCCAGAGCATGGCCTACGGCTCCATCGCGACCCACGGCGCGGCGCTGCTGACCAGCCTGCTCGCCGACCGCCGGTTCCGGATCGTCTACCGACCGCACCCGCGCTCGGGGACGTTCGACCCGGCATACGGCACGGCGTCGACGCACCTGGCCCGCCTCGTCGCGGAGGCCAACCACGCCGACCCCGCGGCCGGACACCTCGTCGACACGGAGACGGCGTTCGGCTGGCACCTGGCCCGGCTCGACGCGTGCATCACCGACATCTCGGCCGTGGCCCTCGACTGGCTCGCCACCGGCAAGCCGCTCGTGCTGACGCGTCCCGCGAACCCGCGCGCCGACGTCGAGCCGACCCGGCTCAACACGAGCGTGCCGATGGTCGAGGTCGACCGCGCCCGCGAGATCATCGGCATCCTCGACGACGCGATGTCGGCGTCCGATGACTCCCGGGCCGGGGTCGTGCGGCACTACTTCGGCGACACGAGCCCCGGCGCAGCGACGCAGCGGTTCGTGCGCGCCTCGACCGATCTCATCGAGGCACGGCTCACCCGGATGGTGCGCCAGACCTAGACCGACCCGAGAGTGCCCCGGCACGGACCCGTAGCGGCCGTGGACGCGGCACATGGCGAGCACCCCTAGACTTCGGCGAGGATCGGGTGGGGGACCGCCCAGCCCGGCCCTGGATGCAGAGGCCTCGAGACAGCACGAAGGAGAAGGTGGTCTGCGCGCATGATCGGCGTGTCCCAGTTCCGTGGCCTCATGGCCAACCGTCAGGTGGTGCGCACCCTCGTGGAGCGCGACCTGCGCGTCCGGTACGCCGGTAGCGTGCTCGGCTGGGTGTGGACGGTGCTCGACCCGCTGCTGATGGCCCTCATCTACCTGGTCGTCTTCACCGTGATCTTCCAGGCACGTCGAGGCGGCCACCAGCCCTACTTCCTGCACCTCGTGACCGGCCTGTTCCTGTGGCAGTGGTTCGCCCAGAACATGACGGAGACGTCGCGGGCGCTGCTGTCGGAGGCACGGCTCGTGCGGTCGGCCAACCTGCCGCGTGAGCTGTGGGTCGTGCGCGTCGTCCTCGCCAAGGGTGTCGAGTTCGTGCTGACCCTCCCGGTCATCGCCGCCTTCACGATCTTCTACATGATCACCGGGCAGACGAAGCTGCACTGGACCATCGTGCTCCTGCCCGTCTCGCTCGTGCTGACCTTCCTGCTGTCCGTGGGCATCGGCATGATCCTCGCGCCGGTCACCGTGCTCGTGAACGACATGGCTCGCGTCGTCCGCATCGTGCTGCGTCTCGGCTTCTACGCCACCCCCGTGCTCTACAGCGCCGACATGGCGCCGCCGGTGCTGCAGAAGCTGCTCCTGTTCAACCCGATGAGCGGCATCCTCGAGCTCTTCCGGTCCGGCTTCTTCAAGGGTGAGATGAACATCCTGTCGGTCAGCTCGGCCGTCGTGCTGACGGTCGTGCTGCTCTTCGTGGGGGCATTCGTGTTCAAGCGGCTCGAGCCGGCCGTGCTGAAGGAGATCTGATGGCCAAGCCGGTGATCGAGGTGCGCAACCTCGGGATCGAGTTCTACCGCTCCCGTCGTCGGCGCATGTCGCTGCGCGAGATGGTGCTCAAGCGACAGAACAGCGCGCCGAGCGAGACGTTCTGGGCGCTGCGGAACATCTCCTTCGACGTCGCCCGGGGCGAGGCCGTCGGTCTCGTCGGCGGCAACGGCAGCGGCAAGAGCACGCTCCTGCGGATGATCGCCGGCGTCATGCTCCCCGACGAGGGGCACGCCACGGTCCGGGGCAGGGTCGCCCCGCTCATCGAGCTGACCGGTGGCTTCCTCGGTGAGCTCACGGCGCGCGAGAACGTCTACCTCGCTGCGGGTCTGCACGGCCTGACCAAGGAGCAGATCGACGCCCGCTTCGACGAGATCGTCGACTTCGCCGGCCCCCAGGTGCAGGCCGGCATGGACATGCCGTTCCGCCACTTCAGCTCCGGCATGCAGGTGCGCATCGCCTTCGCGCTCATCACCACCCTCGACCAGCCCGTCGTGCTCGTCGACGAGGTCCTTGCCGTCGGCGACCGCGCCTTCCGCGAGAAGTGCTACGAGCGGATGGAGAACATGCTCTCGGGCGGCAAGACGCTCTTCCTCGTGTCGCACAGCGAGCACGACCTGCGTCGCTTCGCCGAGCGCGGCCTCTACCTCGCGTCGGGCCAGCTCAAGAGCGACGGTCCCATCGACGAGGTGATCGCCCAGTACAACGCCGACGCCGACGCGGACGCCGCTTCGTGAGGCTCGACGAGCGCCCGCTCGTCGGCGACGCTCGTGCCCGGGCCGTGCACGGCCGGTCCTCCGGTGGCGACCTCCTCGTGGTCGGCGGTGCCCCGGCGTCGGACCTGCTCGAGTCGCTCGAGCCCTTCGGCCTCGCCCGCCACTCCGCGCCCGTCGACGCGCACACGGTCTCCTCGGACCTGCTGGCCGCAGCGGACGTGGCCGCGGCCGCGAGCGACGTGCCGCTCGTCGTGGTCAGCCACGACGTGCGGATCAGCCCCGTCGCCCTCCTCGACCTGCTCGACGGACCGCGCGACGTGACCTCGACCGCGGTCGTCGACGGCCCGGTCACCGACCTGCGCGGTGACGCCTCCGACGTGGCGCCGGGCGGCTTCGCCCCCGTGCGGGTCGACCCCGTGTCCCGACGCGTCACCTCCGTCGGGACCGTGCGGCACGTCGTGAGCGGACCGACGACGTATGCCGCCGGCATCCTCCGCGTCGCCGCGTCCGACCGCATCCGCGTGGCCGAGGTCCTTCGGGCGGCAGCGACGAGCGAGTCGGCAGGGGAGCCCGGCATCCAGGCCTTCGACCTGGCGGTGCTCGCCGTCGTCCGCGACGCCGTGGTCCCGGTCGCCGCGACACCCCTGGCCCACGTCACCGTCGAGCGCGGCCACGAGCAGCGTCCCGGCGTCGTCGGCTCCGCGTGGCAGCAGCGCCTCCGCGCCGCCTCGCGCGGCAATGACGGCGTCTTCTCGACGCACGCGATCCGTCCGCTCTCACGTCGCCTCACGGCATACGGCCTCGGGCGCGGCTGGACGCCCAACGTCGTGACGTTCGTCAGCCTCCTGCTCGGCCTGGCGGCGTGCGCCCTCGCCGCCGTCGACACGCGCTGGACGTGGGTGCTCGCCGCCGTCCTGCTCCAGGCCTCGCTCGTCGTCGACTGCGTGGACGGCGAGCTCGCCCGGTTCACGCGTCGCTACAGCCCCCTCGGCGGGTGGCTCGACGCGGTCAGCGACCGCATCAAGGAGTTCACGCTCGTGGCGGCCGTGGCGTGGGTCGCAGCGCGCCGGGGCGACGACCTGTGGTGGCTCGCCATCGTCGTGCTGGCCCTCCTCGCCGTCCGTCACGCCGAGGACTTCGCCTACGCGACCCGCCACCGTGCCCTCTCAGCCCGACCCGTCGTGCCACGGGCGCTCGACGTGCCCGGCGACGGGGGAGCGCAGGGGGCCCGCACCGACGTGCCGGCCGCGCCGACGGGCCGCGCCCGTCTCGTCCGCGACGTCAAGCAGGTGCTGCACCTGCCCATCGCCGAGCGCTACCTCGTCATGTCGGTCGGGCTCCTCCTCCACAGCCCTGCCCTCCTGCTGTGGGCGCTCGGGGTCGCGTCAGCCATCGCGTTCGCGTGGACCCAGGTGGGGCGCCTCGGCAAGGCCCTGACCGGGCGGGACCACTTCCGCGCCGACCAGCCCGACCCCACGCTGCCGCACCTCGTCGACCTCGCCATCGTGCCGCGACCGACCGGGCGCGGGCGGCTCGCCTGGCAGCTGCCCGGCCTGCTCGTCGCCGTCGAGGCGGCGGCCCTGCTCCTCGCCGCCGGCGGTGACCCGGTCGCCCGCGCCGCCGCGTACGCGTGGCTGGCGGCCGTGTGCTGGCACGTCTACGACAACGTCTACCGGCTGCGCGAGACCGGCCGCGGCACGCCGCACGCCCTCGTCCGCGCCACCCTCGGGGTCGAGGGCCGCGTCGTCGTCCTCGCGATCATCGGCGGCTTCACCGACCGGCCGGCCGTGCCGCTGCTCGTCGGCGCGGTCCTGCTCATCGTGGCGTATGCCGCCGAGTCCGCCCGCGCGTGGCGCGCGGTCATCGGGTCGGCCCCCTCCGGTGGGGCCACCGATGCGGCAGCGGACGGGTCGACACGGCAGGATGGCTCCTCGTGACGCACGACCCGACGCACGACCCGACGAACGACCGTCCGAGCATCGCCGAGCTCAAGGCCGTCGCGCAGCCGCCCGAGCACATCGCCCGCTACAACGCGGAGCACTGGGCCGGCGCGCTCTACATCCGGCACCTCTCGATCTACGCGACGCGCGCCCTCCTCCCGACGCACATCTCGCCCAACGGCGTCACGTGGCTGATGATCCTCACCGGCCTCGTCGGTGCGCTCTCCATCCCGTTCGGCGGTCTCGTCGGGCCGATCGTCGCGGTCCTCGCCATGCAGCTGCAGATCCTGCTCGACTGCTCCGACGGTGAGGTCGCCCGGTGGCGCCAGCGGTTCTCGCCCGCCGGCATCTACCTCGACCGCATCGGGCACTACGTCACCGAGGGGGCGATCCCCGTCGCGATCGGCCTCCGAGCCGACGGGTGGAGCCTGTCGGCGCCCGGCGACGTCGGGGGCTGGACGGCGCTCGGCATGCTCGTGGCGCTCGGCGTCCTGCTCAACAAGGCCTTCACCGACCTCGTCCACGTGGCCCGCGCCAAGACCGGACGCCCGCCGCTCGAGGACGTCGAGGGCACGGCCCGCCCCAAGGCGTCGGGCATGGCGCGCCTGCGACGCGCCTTCGACTACGTGCCGATCTTCAGGGCCTTCGTCGCCGTCGAGGCCTCGATCCTCGCGCTCGTCGCTGCCGTCGTCGACGCCGTCCACGGCGACCTGCTCGGCACGCAGGTCCTCGTCATCGCGATGGTGCCGCTCATCGTCATCACGGCCGGGGGCCATCTGCTGGGCGTGCTGTCCAGCTCGAGGCTCGACTGATGACCGGCAGCGAGGCGTCGGTCGCGCCGCTCCCGGTGCTCCAGTGGGCCCAGGAGCACGGCGAGGTCGGCGGGGTGCGCACGAGCCACGCCCAGCTGACGAGCGTCCTTCGGGCAGAGGGCATCCCGGTGTCCTACGTCGACACGGGATCGGCGCGGCGCGCTGCCTCGATGCTGCCGCGGCTCACCCACCGGTCGCTTCACCTGCTGCACCTGACCCGCCTGTGGCGTGCCATGCTGCTCGCACCCGTCTTCGCACTGCTGTCGGGCCGCACCGTCCTCGTGCTCCACTCCGGCTCGACCGGGGGGCAGGTCGCGCGGATGACCGCCTGGCGCCGTCGGGCCCTGGTGCTCGCGCTCTACGCCTATGACGAGATCTGGGCGGTCAACGACGAGATCGGGGCCATCCTCCCCGCCGCGCTGCGTGCGCGGATCACCGTCGTGACGCCCTTCGACTCGTCCGCGGCTCCGGTGCCGAGCCCGTACGAGCGGCAGCCCCACGCACTCGCCCTCGCGACGAACGCCGGTCTGGCGCACTACAACGCCCAGCTCGGCATCGACACGGTCCGTCGCGTGCGTGAGCGCTGGAGCGACGCGACGCTCACGGTCCTCGCCTACGGCCACGACTCCCCGGAGGTCGAGGCGCTGCGTCGTCTCGGCGAGGTGGAGCCGTGGCTGACCGTGGCCTTCGACTCCAGCGCCGACGAGGTGTCGGCCGTCCTGTCCCGCGTCGGCACGTTCCTGCGGCCCACGAGCTGGGACGGTGACTCCGTCATCGTCCGGGAGGCCCAGGCGGCCGGAGCCACCGTCGTCGCCAGTGACACCGCGCCCCGGCCGGCCGGCGTCGTGCTCGCCGCTCTCGATGCCGAGGCGCTCGCGGCAGCCGTCACCGACGGGGGCCCCGTGAGCGACGGCAGTGGTCTCGCCCAGACGACCCTGGCCGACGCGGTGCGCTCCGCCGAGTCCGCGGCGACTCGTCGCTGAGCACCCGGACCGGTACCCTCGCTGACGACGCGTTGGGTCTCCCACCCCGTCCACCTGCCCTAGGAGAAGAGTGACCCACCGGACCGTCATCACCTTCGGGACCTTCGACGTCTTCCACGTCGGGCACGTCCGAGTGCTCCAGCGAGCTGCCGAGCTCGGCGACCGCCTCGTCGTCGGCGTCTCGGCCGACGCGCTCAACATCGCGAAGAAGGGTCGCCCGCCCGTCTTCAACCAGGACGAGCGCCTCGAGATCATCTCGGCGCTCAAGGTCGTCGACGAGGTCTTCGTCGAGGAGTCCCTCGAGCTCAAGCGCGACTACATCGTCGAGCACGGTGCCGACGTCCTCGTCATGGGCGACGACTGGGCCGGCAAGTTCGACTGGGTCGGCGACGTGTGCGAGGTCGTCTACCTGCCGCGCACGCCGTCGGTGTCGACGACCGGCCTCATCGAGCACATCGCCAGCCTCGGCTGAGGCGCTCGCACACCGGGCACGGAAGGGGCCCGGGACCGATGCACCCGGTCCCGGGCCCCCGCCGACGGCAGCCTTACTGCCCCCAGGCGGCCGTCGACGCGTAGGTCCCCGCGGAGAGCGGAGACGTGACCCGAGCCGCTCCCTGGACGCGGTAGACGAGCAGCCTCCCGTCGCTCGCGCGTCGGGCCAGGATGTCGTCGCGGCCGTCACCGGTGATGTCACCCGCGCCGCGGACCGCGCTCATGGCGTTCCACCCGCCCAGACCGATGACCTGTGCAGCACCGAGGGTTCCGGATCCCGAGCCCGGGTAGAGCACCAGGGCTCCGTCGGACGCCCGGACGCACAGGAGATCCGGATGTCCGTCACCCGTGAACTCGCCAGCACTGAGCTGCGTCAGCCCGCTCCAGCCCGACGCGATGGTCGAACTGCTCCGGATGCCGCCGGCCCCGTTCCCTCGGTGCAGCACGACTCTGCCGTCGGTCCACCGCGTGACGAAGTCCGTGTAGCCGTCCTCGTCGAAGTCGCCCACGGGCAGGATGTGGCTGGCGCCGGTCCATCTCGACGCGAGCAGCGTGCGCCCAGCATTGAGGTTGCTGCGGCCCAGGCCCGGATAGACCCACACCTGTCCCGCCTTGTCGATGGCGGCGACGTCGCCGAGGTTGTCCTGGGTCCACGGCCCGATCAGGGCAGTCGCTCGCATGTCGGCGAAGCCGCTCCCCGCGATCTGTCTCACGGTGAAGCTCAGGGACCCGGTGTACGAGAGGGTCTTCATCGCGCCACCCGACGGCAGAAGTACATCCGCGAGGGAGTCGCCCGTGACGTCACGAGGGGAGAAGTTCGTCGACCACGGGGGTGTCGATGTCACGACCCACCACGTGCTCCGCAGCTTCTGCGAGGTGCGGAAGGCGTTCGCCGACACCGTCACTGTCGATGCCGACCCCGTCAGCGTGACGGAGGCGACGCGTCCTCCCCATGTCCCGCTGCCGCCGCCACCGACCCGGGGACCGACCGTCAGGCGGACGAACCGTCCGATCGTCGGGTAGGCGCGCTCCACCGAACCGACCGGGAGCGTTGCAGTCCACGAGTGCGGGTTGGACGACGAGGCGACCGCGCCGTCGTAGGGGTCGGTCTTGCCCGGGAGATAGGCCGTGCCGCCACTGACCGTGCGCCCACCGTTCGACGCGGAGTACTGGGTGAATGCGGGCTTGCCTCCGTAGGTCAGGACGGTGCCGGCGGTGGCCGTCGTGGCTTTCGTCGAGCGCGTGTCCTCGTAGCGGCGCACGAGGGTGCCTGCCGAGCTGTAGTCGGCGATGCCGTTGTACGCCTGGCACGACACGTCGCAGATGTCGTAGACACGGGAGCCGGCAGCGGCACGCGAGTGGGCGGCATACGTGCGGGCGGCCACGGCCTGCGCCGACAGGGCTGCTGCGGGCCAGCTCGCCGACATCTCGACGGGCACCACGGCGCGTGTGTAGCGCTCGGAGCCGACGAGGTTGACGGCGTATGCCTTCCCGGAGACGGGCACGACGCGGACCGACCCGGCGTACTCACGCTGGGTGCCGCTCGGCAGCATCACCCGGACCGACGACGTGGAGGGGCGGCTCACCGTGAGCGGCAGCGTCGAGCCCCGCCATGTCGTCACGGTGGACCAGCCCGCGCCCGAGTTCGCCTGCAGCGTCAACCCCGAGCCGTCCGGGACGATGCGCCATCGGTAGGCGCTCGAGAGGGTGGACTGCCGCTTGCCGTCCGAGATGACCATGCCGCTGACCTTCGAGAACTGGGTGCCCGACGTGCCGACGGCCGAGAGCCACACGCGCAGCGTCGGGTCGGCCTGGGCGGTGCGCGTCGTGCCGGGGTAGTAGAAGCCGACGATCTGCTGCCACGTCAGGGCCTTCGTGGCCGCGCCGTAGGCACCCCACTGTGAGAGGCCGACCCCGTGACCGAATCCGTGGCCCGCCAACGTCAGGACACCGTTCGTGGGGCGAGGGTAGGTCTCGGACACGGCCCGCGGGGCCATCGGGTTCCATTGCCCGTCACGCCAGATCGCACCGGCGTTGCTGCGGATCGTCGGCAGCTGCTTGGCGTATGCCGTGTCGCCCGGGCATCCGGTCAGGCTGAGGTCGCGGTGTCCGATGGTCCGAGGCAGCGTCACCTTCTGGCCAGGGTCGAACTTCGAGTTGCCGCTGGAAGTCAGCGTCACCGACGACGTCGGGTCGAAGAGGGACCGGTCGGCCTCCCAGGCGACGAGCTTGGTCACGGTGCTCTGAGTGGCGGCCGGTAAGGGGACCGACGTGAAGTCGCCGATGACCGAGATGCCCGTCGTCTCGGCGTTGAAGCCGCCGGCCTGGGCGCCCTGGACGAAGCCGGCCGGGCTGCCCTTGCGGCCCTCGTAGGCACGGCCGAAACGGTCGACGAGGATCTGGTAGCCGATGTCGCACCAGCCCTGGCTCTGCGTGTGGTACGCGTAGATCGAGCGGATGATGGCGGGCGCCTGGTCGGCGGTGTAGGTGTTCGAGTTGACCGTGTGGTGCACGACGACGGCCTTGAAGCCGGGGAGGCGCTCGGCGTCGCACGTGCGCAGGCTCTCGTCCGCGCCCCACTGCGCGCGCGAGATGATCGTCGGTCGGGTGACGGCCGCGACGGCCGAACCAGCGGGGGCGGAGAGTGCGTCGTCCGCGCTCGACCGGCCGCCGTCGACGAGGCTCGCTCGGAGACCGCGCGGGAGGGTGCCGTCGGGGGTGGTGACCCGGATGTCGATCCCGTCCGAGCCCGCCGCGGCCACGGCCTCGGTGCCCGGGCGCGCGTGGCGCGCGTCGGCCGAGCCGGGGTCGGGTCCGTCGCCGTCGAGGCCGAGGTCGGTCCAGCCCGACCACCCGCTCTCCCCGTGGGTGCGCACCTCGACGTGGGTGCCGGCGGGTGGCGTCGTGTCGAAGGTGACGCCGGCGAGGTCGAAGTCGACACCCTGGACCTGCTTCGTGGCCACGACGGGGTCGCCCGCGCCGTGTCGGTCACCGGTGGCGGCGGCGGTCCCGGAGACCGTCGCGGACCGTTTCGCGGTGCCCGTGCCGACGCCCGCGACGGCCGGGACGGCGACGTCGTGGACGACCGGTGAGACGGGGCGCGGCGTGGCGCCGGATGTCACGGTGGGGACCACCATGAAGGTGGCGGTCAGCGCGACGACGGCGAACGAGGTAGGGATGGGGCGCACGGGAGTCACTCCTGGGTCGGAAGACGCAATGGTCCCAAATGTCCCATTTATCGGAATGAACGCAAGGCCTTGGTAGCCAATTCGTGACCGTGCCAGCCGAATTCACAGGAAAGGCGGCATGGCCTGTCCCGTGAATGACAGCGGACGGTAAATTCCGGCGCCTGCCGGTGAAGGGGAAAGGCGCGGTCACGACCTTCGTGACCGCGCCTTTCCGGTGGTCCGGAGGCCGGGGCTCAGCCGTGCGACGGCGCCGGCTGGAGGTCCACCGTGAGCTCGGGCTCGGTCTTCTCGCGCACCTCGGCCTCGGTGACCCCGGGCGCGAGCTCACGCAGCACGAGGCCGGTCTCGGTGACGTCGAGGACGCAGAGGTCGGTGATGATGCGCTGGACGACCCCGCGGCCCGTGTAGGGCAGCGAACACTCCTTGACGATCTTGTAGGAGCCGTCCTTGGCGTTGTGCTCCATGAGCACGATGACCTTCTTGGCACCGTGCACGAGGTCCATCGCTCCGCCCATGCCCTTGACCATCTTGCCGGGGATCATCCAGTTGGCGATGTCGCCACCCTGCGAGACCTGCATGGCGCCGAGGATGGCGGCGTCGACCTTGCCGCCGCGGATCATCCCGAAGCTCGTCGCCGAGTCGAAGAAGGCCGCGCCCTTGCGCAGGGTGACGGTCTCCTTGCCGGCGTTGATGAGGTCGGGGTCCTCGTCGCCGTCGAGCGGGTAGGCGCCGACGCCGAGGATGCCGTTCTCGGACTGGAGCACGATCTCGACGTCGTCGGGGACGTAGTTGGGCACGAGCGTCGGCAGGCCGATGCCGAGGTTGACGTAGGCACCGTCGGCCAGCTCGGCGGCGGCGCGGGCCGCCATCTGCTCACGGGTCAGAGCCATCTCAGGCCTCCTGCTCGGTGGTCGTGCGCGGGCGGACGGTGCGGCGCTCGATGCGCTTGTCGGCGGCCTGCTCGGGGGTCAGCGGGAGGACGCGCTGCACGAAGATGCCGGGCAGGTGGATCTCGTCGGGGTCGAGCTGGCCGGGCTCGACGAGCTCCTCGACCTCGGCAACGGTGACGCGGCCGGCCATGGCGCACAGCGGGTTGAAGTTGCGGGCGGACTGGTTGAAGACGAGGTTGCCGTGGCGGTCGCCCTTCGCGGCCCGCACGAGCCCGAAGTCGGTCGTGATGGCCTGCTCGAGGACGAACGTCTTCGTCTCGCCCATCCACTCGAAGTCCTGGGTCTGCTTCGGCGGGGACGCCACGGCGACGTTGCCGGAGTCGTCGTAGCGCCAGGGCAGTCCGCCGTCGGCGATCTGGGTGCCGACGCCCGTCATCGTGAAGAAGGCGCCGATGCCGGACCCGCCGGCGCGCAGGCGCTCGGCGAGCGTGCCCTGCGGCGTCAGCTCGACCTCGAGCTCGCCGGAGAGGTACTGCCGCTCGAACTCCTTGTTCTCACCGACGTACGAGCTGACCATGCGGCGGATCCTCTTGTCGCGCAGCAGGATGCCGAGGCCCCAGTCGTCGACGCCACAGTTGTTCGAGACGGCCTCGAGGTCGGTGAGGCCGGCGTCGTGGATCGCCGCGATGAGGACGGAGGGGATGCCGCAGAGACCGAAACCGCCGACCGAGAGCGACATTCCGTCGCTGATCCCGGCGATGGCCTCCTGGGGGGTGGAGACGACTTTGTCCATGGGTCGGACTCTATCCGCGCCGTCGCGCCGGGGTGCCGTGGGGTCGCCCCACACGAGCGCGCCGACCTGTGGTCGCCGAGCACGTATGCCGTTCGGCATGCTGGGGGAGGGAATGACAGTCCTGTCATTCGTGACCCCGGCGAAGAACAGGCCTGTAATTCGTCGAACCGCCTTGTGATGGGTGTGACTGGAGTGCATAAATGGTGCGGGAGTAAACCCGCTCCCTCCCCTGACAAGAGGTTCACCATGGCCTTGCGCCGACACCCACTGGGCCTCGTCCTCGCTCTTCCCGCGCTGACCGTGCCCATGACGGCGAGCCCGGCTGCGGCGGTCCAGGCGCCGCCGACCCGGACGCTCCCGAGCACCCTCGACGTGTACGTGCCCTACCAGGAGCAGACGGTCTGCGACCCCGTGGCGCGTCCTGGCGTGCTCGCGTTCGCCCGGCTCATGACCTCTCACTACGGGATGGGCTCGACGGGACTCATCGGGCGCGCCTGCGGCAGCGGTCCGTCGGAGCACTACGACGGGCGGGCCTGGGACTGGATGCTCAACGTCGACAACCCCTCGCAGGAGGCCGTCGCCCAGTCGGTGCTCGCGTGGCTGACCGCCCCCGACAAGAACGGCGTCAAGGGCGCCATGGCCCGTCGCTTCGGGATCATGTACATCATCCACGACCGCAAGATGTGGCGCTCCTACGCGACGGAGCGGGGCTGGGCGCCGTACTACGGCTCATCGCCGCACACGGACCACGTGCACTTCAGCTTCAACTACGACGGGGCGGCCGGCCGCACGTCGTGGTGGACGGGGGTCGCGACCCGCAGCTACCTCACCTCGCTGCCGCCGGCGGCGACGACGCTGCCGACGACCCCGCCCAGCACCCCGACGCCGTCGACGCCCGTGACGACGAAGCCCGTGCTGCTCTCCTACGGCATGCGCTCCGAGGCGGTGCGCCAGCTGCAGGTCCGGCTCGGCAACCTGCCCACGACCGGCTACTTCGGCGACCAGACCAAGGCCCGTGTCGTCGCCTACCAGACCTTCGTCGGGCTGCCGCGGACCGGCGTCGCCGACCTGCGGACACAGGAGATCCTCGCGGCCCGCGGGTGGCGGAGCGTGACCGCGGCCTACCCGACGCTGAAGCCGGGGACGACCTCGGCCGCCGTCAGGACCCTCCAGGGCAAGCTCGGCTCGCTGCCGACCACCGGCTACTACGGCAGCCTGACCCAGGCCCGGGTGACGGCGTACCAGAAGTTCGTCGGCCTGCCGCAGACCGGAGTCGCCGACCCGGTGACGCAGGCCCGACTCTGGGTGCGCGGCTGGACCGGGACCGCGGCGGCGTCCGGCACGACGACGAAGGCCTACCCGACCCTGCGGTTCGGGATGACGTCGGCGGCGGTCAAGGCGCTCCAGGCCAGGCTCGGCTCGCTGCCGACGACCGGCTACTACGGCACGCTGACGCGCGCCCGGGTGACCGCCTACCAGCGCTTCGCCGGGCTGCCGCAGACCGGTGTCGCCGACTCGGCCACGCAACAGCGGCTCTACACGCGCGGCTGGTCGGCGACGACGAGCACCGTCGCGCTCGTCACCAGCACCACCACGGCCGGGAGGGACCTCGCCATGACCACCTATGCCAGCACGTCGTCACGCAGCAGCGCCGGGGTCGCCAGCGTCGACATCGCCACGAGCTACACGGCATACAAGAGCCTGACGCTCGCGACCGGGTCGCGCGGCGCCGCGGTGCGCGTCCTCCAACGGGCGCTCGGCGGCCTCGCCGTCGACGGTGTCTTCGGCTCCGTCACACGCGACAAGGTCGTCTCGTTGCAGCGCTCGCTCGCGCTGCCACAGACCGGGGTCATGACCCCCGAGCTCTGGGACGTCCTCGAGGCCCGTGACTTCCCCTTCGTGGCCGACCGTTCGACGGTGCTGCGCGCGGGTGACACGGGACCTCAGGTCGTCGCCGTGCAGCGCCTGCTCGGCGTCCGTCAGACGGGCGTCTTCGACCTGGCGACGCGCGAGGCCGTCAAGGCCGTGCAGGCGCGGGCGGGCCTCGCCAGCACCGGGGTCGTCGCGTCCCGGACCTGGTCGCTCTTCGACCGGCTGTCGGCGTAGAGCCTTGTCGCTCAGGCGCTCTCGCGGGCGTCGACGGTGACGCCCTCCGAGGCGAAGCGGTCTGCGAGGTCGTCGCGCTGACCGCGCACGAGCACGACCGACCCGTCGACCGCCCAGGCGGCGAGCGCCCGGCGCAGCACCGGCTCGAGGGCGCCGCCGAGCACGACGCGCGGGGACGTGCCCCAGCCGTCCTCGGGCGCGACGACGGCGCCGTATGCCGTGTCGACGCCGTCCGCCGCCAGCGCGACGTCGCCGGGCTCGGCGTCGGACATCGGCGAGAAGAGGTCGCCGTGGGTGGCCAGCTCGCGGGCCTCGTCGACGGCGCCACCCGCATCGTCGGCCTCCGGGTGCCGACGGGCCAGGGCCGGAAGCGAGACGAGCACCGCGTCACCTCCGTGGCCGGCGGCGGCAGCGGGGGAGCCGGTGACGAGCACGTCGGCCCCGGTGGCCGCGTCGCCGACGACGACCGTCGCGCCGACCGACCACGCCGCGAGGGCCCAGTAGAGCGAGCGCCAGTGCGCCGGGAGGTCGATGCCGACCGTCGTGCCGGGGCCCGCCGCGGCGTCGTCCTGGAGGAGGTTCGCAGCCTTGGCGACCCAGTTGGCCAGGACGCGGGCGCTGAGCTCGATGCGCTCGCCCGCGGTCGGTCCCGGCTCGTCGTCGTACCACGTCAGGCGCGGCCGGCCCGGGTCCGCGGCGACCATCCGCGCGAGCACGTCGGCGGGCAGCAGGTCGCCCATCAGCTGTTCTTCGCTCCTTCGACGGTGGTGCCGGCTGGCGGCTCGGTCAGTGGCTCGTCGTCCTTGAGGGCCTTGAAGAGCGCCTTGGCGCGCTCGGTGTCCCACTTGACGGCGAGGGCGCCGGCGCTCGTGCGGTAGGCGAGGTCGGAGGTCGGCACGGACAGGGAGAGGCCCTCGTCGTTGCTGACGGCACGCATGGCCTGGAGCACCCGGACGGCGTCCACGATCCCCGTGTCCTGGCCGACCGCGAGGCCCGCTGCGGAGGCGTCGGCGAAGCTCTTGTAGCGCCAGGGGATGAGCACGGTCGAGGGCGTCGCGGCCTTCTTCATGAGCGCGCCGAGGAACTGGCGCTGCCGGGCGGCGCGCCCGATGTCGCCCAGCGGGTCCTCGTAGCGGGAGCGGACGTAGCCGAGGGCATTGCCACCGTCGAGCGTCTGGCAGCCCTTCTTGAGGTCGATGCCGGCCTTCTTGTCCTTCATGTCGCGCGGCACGCAGAGGTCGACGCCGCCGACGCTGTCGACGACGGCGGCGAAGCCACCCAGGCCGATCTCGATGTAGCCGTCGACGTGGATGCCGGTGACCTGCTCGACGGTGTCGGTCAGCAGCTTGGGCCCGCCGATGGAGTACGCGGCGTTGATCTTGTTGGAGCCGTGCCCAGGGATGGGCACGTAGGAGTCGCGGGGGAGCGAGACCATGACCGGCTTGCCGCCGCTCTCGGAGACGTGGACGAGCATGATCGTGTCGGTGCGGTTGCCGGCCGCGTTGCCCGTCGCGTACTTCTTGCGCTGCTCCTTGGTCAACCCCTCACGGCTGTCGGAGCCCACGAGGAGGTAGTTGTAGCCCGACGTGTCGGTGGGCCGCTCGCCAGCGGGGATGTTGTCGACCTTGTTGACGGCCCCCCACGCCTGCATCGGCACCCAGACCATGAAGCCGATCCAGGCCAGGAGCAGCACGAGCAGCACGACGAGCGCGATGCGTCCTCGGCGCCAGCGGTAGCGGGGCTCACGCGCCGGGGTGTCCGGTCCGGCGTCCCTCTCGTCGATGCGCGAAGCGGCGACGGCCGCGCCGCCGGGTCGCTTGGGGCCACGCCGGGTGTCGACGACGTAGGCGTCGTCATGGCCGGGACGACGCGGAGTGCTCGGATCAGTCGGCATCGGCTGCCTTCACGCTCGGGGACGGGGGAACTTCGCCGGACAGTGTGACAGCCGTTCCTGTCGACTTCACGTGCTCGGCTGCGGACCCCGCCTCGTCGAGGGCGATGCGGCGCGCCAGGCGGGTGTAGCGCGTCTCCATCGCCCGGAAGCGCTTGTAGGTCGTCACGACGAAGCCGAGGAAGGCCACGACCAGCCCGTAGAGGATGAGGTCGGCGCCGCGTCCGATCCCCAGCGCCTTGGCGAGGTTGGTCCACGTCTTGCTCGGGTCGATGATCGAGTAGATGACGAGGCCGAGCAGGAAGAGCAGCCCCAGGCGACGCAGCGCCTGCGTGCGCTGTCCCGAGCCGATGAGCAGCCGCCAGGCGATCGCGAGGACCGCGGCGATGAGCAGGATCTGGATGACACTCTGTCGACTCATCGCCAGATCAGCTCCGCGAGGATGTTGACGGCGTTCCAGAGCGACTGGCCCTTGGCCTTGGAGTAGTCGGTGTAGAGGATGTGCACGGGCTCCTCCGCGTAGGCGACCTTCGCGCCGTCGAAGCGCATCGAGCCGATCTGGGCGACGATCTCGGAGGCGTGCGCCATCCGGTTCTGGGTGATGTCGAGTCGCTGCACGACGTCACGGTGCAGGACGCGCAGGCCGTTGTGCGCATCGGTCAGTCGGGTGCCCGTCGTGAAGTTCGTGTAGGCGACCGCGGCCCGCAGGACGAGCCGCTTCGAGGCCGAGGCGTCGGTGCGCTCGTCGAGGAAGCGTGAGCCGAACACGACACGCACGTCGCCCTGCCGGATGCGGTCGACCATGACCTCGACGTCGTGGATCTGGTGCTGGCCGTCGGCGTCGTAGGTGACGACGTAGCGCATGGCCGGGTCGCCCAGGGCGTAGTCGAAGCCCGTCTGCAGGGCCGCGCCCTGCCCGAGGTTGACGGGGTGGCGCACGACGGCCGCACCCGCCTGCTCGGCACGGTCGGCCGACCCGTCGTGCGACCCGTCGTCGACGCACACGATGTTGGGGAAGACGGCGCGGGCCTCGCGCACGACGTCGGCGATGACGGCTGCCTCGTCGTAGAGCGGCACGACCAGCCACACGTCCTCGTTCTGCATGCGCCCAGCGTAGAGCGCCGTCGGTGCCCTGACCGACACGCGAGGCGCGCGCGGCAGCACGCCCGGGAGCCGGGGCCGGGAACTAGAGTCGGGGCACCATGACGGACGACTCGACGGGCTCGGCCGCGCTCCGCATCGCGATCGTCGGCCCGACCCACCCGCACAAGGGCGGCGTCGCCGCGCACACGACGATGCTCGCCCACCACCTCGCGGACGCCGGGCACGACGTCACGCTCGTGTCGTGGGCACACCTCTACCCCTCGAAGCTGCACCACGCCGATGCGTCCGTGCCCGACGGGGTGCCCGAGGTGCCTCCGTTCCCGCGGACGATCCGGGCGCTCAGCTGGGCTCGGCCCGACACGTGGGTGCGGGCCGGTCGGCGGCTGCGCGATGTCGACGCGATCCTCGTCGTCCACGTCATGCCTCCCGTCGTCCCAGCCCACCTGGCGCTGCTGCGGGCCGCTGGCGCCGTGCCGGGTGGTGATGGTCCGCGCCCTCAGTCGGTCGTCGTCTGCCACAACGTCCTGCCGCACGAGCCGCACCCGGGTGATGCCCGGCTCATGTCAGTCCTCTTCTCGCGCGTCGACTCCGTGCTCGTGCACAGCGCCGACCAGGCCACGGTGGCCCACGAGCTGGGGGCCCGACGAGTCTCCGTCGCCGACCTCCCGCCCCACCTCCCCGGGGGCGACCCGATCCACCGCGGACCGCGGCCCGGTCCCACCCGCCTGCTCGCCCTCGGCCTGATCCGGGAGTACAAGGGCATCGACGTGCTCCTGCGCGCCATGCGGACCGTGCCCGAGGTCACCCTCACGATCGCCGGTGAGATCTGGGGCGCCAACCGCGGCGTCATCAGCCGCCTCGCCTCGGACCCGGCGCTCGCCGGGCGGGTCGAGATCCGCGACGGCTACGTCCCCGCCGACGCGCTCGCCTCGCTCCTCGCCGACCACGACGTGCTCGCGCTGCCCTACCGCTCGGCGACGGCCTCGCAGAACGTCATCCTCGGCCACGCCCACGGGTTGCCCGTCCTCGCCTCCGACATCGCCCCCTTCTCCCAGCAGGTGGCCGACGGCGTCAACGGGATCCTCGTCCCGCCTGAGGACGAGCGAGCGCTCGCGGGTGCGCTGCGCCGTCTCGGCGACCCCGACGTCCGCCGCCGCCTCGCCGAGGGCGTGCAGACCCCCGACCTGTCGGGACCGTGGGCGCACTACCTCGGAACCCTCGAGGCGCTCTCCGTCGACGAGAGCGTGCTGCTCGGCGACCCGGGCCTCCCCGCCGACGAGCCCGGCGTGCCTGCCGACGAGCCCGACGACCTCGACGAGCCCGACGACCTCCACCCCAGGGACGAGGACGGGCCGGCGGAGCAGGGCCTGCTCCCGCACGCCCGCCGCGTCCTGGGTCGCGGTGCTCGCAGCGTCGCCGGCCGGGCCCGTCGCACCGCGACCCGGGCCGTGGCGGCGCGGCGTCCGCTCGTCTCGCTCCGTCCCGACGACCTTCCCGAGTGGGTGCTTGCGACCGACGTGCTGGGCGAGCCCGACGAGGCCGACGACGCCCGCCGGCTCTCACGCATCCTCGGCCTGCCGCGATCCCTCGACAGCGTCTCGGCGTGGGCGGCCCTCGGCAGTCTCGCCGCGATCCTGCGGGTGCGCGACGACGGCCGCCGCAGCGCCGTGATCGTCGACGAAGGCGGCACGCGGTCCCTCCTGTCCCGGTGGGCCCGCGCGGTCGGCTTCGCCCCCGTCGAGATCGACTTCACCGGCTCGCACCCGAGCGTCGCGGCGCTCGACGTCGACACCGGATCCCTCGACGTCATCGTCCGCATCCACCCCCATGGCTGCGACGCCGACGACGTCGACCACGTGCTCGAGCAGGCCTCGTGGGCGCTGCGCTCCGGCGGCCTCCTCGTCGTCACCGTCCCGATCGGCCCGCGCGCGGCCGAGGGGGCCGTCGGACCCGCCGACGTGCGTGGCATCCTGGCCCGCGCCCACGACCTCGGGTTCGTGCTCATCGGCGACCTCGACGGCGACGTCAACGCCCGGATGCGGGAGGCGGCGTCACGCGCCCGGGCCGACGACGCGGCATACGGCCTCGTGCGTCTCACGCTGCGACGGCGCTGAGCACCCGGATGACGCTGCGATGATGGGTGCGACATGACCCGTAAGAAGATCCTCACCGTCCTGCGCGTGGCCATCGCGCTCATCACGCTCGCAGCCGTGGTCTACGCAGTCGTCCACAACTGGGCCGACGTGTCCGTGCACCTCGACAAGATCTCGTGGACGACGTTCCTGTGGTCGACGCTCGCGGCAGGCATCGGCACGTGGCTGACGATGATCGGCTGGAAGACGCTGCTGCGCGACCTCGGCTCCGACCTGCACCCTGCGCCTGCGTCCGGCGTCTACTTCGTCGGCCAGCTCGGCAAGTACCTCCCGGGCTCGCTGTGGTCGGTGCTCGTGCAGGCGGACATCGCGAGCCACCTCAAGGTGCCGCGTCGGCGCACCGCCGTGACCGGCCTGCTCGCGCTCGGGCTGGCCCTGCTCACCGGCCTGCTCGTCGGGCTCCCGGCCGCGTCGTTCCTGCTCACGAGCACCTCGTCGGGCTTCGACTGGTGGCTGCTCCTCGGCATCCCGATCCTCGTCGTGCTCTGCGTGCCCAAGCTGCTCAACGCGATCATCGACAAGATGCTGCGCACCATCAAGCGCGAGCCCCTCGAGCACGGCCTCTCGGCAGGCGCCGTGCTGCGCGCGGTCGTCATCTTCGTCCTCGTGTGGGTCGCCTTCGGCGTGCACACCCTGCTGCTCGCCCGGGCGGTCGCCGGGGACGCCTCGCCCCACCCCGACCTCACGACCGCGGCGATGACGGGCTACGCGCTGTCGGTGTCGCTCGGCATGCTGACGATCGTCCTGCCGGCCGGACTGGGTGCACGCGAGGGATTGCTCACCCTCATCCTGTCCACCGCCATGCCGACGCCGGCGGCGGCCGCTGTCGCGATCATGTCGCGCTTCATCGTCACGATCGTCGACGTCGTCGCAGCGCTCGGCGGGTGGCTCTACGCCCGCTCGCACCACCTCATCACCGAGCGGCACGCCGCCGCCGAGAGCGACGTCAGCGTCTGACCCGTCGCGGTCCGACCCGTCGCGGTCCGACCCGTCGCGCGCAGACGCTCAGCGGCGCTCGAGCACGAAGACGGGGATGAGGCGGTCCGTCTTCGTCTGGTACTCCGCGTAGGGCGGGTAGGCCGCGACGCACCGCTGCCACCACTGCTCGCGCTCCTGGCCCTCGAGCTCGCGGGCGTGCACGGGGAACGTCTCGGTGCCGGCCTGGAGGTCGATGTCGGGGTGGGCGAGGAGGTTGTGGTACCAGTTCGGGTGCGCCGGTGCCCCGCCCTGGCTCGCCACCGCGGCGAACGACCCGTCGTGCTCGACGCGCATGAGCGGCACCTTGCGGATCGCCGCGGTCTTCGCGCCGCGCATCGTCAGCATGACCACGGGCAGGCCCATGATGTCGACCGATGCGGTGGTGCCTGTGCTCTCGATCGTCTCGACCTGCTTGCGGACCCACTCGCTGGGGCTGGGGACGTACTCGCCGGTGATCGTCATGACGGCAGGGTAACCCGCTGCACACGCACCCAGCCCCCGGTGGTCACCGGGGGCTGGGAGGCGAACGGGGGAGGGCTCAGGCGGCGCCGGGCTCCGGGGCAGAGCTCCACGGGTACTTCTTGACGAAGTCCTCGACGACCGTCGTGTTGAGTCCTCCGCACAGCTGACGGTGACCCATCTGGGCGCCGACCTTGCCGGTGGCCTGGTCGACGTCGGCGGCCCAGTGGGACAAGGCGTACTTCTTGCCCGCGGGGAACGCGCCGTGGGCCGGGTCCCACGGGCTGATGAGGAACTTGTTGGCCGACTCCTTCATGGCGTTGACCTTGGTCGACAGGGCCTGGAACGCGGCTGCCTGCTCCTTCTCGACGGAGCGGTCGTACCAGAGGATCGTGTAGCCGTGCTCGAGGTTGTGCACCAGCGTCTCGATCTGCGGGGCGTCCGCGACGGTGTAGACGCGACGCCCGTCGACGGCCGGGACGGCGAAGTGCTTGCCGCTCGACGGCGGGACCGTGGAGTACGTGATCTTCGTGACGTCCGGCTGGTTGGTACCCGGGCCGACGTGGTCGCTCGAGCCGCTCGCGGGGTCGTTGGTGATGGGGTCGCACGAGGCGGCGGCGACGTCGCCGCTGATGTTCTGGAGCGCCTCGTCCTTCTTGTTCTGCTCACCGATGATCGCCCAGGCGACGGCCGCGCCGATGATGGCGATGACGGCCACGCAGGCGCCGATCACGACGAAGAGGCGACGGCGCTCGGCCTTCTTCTGGGCGGCCTGCATCTCGGCAACGCGCTCGCGGCGGTCTCGGCTCGTCTCGCGGGCCATCGTTCCTCGTTCCTGTCGGTCTGTCGGCGGCGGCCGGTGGGGCCGGTGGGGCCGGTGGGGCGGGGGTGTGAGTCGCTCGTCGACGGACGGGTCGTCCCGTGCGGCGACGGTGCCGAGTGTAGGCGAGGATGTTGTGGTGCCCGAAGCCCCGACCCGCCTGTGGCGCAGCGACCGCGAGATCGCGCTGCGTGCCCAGCTCGGCGTCTTCCGCCGGGGCTCGGGTGACCCGACCTCACGCTTCGGACGCGACGRCACGGTGACGCGGGCGGCGCAGACGCCCGACGGCGTCGGCACCCTCCACCTCGTGTGCCGCCCCGGGGACGCCGAGGTGCAGGCCCAGGCGTGGGGTCCGGGAGCGGCGTGGCTGCTCGACGCCGTGCCGGGTCTCCTCGGCGACGACGACGACCCCTCGGGCTTCGAGCCCCACCACGACCTCGTCGCCGAGGCGTGGCGGCGCTTCTCCCACTGGCGGGTGCCGCGCTCGGGTCTCGTCTTCGACGCGCTCGCTCCGGCGGTCATCGAGCAGAAGGTGACCGGTCAGGAGGCGTTCTCGGGCTACCGCGTGCTCGTGCGTCGCTTCGGCGAGCCGGCGCCCGGACCCTTCCCGGGGCTCATGGCCCCGCCGACGGCAGCCGGGTGGGCGGCGGTCCCGTCATGGGCGTGGCTGCAGGCGTCCGTCGACGGCGCGCGCTCGCGCACCGTCGTGCGGGCGGCGGGGTATGCCGGCCGGCTCGAGCAGGGGGCGTCCGTGTCCGTCGCGGAGGCGCACCGTCGCCTGCGGGCTCTGCCGGGCGTCGGGGTGTGGACAGCCGCCGAGGTGGCGCAGCGAGCGCTGGGCGACCCCGACTCCGTGTCCTTCGGCGACTACCACGTGGCCAAGGACATCGGGTGGGCTCTGACCGGGACCCCGGTGGACGACGACGGACTCGCCGAGCTGCTCGAGCCCTACCGCGGGCACCGCTACCGTGTGCAGCACCTGCTCGGTCTCGCGGGGCACCACCGGCCGCGCCGCGGGCCGCGGATGGCGCCACGCACGCACCTGCCGACGCGCACCCGCTGAGCGACGCCGGACGGCATACCAACTCGTGGTCACGACGTGTCACGCACGACGGCCCGGCACCCCCTGACGGTGCCGGGCCTTCGTGCGTCCTGCCGCTCGGTCAGCGGCGGTAGGAGACGACCACGCTCGGGCGCGGGAATCCGTCGGTGTGCGGCCAGGTGCTCGACGGCGCCTCGAAGGTCGCGCCGTCCGTCTCGCCGGGGTGCTGCACGGCGACGAAGACCGAGCGTTGGTCCTCGGTGACAAGTGGGCCGCACGTCTCGGCGCCGAACGGCACGGTGAGGAACTGCTCGACGCAGCCGCGGTCGGGTCCGGAGACCGGCACCCGGAAGAGGCCGTCGTTGGAGCCGAGGACGTTGCCGTCGGTCGAGATCCAGAGGTTGCCGACGGCGTCGAAGGCGACGTTGTCGGGGCAGCTGATCGGGCTGACCTTGGACTTGTCATAGCCCGCGAAGTACGTCTCCGGCGCTGCGGGGTCTCCGCAGACGAGGAAGAGGTCCCACGTGAACGTCGTTGCGGTGTGGTCGTTCCCGAGCTCGGTGAGCTCGAGGACGTAGCCGTTGCGGTTGCCCGACTTGCTCGTGAGCGGTGCGTCCCGGCTCGCGCGGACCATGCTCGAGGCGAGCGGGTTGGTCTCGTCGGTCGGGTACTTCACCCCGCGGTCCGAGTTGTTGGTCAGGGCGGCGTAGATCTTGCCGTTGACGGGGTTGGGCTCGACGTCCTCGGGACGGTCCATCTTCGTCGGGCCGACGGTGTCGGCGGCGAGTCGGGTGTTGACGAGCACCTCGGCGACGCTCATGCCGGGGACGTGGGAGCGGGTGTCCGAGGTGAGGGCGGTCCACGTGCCCGCGCCGTCGAACTCGCCGTCGCCCGTGCCGTCGCCGACGAACTTCGCGACGTAGAGGGTGCCCTTGGTCAGGAGGGTCTTGTTGTGCGCGCGGGCGGCGCGCGACTCGCCCTTGCGGAAGCGGTCTGCCGAGACGAACTTGTAGAGGTAGTCGCCGCGCTCGTCGTCACCCATGTAGGCGACGGCGTGGCCGGACTCGGAGATCGTGACGTTGGCGCCCTCGTGCTTGAAGCGGCCGAGCATCGTCTGCTTGACCGGCGTCGAGTCGGGCTCGAAGGGGTCGACCTCGACGACCCAGCCGAAGCGGTAGGCCTCGTGCGGGTGCTTGCTGAGGTCGAAGCGCTCGTCGACGGTCGACCAGCCGCGGTTCGTCACGGCTGCGGTAGCGAGGCCGTAGCGCTTGAACGACGTGGCGTTCGCCGCGTCGACGGCGCCGCTCGCGTCGAAGTAGCCGTTGAAGTTCTCCTCGCCGGACAGCACGGTGCCCCACGGGGTCGTGCCGCCGGCGCAGTTGCCGAAGGTGCCGTTGACGCGGGTCCCCGTCGGGTCGGCTGCGGTGCGGAGCAGCTCGTGGCCGGCGGCCGGGCCGTGGAAGGCGAACTCGGTGTGCACGGTGACGCGGCGGTTGTGGTGGGCGCGCCGGTGGTCGGCGCGGATCCAGGATCCCTGGGCGCGTCCGCGCTCGATCGTGACGACGGACATGCCGTGGGCGGCCATCGCGATCTTCTTGATCATGGCGTCGTCGTACTCGCCCGTCGGGAACATGAGGTTCTCGTCGGTGTACTCGTGGTTCGTGACGAGCAGGGCGCGTCGACCCTCGAGGGGCAGCACGCCGACGTAGTCGTTGTTGTAGCCGAACTGCTGGGCCTGAGCCTCCGGCGTCTGGGCGTGCGCGTCGAAGCGGGGTGCGCCGGCCTCGACCGGGTCGCCCCAGCGGATGACGACGTTGTGGGTGAACTCGGGGGCGTTCGTCACGGCGTCGGCCCGGTTGGGCGCGACGGGCGTGAAGGCGGCGCGGCCGACGTCCGCGGTGGTGCGGCTTCGGCCGGCTGCGGCGCTGGCGCCGGCGGCCGCGGCGGGGGTGGCGGTCGCGAGGCCGCCGACGACGAGTGCGCCGGCACCGATGGCGCCGCCCTTGAGGACGGACCGGCGGGCGAGAGCGCCCTCGACGAGGTCGCGCATCGCGGGGTTGGCGCTCTCGTTGGGGACCGGGGCGTCGCAGGCGTTGTTGCAGCGGTACTGGCACGTCATGCGGCTGCGCGAGCCGTGGCGTGGCGTGGCGATGAGGGGGAGAAGCTTGGGGGTCACGCGGGTGCTCCTTCGGCGAGTGAGTCCGCCGCGCCCCTCTGGTCGGCGCGGCTGGGAACCGTCTGTGACGTTAGGAGCGCCGGGGGAGCGGGTGGGTGCTCCTTCGGTGGCCATCGGGTGAACTCCGCGTGTCCCCTTCGTCAGGGGGCGTATGCCGTCCGAAACCACTCGTCGCGCGCCGCCGCGGGTGGGACTCTGGTCGACATGCGGATGCTCTTCGCGACGACGGCGGGAACGGGGCACTTCGGCCCCATGGTCCCGGTGGCCCGGGCGTGCGTCGAGGCAGGGCACGAGGTGCGGGTCGCGGCCCCGGAGTCCTTCGCGAACCACGTGGCGCGGGCCGGACTCGAGCACGTGCCGTTCGACGACGTACCGCAGGAGGTCATGGGCCCGGTCTTCGCGCGGCTGCCGTCGCTGACCCCGGAGGAGGCCAATGCGACGGTGGTCCGGGACGTCTTCGGTCGGCTCGACGCGCAGGCCGCCTGGCCGCGGGTGCAGGAGCTCGTCGACGCGTGGGCGCCGGACGTCGTCCTGCGCGAGCCGTGCGAGTTCGGTTCGCTCGCCGCCGCGGTGCGCTCCGGGGTGCCGCACGTCGAGATGGCGATCGGGCTCGGGAGCCTCCAGCAGTGGGCCGGGCAGGCGCTCGTCGATCCGCTCGGCGAGCTCGACGGCGTCACGGGCCTCGACCAGGGGTCGTGCGCCGCGGCGATGTCGTCGGCGCCCGTCCTGTCACAGGTCCCACCGAGTCTCGACGTTCCGGACCACGTCCCGGGCGCGAGCGATGTTGCGGTTGAAGACGTCCCGACGGTCACCCGCTATCGAGACGGTGCGGCCCGCTCCGGCTCGGGGAAGGTCCCGTCCGGATGGGGCGATCCCGACCTCCCTCTCGTCTACGTGACGTTCGGGTCGGTGACGGCAGGCTTCGACGCGCTGAGCTCAGTCTTCCGTCTCGCGCTCGACGCGCTCGCCGACCTGCCCGTGCGGGTGTTCCTCACGACGGGGCACGCGGGAGACCCCGAGACCCTGCGGCCGTGGCCGGACAACGCTCACGTCGAGCGGTGGTGGCCCCAGGACGACGTCATGCCACTCGCGTCGGCGGTGGTCGGGCACGGCGGGTTCGGCACGATGATGTCCGCGCTCGTCGCCGGGGTGCCGCAGGTGCTCGTGCCGCTCTTCGCCTTCGACCAGGAGGTCAACGCCCGGCGCATCGAGGAGGTCGGGGCGGGCCTTCGCCTCGGAGGTCGCCACGAGGCGATGCCCGAGCTGGCCGGCGCCCTCACCCGGGTCCTCGGCGACACCGCCATCCGCTCCCGGGCGGCCGCGCTGGCCGACGAGATCGCGACGCTTCCGGCCGCGTCCGAGATCGTGGCCCCCATCGAACGGATCGTCACGAGCGGACTAGGCGGCTGACGAGCTGGGCGTCAGAGCCCCGAAGCGCTCAGCCGTCGACTAGGTCGTTCGTGGGGCCACGCGTACGCCCGGAGGCGCTCCCAGCCAGTCGATCTGGTACTCGCTGCCAGAGGGGAGCTTCGCGCTCATCTTCACCTCGAGGCTCGACTCGCGCGTCACCGAGAGCGTGGCGTCCATGCCGAAGGCCTTGAAGCCGAGACTGAACCCGCCACTCGCCTCGATGCTCACGTCGCGCTCGAAGCTCGTCGGCTTCGTGCCCGCGTCCCTGAGGTCGACGACGAAGGACTTCTGGATGACCAGCACGGGCGCCTTGTCGACGACACGCACCGCGAGCTCCAGAGGACCGTCGACCCGTCGAGGCCAGACCACGAGCTGACGGACGGCCTCGTACTGCCCATCGTGGGTGACGAGACGCGCCTCCCACGCGACGGGCAGCGAGACGAACAAGACCTGGGTCTCGCCGTTGCCGGCCGTGATCTCGGACGTGTCCGTGATGGTGACCTTCGCGTCAGCCGACAGCCCGTTGCCCGCGATCTTGAACTCGAGACCACCACCGTGTGCGTCAGACTTGCTGAACGACGTGGTCACCTCCGCGTCCGCGCCGGGGGGCGAGGCCGCCACAAGTGCAGGTACGTCCACATGGCCCTCACCGGATCCGAGCACCTCGTACCGTTCCCGGTCGCCCCACCAATGGCCCAGATCGCGTGCTGCGGAGCGCGCGGCGACCTCGTCGCGGGCTCCGGCGGCCTCGTCGAGCTCTCGGAGCTGTCGCTCCACGACCGTGGGCATGGGCGACCCGTCGCTCATGCTGGGCCTGAACCGGTCGACGCCGAAGTCGAGCGGCGTCTCGAGCGGGTCGACGTAAGTCACGGTCGCGCGCCCCTGCGGACGCAGGGTCCCCTGTGTGGTCATGGCTCGGACTCCTTCTGCGCTGGGAGTGATCCATCGACGTTACGCGCGATGACGTGAGCCCACGCGCGAACGGTGGTTCTCGGCTGAAGGCGGATCAGGGGATGTGGCGCTCGGCGTCGACCTCGTTGCGCATCTCGACGAGAGCCTGCGCGTGGTCGCGCAGGGCCACGTCCTCCTCGCTCACCGGCACCCAGGGGCGCGCGGCGACGGCGGTGCCGCGGACGTCGAGCGGCACGAAGACGATGAGCGAGTGGGTCGTCAGGTCGAGGTCGCCGGTCGAGGGGTCACCCGAGCGGACGTGGACGCTGATGTGCATGCTGGAGGTACCGGTGAGCAGCAGCCGCGCCTCCACCTCCACAAGGTGGCCGATCCGGAGCGGACGGTAGAAGCGGACCCCGCCGGCGTAGACGGCGACGTTGGACGCCGAGCTGGTCCACTGCGTGGCGAGCACGTGCGCGGCCTCGTCGATCCAGCGCATGACGATGCCGCCGTGCACCTTGCCGCCCCAGTTGACGTCGGTCGGGGCTGCGAGGAAGCGCAGCACGACGCGGGGCGCGGTGCCGGCGTCGCTGTAGGTCTGGGCGGCCATGGCGGCGGCGATCTCGTTGCGCAGACCGATCCGGGTGACCGCGCTCTCCTGCCACTCGCGGTCGTGCTCGTCCTCGGGGACGAGCTGGGCGACCGGGGTCGGCCGGCCGTGCTCGTCGACGGCGACGAAGACCATGATGCAGTCGGTGGTCGGGCGCAGGTCGCCGTCCTTGGGGTTGCCGGCCGAGACGGTGACGAGGATGTGCATGCTCGTCGTTCCGGTGTGGATGATGCGAGCGGTGGCCTCGACGAGGTCGCCCACCTCGACCGGCCGGGTGAAGCGCACGTTGCCGACGTATGCCGTGACGCTGTACGTCCCGCTCCACCCCGCAGCTGCGGCGTAGCCCGCCTTGTCGATCCACTCGAGCACACGTCCGCCCCCGACCGTGCCGGAGTAGCCCGCGTCCGTGGGTGCGGCGAGGAAGCGCAGGGTGATCTCTCGGGCGCCGCGCGGCATGGGTCCTCCTGGGGGCCTGGGGTGTGCGTCACGAGAGTGGCAGAGCGGGGGCCGTCGTGGGCGGTGAGTCCGACGTCCGGCGCGCCGGACGGTCGAGCAGGGCCACCTGGACCGGTGTCGAGCGGCCGTCGACGACGAGGTGGCCGCGACCTGCGCGGCGCGTGCTGTCGATCTCGAGACGGACGCCCAGCACGTCGCCATCACCCGGGGACGTCACACCGAGCAGGATCCCGACCCCGTCGCGCGACACCTCGGGGAGGAGTCCGCGGAAGGCGCCGTTCGCGCGGGCCAGCTCTGCTGCGACCACGACGATGCCCTCCGTGCCGTCGACGAGGCGAGCAGCCTCGACGAGTGCCGCCTCGACCCGGCTGCCGTCCACGAGCTCGGCGTCGTCGACGAGCAGGCACAGATCTGGATCGTCACGCCGCATGCCGATCAGTTCCGTGGCGTCGTGTGGTGTCAGGGTCGGGCACTCCTGGCCTGCCGCCCAGAGGGACAGGACGGACCGGCGGGGACTGACGACACAGACGCGTCGTCCCAGCCGGAGCAGCTGTTCGCCGACGGTCACCAAGGTGGTCGAGCGCCCGGACCTGTTCTGTCCCGCGACGACGACGCGACGGTGACCGGCGCCGAGCGGCAGGGCGAGGGGTGCGCCGTCGTCACCGCCGACACCGATCCACAAGCCGTCCCGGACCGGTGGCAGGTCCTCGAGCCGCACCTGCTGCGGCAGCGCCGAGATGCGCCAGGGGACGCGGGCGCGTCGGTCCCGGGAGCCGGCACGGTGGACGTCCACGACCCGGGCCACGGCCTCCGCGACGTCGCCGGGTGAGGTGGCGGCCAGCTGCACCTCGTGGCCGGTCCGGAGGTCGATCGCCCGTCCGGGCGTCCTCGTCGTGCTGGCGAGCTCGGGCGAGACGCCGGCCAGGGTGAGGTCCAGCGGGTCGGGCAGGTGGAGGGCCAGCCGGTGGTCGAGCAGGCCCGGAAGCCTGCCGGAGAGGATGGCCCGGCCACCCGTGACGGCGAACCTCACCCCCGCCCGGGGGCCGTCTCGCAGCAGGCGGTGCAGCTCGTCGACGGCGGCGCCGTGGTCAAGGCTCGACAGGGCCTCGTCGAGCGACTCCCAGCCGTCGACGAGCACGACGGTGCAGGCGGCCGCGGGCTGGTCGCCGTCGACCACTCGGAGGAGGCGGGCGACGAGGCGTCGGGTGCGGGTCGGGTCTGCGCCGTCGGTCACGGTCCCGACGTGCGGGAGCGACGCGAGTGCGGCGCACGGCCCGGCGACGCCCTGGAGCACGTGCACGTGCACGTCGTCGGGTGAGGTGCTCCCGGCAAGGCCGAGGGCGAGGGTGACGAGCGCGGTGGAGCGGCCCGAGCGTGGCCCACCGGCGATGCCGAGGTGGCCGCGGTCGCCCGCGCGCCACCAGAGGGTGTCCTGTCGCTGTTCGTCGGGCACGTCCACGAGACCCATCGGCACGTCGAGCGGCGGCGTCGACCCCGACGCGCGCGCCGCAGCAACCATCACGTCGGCCGGGGTCAGCTCGGTCGGCAGCGGCGGCAGCCAGGGAGGGGGCTGGGAGGGGATGCCGGCGCGACGAGCAGCGTCGCGTGCTGCGTCGACGACGGCGAGGAGCTCGCTGGGGCGGGGCTCCTCGTCCGAGAGGTCCTCGGGAGGGGCGATCGGGGCCAGCAGGTCGCGCGGGACCACGCGGGTGCGATCCGCCGACCCGGGGCCCTCGACCAGCGGGCCGCCGAGGTAGGCGGTCTGCACCGTGGTCAGGCTCCGGTCTCCGGAGCGTAGGCAGGCTCGTCCGGGCGCTCGCGGGTCGAGCGACGCGGCGTCTGCGGCGTCGACGACGTCCTCGCTGTCGGCGCGGTCACGGACCCGGAGCGCGATGCGCAGGGCGATGTTGGCCCGCATGTCGGCGGAGACGATGCCTGCCGGGCGCTGGGTCGCCAGCACGAGATGGAGACCGAGCGACCGACCGAGGGCCGCGACGCGCACGAGGCCCGCGATGAAGTCCGGGAACTCGTCGGCGAGGGCCTTGAACTCGTCCACGACGATGACGAGGCGGGACATGGGAGGGAGCTCACGGCATACGCCAGCGGAGCGCCGGTAGTGGTCGAGGTCGCGCGCGGACGCCCGCGCGAGCAGCCGCTCACGGCGCTTCATCTCGGCATCGAGCGAGGTGAGCGCCCGCGCCGTCAGGTGAACGTCGAGGTCGGTGACGAGGCCGACCGTGTGCGGCAGCCGCGCGCAGTCGCCGAAGGCCGAGCCACCCTTGTAGTCCACGAGGAGCAGGCCGAGCTCATCCGGCCGGTTGCTCACGGCGAGGCCGGTCACGAGGGTCTGGAGCAGCTCCGACTTGCCCGACCCTGTGGTCCCGCCGACGAGCACGTGCGGTCCGTCCGTCGCTAGGTCGACCATGAGGTCGCCGCCGGTCGACCGCCCGAGGAGGGCGACCGGACGACCGGTGCTGCGTGCCCACGACAGCGCCAGGCCGTCGCCGGTCGTGGGGTCGACGCCCGCGCCCCGGTGCAGCTCGACGAACGACACGTCACGGGGCAGGGCTGCCGATCCTGACTCCGGTGTGGCGTCGACGTACGGCGCCAAGGCCCGGCTGACGCCTTCGAGCCAGCCGACCGACGGCAGGTCCGGGACCACCCCGGTGAGGGTGTGCCCCTCCGCACGAACCGTGGCCGACGGTGCAGCGGCGTCCAGCTCCACCGTGGCGCGCGTCTCGGCCGGTAGCGCGGAGACGTCCGTGTCCACGCAAACGGCGACGATCCCGGCCGTGGGGCCGTCGCGCAGCAGGTCGGCGACCCCGGGACGGGCCCGCAGCCCGCTGGCTCCGTCGAGGAGCACGACGACGTCGGGAGCAGGACGTCGCGAACCTGTCCAGCGACCGTCGTCCGCCGCACGTCGGCTGTCGACGAGCTCGCGGAGGGCCGAGACATGGCGTGCCACGTCTGCCGCGCGGCCGGTGACGCGCGCCGGCGAGCCGTCGTCGTCCCGGACGTGGGGGAGGTGTGCGGCCCACTCCCAGTCGAGCGCGTGCCCATGGGTGTCGGCGAGGACGTGGACCTGGACGGTGCGGGGCGTGTGCCACGTCGCCACCTGCAGGAGCAGGCCGCCGACGAGCGAGAGCGTGTGGGCCCGGGGGCCCGCGACCCCGACGACACCCGAGGTCGCGAGATCCAGCAGGGCGGGGAGCCCGTTGACGTGCGGTACGCCGTCGGGTGCCGGGCCGGACACGTCGACCCGGGTCGGCTGGGTCGCGGTCCCGAGACGGAGCACCAGGTGGTCGTCGTCCGAGGGCCGTCGCTCCCACAGCCGGGTCCCGCGCCGACGGGCGACGGCCTCGAGGTGTCCGAGGTCGGGATGATCCGCGCGCCGGGCGGCCGCGTCGGCCGCGACGGCCTCTGCGAGGGCGCTGCGGGCCTCGGCCAGCAGCGCGGCGTGCTCACGGACCTGCCGGCGATACGACACCCGACCAGCGCGTCGGTCGCTCCACCACTGTCCGATGAGGAGGACCGGCGACATCAGGGCGAAGAGGAGGAGGGCGGGGGAGGACAGCGCGACGGCGAGCACGGCCGACAGCGCCACCGGAGCCAGCGAGGCAAGGAGCGGCACACGCTGTCGGTCCGGGCGGGACGGGACCTCGGGAAAGGTCACGGACGGCGGGACGCCCGCGTCGCGGAAGCGCGGCTGGCGGTGGATCCGGACCTCGCCGTCCACGACATCGTGGTGGCCGCCGCGGACGTCCACGCCGCCCAGGACGAGCGTCGTCGACCCCACGGTCAGCAGCTGACCGGGCTCGAGGCGCGCCCCGTCGCTCGGCAGCAGCGTCCCCTCGATGCGTGACCCGTTGGTCGGGTGGTGGTCGACGACGCTGACATGGTCTGGGGTCACGGTCACGACCGCGTGGGCGCGGGAGACGCCCGGGTCGTCGAGGCGTACGTCCGCGGACGCGGCTCGCCCGACGACGTGCTCGCCCCTGCCGAGGGACACGACCCGCCCCGCGCCGACGCCACCGGCGAGCCGCAGCTGCACGGCGCCTCGACCCGTCGCGACCGCGCTGGAATCACCCAGCCGGGTGATGGTCAGCAGGGCACCCCGCAGGAGGGGCGGTGCCCCGACGAGGGCGTCGTCGGTGACGAGCCGACCGTCGGTGCGGAAGCCGCAGCCCCGGACGCCGGCGACGTCGGCGAGCTCGGGACGGATCTCGCCGAAGCGTGTGCCCGACGGGGCCTCGATCGTCACGTGTCGCGGACGCGCGCCGAGCCCACGGGTGTCGACGACGGTCATGGTCAGGCGCACCGGATCCTCCTTCTCGTGTGCCCCCATGACACAGCGCAGGAGCCGGTCGTCCGGGGGCGCGTGCACAGGTGTGGACGATGGCGACGGCGAGATCCCGGGCCCGCTACGGTGCCCGGCGCTCGCACCACCCCACGGCGACCCTGTGGAGGAAGATCACGCGTTTGGACGCATTTGACCTAGCTTGGACGCGCCAGATCGCGACAGTCCGGGCAGGATGTCGGGCGTAGCAACTCACAGGGTTCAGGGGAACGCATGTCCACACAGGAAGCGGTGCGCCACGTCGAGGGCGAGGTCCGTGAGCTGATCCGTCGGTCGGGTCTCGATCCCGCACATGACTCCAAGGCCGTACGCCGTCTCGTCCAGGACGCCGTGCAGGACTACGACGAGCGCTCCCTCCACGGGGGTCTGCCGACCCTCGGAGATCAGCGACTCGCCGTTCACTCGATCCTGGCCGTCGTCGCCGGCTACGGTCCGCTCCAGCAGTACTTCGACGACGCCGCCGTCGAGGAGATCTGGATCAACGAGCCCTCACGCGTCTTCGTGGCCCGCGGCGGGATCGCCGAGCTGACCCCCACGATCCTCACGGCCGACGACGTGCGCGACCTCGTCGAGAGGATGCTCAAGAGCAGCGGCCGGCGCGTCGACCTCAGCAGCCCCTTCGTCGACGCGACGCTCGCCGACGGCTCACGGCTCCATGTCGTCATCCCCGACATCAGCAGGGCGCACTGGCAGGTCAACATCCGCAAGTTCGTCGTCAAGGCCGACCACCTCGACGACCTCGTCCGGCTCGGCACGATGCCCCGACAGGCGGCGACGTTCCTCGAGGCCGCCGTCGCGAGCGGCCTCAACGTGCTCGTGGCCGGCGGCACCCAAGCGGGCAAGACGACGCTGCTCAACTGCCTCGCCGCCGCGATCCCGCCCCGCGAGCGCATCGTGACCTGCGAGGAGGTCTTCGAGCTGAAGATCCCGCAGCGCGACGTGGCCGCCATGCAGTGCCGCCAACCCAGCCTCGAGGGCACGGGCGAGGTCCCGCTGCGCCGCCTCGTCAAGGAGGCGCTGCGGATGCGTCCGTCGCGCATCATCGTCGGCGAGGTGCGGCAGGAGGAGAGCCTCGACCTGCTCATCGCCCTGAACAGCGGCGTGCCGGGCATGTGCACCGTGCACGCCAACAGCGCCCGCGAGGCCGTCACGAAGATGTGCACGCTCCCTCTGCTCGCCGGCGAGAACGTCTCGAGCCGCTTCGTCGTTCCGACGGTGGCGGCGGCGGTCGACGTCGTCGTCCACGTCGCCCTCGAGCGCGACGGCGTCCGACGGGTCCGAGAGATCGTTGCCGTTCCCGGACGGGCCGAGGGGGACGTCATCGAGATCGCCGACCTCTTCGTCACGCGCGAGGGTGCCCTGCGACGGGCCGACGGGTTCCCGCCCCACCGGGAGGCCTTCGAGCGGGCGGGTTACGACGTGGCGGCCCTTCTCGGTCAGGCGGACTCGTGATCTCGCCTCTGGCGATCGGCCTGTTGCTCGGTGTCGGCGTCTTCTTCGTCTACTGGTCCTCCTGGCCCCAGGAGCCCGCCCGCGAGAAGGTCGACCGGGGCGGCTTCATCGTCGAGCTGCGTGACCACCTCACCCAGGCCGGGTACTCGTCGGTCACGCCCGGCAACGTCGTCGCCGGGTCGGTCGTGCTCTTCGTCGTGGCCTTCGTCCTGGTCCTCGCCCTGACGCGCGTCGTCCCGATCTCGTTGTGCTTCAGCCTCATGGCAGGCGCGATCCCGCTCTCGCTCGTGCGAATGCGAGCGCGCAAGCGCCGCAACAAGCTTCGCGACCTGTGGCCCGACGTCGTCGACAACATCACGTCGGGCGTGCGGGCGGGCCTGGCGCTTCCCGAGGCACTCTCGCAGCTCGCCGTCCGCGGTCCGGCCGAGCTGCGTCCGGCCTTCGCCGCGTTCGCGGAGGACTACCGGACGACAGGGCGTTTCCACGAATGTCTCGACCGGCTCAAGGACCGGCTCAGCGACCCGGTCGGAGACCGCATCGTCGAGTCGCTCCGGATCGCCCGCGAGGTGGGTGGCAGCGACCTCGGGAAGCTGCTCCGCACCCTGTCGTCCTTCCTGCGTGAGGATGCCCGCACCCGCTCCGAGCTCGAGACCCGGCAGAGCTGGACGGTCAACGCAGCCCGTCTCGCAGCCGGCGCCCCGTGGGTCGTCCTCGGGCTGCTCGCCCTCAACGGCAGCTCGCTCGCGGCCTACTCATCGCCAACGGGCTGGGCCGTCCTCGCGGTCGGGGCTGCGCTGTGCGTCGTGGCCTACCGGACCATGGTGTGGATCGGGCGACTCCCCGAGGAAGAGCGGGTCCTCCGGTGAACGGGCTGGCGGGTCGACTCAGCGAGTTCGTCGCCGACGGGTGGTCCTGGGTCGGCGCGAGCGCGGGCGTGTGCCTCGTCGCGGGCATCGCTCTCGTCGTCGCCGGACTGCCCGCGAGCCGCCGCCCGACCCTCGACGACCGCCTGGAGCCCTACCTGCGCGACACGCCCCGCCCGTCGACGTTGCTCTCCCGGCCGGCCCCGCCGCGTGGTCCGTTCGGCTTCGGTGAGCTGCTCGCGCCCTACGTGGCCAGGTTGGGCTCCGGGGTGGGCGCGCTCGTCGGCGGCGCCCCCTCCGTGGCGCGTCGGCAGCTCCGAGCGGGGCAACCCGCGGACGTGGAACGGTTTCGCGCCGAGCAGGTCATGGCCGGGGCAGGTGGGGGACTGGGTGGTCTCGCCTTCACTGCCGTCGTCGCCGTCGCGCAGCGACGTTTTCCGGTGCCGGTCCTCGTGTCGATGGTGATCGTCGGGGTGCTCGGCGGGATCGCCGGTCGCGACTACCTCCTCAGCCGCGCCGCGAGCCGGCGCGAGGCCCGCATGCTCACCGAGTTCCCCACCGTCGCAGAACTGCTCGCCCTTGCTGTCAGCGCGGGAGAGGGTGCCGTCGGCGCGCTGGAACGCGTCTGCCGCCTGTCCCGCGGAGAGCTCTCCGACGAGCTGCGCCGGTGCCTGGCCGACGCCCGGGCTGGGGCCAACCTGCCCACGGCACTCCAGGGTCTCGCCGACCGCACCGGGCTGATGAGCCTGACCCGTTTCGTCGACGGCATCGTCGTCGCCGTCGAGCGTGGGACGCCGCTCGCCGACGTGCTCAGGGCCCAGGCGCAGGACGTCCGCGAGGACGGGCGACGCACCCTCATGGAGGAGGGCGGGAAGAAGGAGATCTACATGATGGTCCCCATCGTCTTCCTCACCTTGCCGGTGACGGTGCTCTTCGCGCTCTACCCCGGCCTCAGCTTCCTCCACCTCAAGCTCTGACGCCCGGCCCACCGAGTGTCCTGTCACCGCAATCCAACACAGGGAGAAAGAGAATGAACCGCATCATCACGGCACACGCCCGAGCCCGAGCGGCCGTCACGACCGCCGTGTCTCGTCGGATCGCCGGCGCTCGTGACCGTGGGGACGTCCCCGGCTGGGTCCTCATCACGATCATGACCGCGGGGCTCGTCACCGCGCTGTGGGCCCTCGCCGGCCCCCAGCTCGGGCAGCTCTTCAGCGACGCCATCTCGGACGTCAAGGGCCCGTGACGCCCGGGTCGCTCCTGGCCCGGCTGGAGCACCCCTCAACCAGCGCAGCTGATCGCGAGCGTGGTTCTGCCATAGCGGAGTTCGTCATGGTGGCTGCACTTCTGCTGGTCGTCGCGATGGGGGTCTTCCAGCTCGGCCTGGCGCTCTACGTGCGCAACACGCTGATCTCGGCCGCGTCCGAGGGCGCCCGCTACGGCGCTCGAGCCGATGCGCAGCCCGGTGACGGCATCGCACGCACCGAGGCGCTCATCACCTCGGCGTTGAGCTCGACGTTCGCCCAGGACGTGAGCGCCACCCGTTCCGTCACCGCCTCGGGGGTGCGCGTCGTGGAGGTCCGCGTGACGGCGCCGCTGCCGGTCATCGGTCCGATCGGACCCACGGGCGCACTCACGGTGTCCGGTCGCGCCTTCAGCGAGGAGCAGGTCGTGGCCGGAGGCACCCGATGATCCGGCCGCAGGACGTCCTCGCCCGGGCTGGCCGCCGGAGTGACGTCGAGGCTGGTCGCGCCATCCTCGAGTTCATCTTCCTCGGCCTCCTGCTCCTGCTCCCGCTCACCTACCTCGTGCTCACAGCGGCTCGGCTCCAGGCAGCCTCCTTCTCGGCGTCGCTGGCCGGGCGGGAGGCTGGCCGAGCCTTCGTCACGGCGCGGTCCGACGACGACGGCTATGCCCGTGCCCGAGCGGCGGCCCAGCTGGCCTTCACCGACTTCTCCTTCGAGGACGGCGCAGCGGTGTCCGTGGCGTGCGACGGCTCTCCCTGCCTGCGCCCCGACGGAACGGTGACCTCCACGGCGACGATCAAGGTCCGGCTTCCGCTCGTGCCGGACTTCATCGCGTCGCACGTGCCGGCCTCCGTGACCGTCTCGTCGACCCACGTCGCCTCCGTCGACCGGTTCGTGGCGCGATGACGAGCACGTATGCCGTCCGCCTCCGGGCCGTCGTCCGTCGCCTCCGCGCTCGGACAGGTCACAATCGAGCCCGCGACGAGGGCCAGATCGGCGTCCTCGCCCTCGGCCTGTTCGTGCTCGCGACCCTCCTGGTCCTCGGCGCCGTCGACGTCACCGCGGCTCAGCTGGCGCGCATGCGCCTGCTCGACGCCGCAGACTCGGCGGCTCTCGACGCCGCCGATGCGCTCGACGAGCGCGCCGCCTACGAGGGCGGCGTCCTCGACCAGCTCGCCATCACCGACGAGTCCGTGGCCAGCGCCGCCACGGCCCATCTGGCGCGCACACCGCTGCCGTCCGGGATCACCGCGTGGTCCGTCGTCCCCGGCACCGGCACGAGCGACGGCGCCACAGCTGTCGTGACGATCCAGGGGACGGCGACGCTTCCGATGAGCGGGTGGGTCCTCGAGACCCTGGGCGGCAGCGTCACCATCACCGTGACGTCCCGGGCCCGCGCGCCGCTCGGGTGACTCGGGGCGGAGCCGCGGCACACGGACCACCTGTGGTGATCACCGACCGTCGAGGGGCGGGAGGGACCTACGTGGCGCAACCGGCTGATCCGCGTCGCCGACCGACAGGGGCCCCGTGGCCGACCCCGATCCGTTGGAGCACCTTCCGGCTGACCTGCGGCGTGAGGCCCAGTAGTCCGCCGTCGACGAGGCTCTCGCCGAGGCTCTCGCCGAGGCGGACAAGACCGCGGCGCGACGTCTGCCGTGACGCACGAGGACTCCACGTGTGCGGTCGCGGTGGTCGGCGCACTCGCCACTGCCGGGCACGGTGTTCCTCGACCCTTTCCGGACCTTGGGTCGCAGTCCGCCGCAGAAACGGCTCGGCCGCCCCGCGGGCCGCCGTGAGCACCTTCGACCCGGGGGCGGCCGCGACCGCCAAGGCGGGGGCAGCCACCGCATCCACCGCAGCCACCGCAGCCGCCAAGGCCACCGCTGCGCTGGCCGAGGCGAAGGCCGAGCTCGCTGACCTCCTTGCCGACCCGCCCGTCCCGGACTCGGAGAAGCAGTCCCTGGAGGATGCCGTCGAGGCGGCGCGCCTCGGCCGCGCTGCCGGACGCGAGCACCTGGCCGCCGTGATGCTCGTGGCCGACCTGGGGACGCTCGTGCTCGCCCAGGTCGACGCGTTCCTCGTCTCGGTCGCGGCCCCGCCGCCCACGGGCCGGTCGGCGTGGGCGACGGCGCGCATGCTCGAGTGGCTCCGCCTCGCGCCCGGAGCCGGCGGATGTTCCGACCACGAGCGGCCGACAATCACGCCCGTGGTGCTCGTGCGCTCCGGCAAGGGCGACGTCCCATGACGACGTCCAACTGGGCACGCTGGCTCGCCGACCGCTTCTCGACCGACGGCACCCAGTCCATGTCCTGCCTGTGACTCGACGTGGACACCGACACCGTCCTCGCGGCGGGGGTCGTGGCTCGCACCGGCGCGGTCGGGGGAAGCTGGGCCGCACCCAGGACGTCGCCAACCCCTGATCGCCCACTCACCGACGCAAAAACCCCCAAAACGCTCACACGCCAGACGGATCCGCACTAGCGTCCGTCGACGACGCCCACACCGCCCAGCACGTCCAAGGCCTGGCGGCGTGGCGCGTCGAGACAGGGAGTGATGGCGCCGTCCGAAGGGCGGCGCCATCCGCACGTGCCGCGACCACGGGGTCGCGACGACAGACAGGGAAGCATGCGCACGTTCATCACCAAGGCCCTCGTGGCCACCGCCGGTCTCGGCCTCGCCGTGGCCGCACCCATCGCCGCC
The DNA here is from genome assembly GCF_052113925.1 of Terrabacter sp. RAF57. NCBI lineage: Bacteria > Bacillati > Actinomycetota > Actinomycetes > Micrococcales > Intrasporangiaceae > Terrabacter > Terrabacter sp. RAF57. The sequence continues at coordinate 277,807 of NZ_JBFRDT010000004.1, read as the reverse complement.
GCGACCTCGGCCCAGGCGCTGCCGGCGATCATGATCTACAAGGTCCAGTACGACTCACCCGGCTCCGACACCGGCAGCAACACGAGCCTCAACGCGGAGTACGTCGTCATCAAGAACACGACGCGCAGCAACCGCGTCCTCACCGGCTGGACCCTGCGCGACAAGACCGGCTACACCTACCGGTTCCCGACCTTCACCCTCAAGGCGGGCGCCACCGTGACGGTCCACACCGGGCGCGGGTCCGCGACGTCGACGCACCGCTACTACAACAAGACCTGGTACGTCTGGAACAACTCGGGCGACACGGCATACCTCAAGAACGCCTCGGGCACGACGGTCGACACGTGCGCGTGGAGCGGAGGCGGCACCGCGAAGTACTGCTGAGCCCAGCTCCGTACGACCGACGCCGCACAACGAAGGCCCGCCCCGCATCCGGGGCGGGCCTTCGTCGTGCCCCCATATCTGGGAGTTGTCCCACCAACGCGCCAGTAATGGTCAAGAGATCGTCAAAAAGGCCGCATTACGTCACGAAGTCGATAATTTGGACAAACAGCGCCAACTCCCCTCGAGACCACCTACCCCACGGGTGGTCTCGGCGTCTGTCCGAACACACCGCATGGAGCCCCATCAGTCCTGAGCCCCCAGCACATCCCCCACAGCAGGAGAAGGCACATGAAGCGGATCATCTTCGTCGTCCTCGCAGCCGTCGGTCTCGCCGTCGGCGCGGCCGCACCCTCGCAGGCCGCCAAGCCCACCCCTACCCCCACCGTCACGGCGGCCTACTGGGGCCACTGGGCGACCCAGGCCCTCGTCTACGACTCCACCGGCGGAAACAACTCGTACAAGGTCGCTGAGGCAGTCTCGGAGTGGCGCAAGTCAGGGTGGAACGTGGCCATGACGAGCGACGCCACCAAGGCCAACATCACGGTCCTCGCGCAACAGGCGACCTCGGACGGCGCGATCGGTGATGCAACCCTCGTCAGTGGTGGAGGTGTCATCACGGGCTGCACCGTTCGTCTCGACCCGCTGTTCGCGACCATGTACGCCGGCGAGCACCTCGCCATCCACGAGCTCGGCCACTGCGGCGGCCTGCCGCACTCGACGTCGGCCAAGAGCGTCATGTACCCGTCGACGAACTCCAACACGGCACTCACCCGGCCCACGGCCGCCGACATCCGCTGGATGGCCGGCAACTACTGATCGACCCGCACCACTGCTCGGGGGAGCTTGCACCACAACCACATCGGGCCCGCGGCGTATGCCGTGGGCCCGATGCGCGTCCAGGAGACCCCGGCCACGGGGTGGGAGATGCTCCGGGAGCGCAGCCCGGCGTGCGCGGGGCGGCTCGCCGCTGCCGTAGGCTGTTCGATCGTGGCTGTTGACTTCACGCAAGAGATCAAGGACCTGCGCGCGACGATGGACTCCGTGCGCGGGGTCACGAACCTCGACGAGCTCGCCCGGACCATCGACGAGCTCGAGCAGCAGGCCTCCGCCCCCGACCTCTGGGACGACCCCGACGCGGCGCAGCAGGTCACGAGCGCCCTCTCCCGCGCCAACTCCGAGCGCGACCGCATCCTCGGGATGGACGCGCGCATCGAGGACCTCGAGACTCTCGTCGAGATGGGCCAGGAGGAGAGCGACGCCGCCACCCTCGAGGAGGCCGAGCGCGACCTCGCCACGCTGAAGAAGGACGTCGGCGAGCTCGAGGTCCGCACCCTGCTGTCGGGGGAGTACGACGAGCGGGAGGCCGTCGTCACGATCCGCTCCGGTGCCGGTGGCGTCGACGCCGCCGACTTCGCCGAGATGCTCATGCGGATGTACCTCCGCTGGGCCGAGCGCCACGGCTACCCGACGAAGGTCATGGACACCTCGTACGCCGAGGAGGCCGGCCTCAAGTCCGCCACCTTCGAGGTCAACGTGCCGTATGCCTTCGGCCACCTGTCCGTCGAGGCCGGCACGCACCGCCTCGTCCGGATCAGCCCGTTCGACAACCAGGGTCGTCGGCAGACGAGCTTCGCGGCCGTCGAGGTCATCCCGCTCATCGAGAGCGACGACTCGGTCGACATCCCCGAGAACGAGCTCAAGGTCGACGTCTTCCGTTCGAGCGGTCCCGGTGGCCAGAGCGTCAACACGACCGACTCGGCGGTGCGCATGACGCACATCCCGACCGGCATCGTCGTCTCGATGCAGAACGAGAAGAGCCAGATCCAGAACCGCGCCGCCGCCCTGCGCGTCCTCCAGTCGCGACTGCTCCTGCAGCGCAAGGCCGAGGAGGCCGCGGTGAAGAAGGAGATGGCGGGCGACGTCAAGGCGAGCTGGGGCGACCAGATGCGCTCCTACGTGCTCAACCCGTACCAGATGGTCAAGGACCTGCGCACCGAGTTCGAGACCGGCAACCCGAGCGCAGTCTTCGACGGTGACATCGACGGCTTCATCGAGGCGGGCATCCGGTGGCAGATCGGTGAGAACCGCCGCGAGGACTGACATCTCGGGCGATCTCCGCTTTCGGCGGGCGCGCCGGCCTCCGCGCTCGTAGGGTCGCGTCGTCGGCTCCACCCGACGGCCCCCGCCCACGGTGGGTCGGCGCAGCTCACGCTCCCGCCTGAGAGGTTCCGCCCATGTCACCCCTCCACCGCCTCGTCACGACCCTCGCCGCCCTCCTCGTCGCCGCCACCGTCACCGTCGGGCTGGCTCCCGCGGCGTCCGCCGCCTCCAGCGGCGCCTCCCCGCCATGCAGCAGCGTCCGCCAGATCGGCGACCGGAAGGTCGTCTCCGACCTCGGGATGTCCGCCTTCACCGTCCGCCAGTACGTCGGCTGGTGCCGCGACGCCCGAGGGTCGGCGTGGATGAACTTCACGTCCGTCTACGTCTGGGACCAGTACCACGTGCGCGGCTTCGCCTACCGCTCGCTCTCCGGCGTCGCCGTCCGTGGTGAGCCCGAGGCGCGCGGCTTCACGACGGGCGCCAGCCGCCAGCAGCTGAGCTACTCGACCCCGGTCCGCACGACCTCGCTCTGCACGCAGGGCTGGGGCAAGCTCTCCCGCGCCGGCTCGGAGTCGGCCCAGGGCCTGACGACGCTCGTCTGCTGAGCCCCGGCCGGGCATCGCGGGCCGCCACGCCGGGGCCGGCCGTTTTCCGGGGGTTTCGTCCGTCGGCCCGTAGCCTCGGAGCCGGTCCTGTTCACGCCGGCGTATGCCGTCACGTGCCACCGGGGCCAGCCGCCGTCCCGCTGATGCCCAGCTGATGTCCAGTACGAGTCGAGGCCCGTCGCATGATCCTCTTCGAGAACGTCACGAAGACCTACCCGCGGACGACTCGTCCGGCCCTCGACGACGTCAGCCTCGAGATCCCGCGCGGTGAGTTCGCCTTCGTCGTCGGCACGTCCGGTTCGGGCAAGTCGACGATGATGCAGCTCGTCATGAAGGAGCAGGACGTCTCCCGGGGTCGCATCCTCGTCGCGGGCCGCGACCTCGACCGCCTGCCGGAGCGCAAGGTGCCCGCCCTGCGGCGCGAGATCGGCTGCGTCTTCCAGGACTTCCGCCTGCTGCCCAACAAGACGGTCTTCCAGAACGTCGCCTACGCCCTCCAGGTCCTCGGCAGCAGCCGGGCCCGCATCCGCCAGACGGTGCCCGAGACGCTCGAGCTCGTGGGCCTGGCCGGCATGGAGAAGCGCCTGCCGCACCAGCTCTCGGGTGGTGAGCAGCAGCGCGTCGCCATCGCCCGGGCCTTCGTGAACCGGCCGCCGGTCCTGCTCGCCGACGAGCCCACCGGCAACCTCGACCCCGACACGAGCCTGGGCATCGTCCAGCTGCTCGACCGCATCAACCGCACCGGGACGACCGTCGTCATGGCCACCCACGACACCGTCACCGTCAACGCCATGCGCAAGCGCGTCATCCGCCTCGACCGCGGCGTGCTCGTCAGCGACATGGAGGCCGGCGACTACACGACCGGTTCCATCCCGCGCATCCGGCTCGACGAGGAGGCCGAGGCGCCGCGCCGCGCGGCCGAGCCCGAGGTGTCCGACGGCTACGACGACGGGGACCCCACGGCATACGACACGGACGAGCCGGACGGGCTGCCGCCCATCGGGCGCGACGCCGACGCGCCACGCAGCAAGAGCGGAATCTTCCGGCGGCACAAGGCCGTCCAGACGAGCGACCGCTGAGCGCGAGACGAAGCGAGACACGACATGCGATTCCAGTTCCTCGTCGGCGAGATCGGCAACGGCCTCCGGCGAAACCTCTCGATGGCCGTCTCGGTCGTCATCGTCACGATGATCTCGATGTACCTCCTCGGCCTCGGCCTCATGGGCCAGCGGCAGGTCGACACCATGAAGGACTACTGGTACGACCGCGTCCAGGTCACGGTGATGCTCTGCGCCGAGAAGACCCGCTTCACCAACTGCGCGGGCGAGGCCACGACCGACGCCCAGCGGACGGCGATCAAGGCCGAGCTGGAGGCCCTCAAGCCGACGGTCAAGGAGGTCTACTACGAGTCGCGCGACGAGGCGTTCGAGCGGTTCAAGCAGACCTACAAGAACTCGCCGCTCGCGCGGGCGGGGGAGTCCTACTTCGCCGACTCCTACCGGGTCAACCTCAACGACGCCGGGAAGTTCGACGTCGTCGCGAGCTCGATCAAGGGCATGCCCGGGGTCGCCGACGTCCAGGACCAGAAGAAGCTCCTCGAGAAGTTCTTCACCTTCATGAACACCGTGTCGTGGGCGGCGATCGCGCTCTCCTCACTCATGGTCCTCGCGGCCGTCATGCTCATCTCGACGACGATCCGCCAGACCGCCTTCAGCCGTAGGCGTGAGACCGGCATCATGCGCCTCGTCGGCGCCTCGAACTTCACGATCCGCTTCCCGTTCGTCATGGAGACCGTCCTGGCGAGCGTGCTCGGCGCGGTCCTGGCGATGGGCATGCTCTGGGCCACGGTGCGCTACGGCGTCGTCGGCTTCCTGAGCCAGACCCTGACGGACACCGCCTTCATCGGGGTGGCGGACGTCTACTACGTCGCGCCGTTCGTCGTCGTCGGCGTCATCGTGCTCTCGAGCCTCACGTCCTGGGTGACGCTGCGCCGTTACCTGCGCGTCTGACGCGGCCCGCTCTGCACAATTTCCCGAATTCGCTGCCAGGGACCGAGGCGGCGTCGCATGCTGTCCCGGGCCGGCATGCGGCCCTGATCGTGACGATTTCTCCCCAACGCGAGTGACGTGTGGTACCAATGGAGCATATGTGGCTCATGAGGCGTTCTGAGAAGAGCGGGCCCGCGACCAGGCTGACGGCCGCCGGGCTCGTCATCACGTGTTCCGTCTCCCTGGGATCGGCGCTCGTCGCGCGTGCCGACTCCGTGTCGGACCAGAAGAAGCGCAACGACCAGAAGATCGCCACGCTGGGTCAGCAGCTCGAGGGCACGAACGCCGCGCTCGCGCGCGCCTACGTCAACCTCCAGCGCACCAACGCCGCGCTCCCGATCGCCCAGCAGCGCGTCACCTCCGCGCAGGCGGCCCAGGTGCGCGCCCAGGCCGCCCAGGTGGCGGCCGAGGCCACCGAGGCCCGCGCGATCGCCGCCGAGGCGAAGGCCCGCGCCCACAACGAGGCCGTGGCCCAGAAGCTCGCCGTGGCCAAGGCCAACGAGCAGCGCGCCAAGGAGCAGCTCGCCAAGAGCGGCGCCGACCTCGTCGGCAGCCAGGACGCCCTCGACTCGTACGCCGCCGAGGTCTTCCAGGGGTCCGGCCAGGAGTCCCAGCTCGGGATGGTCTTCGGATCCACCTCGCCGGAGGACTTCGCCAACCGGCTCGTCATGGCCGACACCGCGAGTGCGGTCGCCAGCGACACCATCGACAAGCTCGCCGCGATGACGGCCGACAACACCTCGACCCGCTCGTACCTCACGTCCGTGCGCGGCGAGATCGCCGAGCTCAAGCGACAGGCCGAGGCCGCCCTGCGCGGGGCCGAGGCGGCCGCCGCGGCCGCCACGCAGGCCAAGAACCAGGCGATCATCGCCAAGAACAACGCCGTCACCGCCGCGCAGAACGCCGCCGCGGCCAAGACGCAGCTCGACCAGCTGAAGTCCAAGCAGTCGGCCTACACCGCCGACCTCGCGGTGCAGAAGCAGGGCGAGGCCGCAGACCTCGCCTCGGCCCGCGCCGAGTCGGCCCGCCTGCAGGCCGTCCTCGTCGAGCGGGCCCGCCAGGCCCGGATCGCCGAGCAGAAGCGCCAGGCCAGGCTGCGCGCCGAGCGCGCCGCGAAGATCCGCGCCGAGCGGGCCAAGGCCGCCGCCGCCAAGAAGCGCGGACAGGTCTACATCCCCAAGACGCCGCCGCCGGTGCAGAGCGACCCGACTCCGTCGAACTACCTCAGCTACCCCGCCATCGGCCCGACGACCTCCGGCTTCGGCATGCGGTGGCACCCCGTGCTCCAGAAGTGGATGCTGCACGACGGTCTCGACTGGGGCATCGCGTGCGGCACCCCGGTGTATGCCGCGGCGCCGGGCGACATCATCCGCGCGGGTTGGCGGGCGAGCGGGTGGGGCAACCAGATCCTCATCGACCACGGGATCCACCGCGGCGTCGACCTCGTCACGAGCTACAACCACCTGTCGAGCATCGTGAAGTTCGGCGGCAGCGTGAACCGCGGCCAGCTCATCGGCTACTCCGGCACGACGGGCTACTCGACGGGCTGCCACCTGCACTTCGGCACCTACGAGGACGGCACGCCGGTCAACCCCCGCAAGTGGCTCTGACCCGCCCTCCCGGACAAAACCGACTCTGAGCCGAGGGCCCCTTCGGGGTAGCGTTGGTGCGCTGACCACACACCCTCAACGGCGGAAGGACGGTCCGGTGCCGAAGGAGAAGGGGCGGTCGCTCATCGCGAGCAACCGCAAGGCCCGACACGACTACCTCATCGACGACACCTTCGAGGCGGGCATCGTCCTCTCCGGCACCGAGGTCAAGGCGCTGCGGATGGGGCGCGCGTCCCTCGTCGACGGCTTCGCCATGTTCACCGGTGACGAGCTCTACCTCGAGAACGTCCACATCCCCGAGTACCTCAACGGCACGTGGAACAACCACGCCCCGCGTCGCAAGCGCAAGCTGCTCCTGCACCGCGCCGAGCTGACGAAGATCGCGCACAAGACCCGTGAGAGCGGGCGCACCATCGTGCCCCTGGCCCTCTACTTCAAGGACGGCCGCGCCAAGGTCGAGATCGCCATCGCGACCGGCAAGAAGGAGTACGACAAGCGCCACGCGCTGCGCGAGCGCCAGGACAACCGCGAGGCCGACCGGGCGATGAGCGCGGCCAACCGCCGCCGCTGACCCTTCCGCCGGAACCGCGCGACCCGGCGCAGCGTCCGGTGTCAGGATGCAAGGGACCAACGACGTGGAGGCACTCCGATGGCTGGACCGACCGGACCGACCCGATCGAGCGTGACGCGCGGCCGCCGACTCGGCGTGCTGGGTCTGCTCCTGGCAGCCGCGCTGTTCCTGCTCGTACCGGCCTCCGCGCAGGCCGCCGGCGATGAGGGCATGGACTCCTTCGCCGCGGTCTACGACGTGCAGCCCGACGGCAGCATGAAGGTCACCGAGACCATCACGTGGCGCTTCCCGAGCGGCGAGCAGAAGCACGGCATCTTCCGCGACGTCGTGGTGCGGATGGGCTGGAACGGCGAGGAGAACCGTTACCGCTACTACGACCTGACGGACGTCGCGGTGTCGAGCCCGAGCGGCGCCCCCGACGCCTTCCGCGTCACCGACAACGGTGCGGCAAAGGAGATCCGGATCGGCTCCGCCGATGAGTACACCAGCGGCACGCAGGTCTACACCATCAGCTACACGCTGCACGACGTGCTCAACCCGATCACCGCCGACGGCAAGCCAGCCGCCGACTCGAGCACGGCCGACACCGTCGAGCTCTACTACAACGTCTTCGGGACCAACGAGACCACCGTGCGTGACCGCGTGTCGATCACCGTCAAGGCGCCCGCGACGCCGACCCAGGTGGCCTGCTACCAGGGCGTCAACCGGTCGGACACCCCCTGCGAGGCGACGAAGGGCGACCCGGCGCGGTTCTCGGCGACCGGGCTGACCGCGGGCGATGCCATGTCGGTGCTCGCCTCCTACCCGGCCTCGGCCTTCGGCGACGTGCGCCCCGACGTCCGACAGGGTGACTCGGCGTCCTCGATCGGTTCCGACGCGGCCCCGGCTGCCAACGCCGCCGCCTGGGCCGGCGCGATCGGCGCTCCGGTGCTGGCACTGGCCGTGATGGGTGCCCTCGTCTGGAGCCGCGGTCGGGACGAGCGCTACGCCGACCTCACGCCGGGCCTCTCGCCGGCGTACGGCACCGGCGCGGCGGGCGACGGGACCCCGAGTGCCGCCACGGTGCGCGGCGGGTCGTCCCCCGTCGCCGTCCAGTTCCAGCCGCCGAAGGGCGTGCAGCCGGGCATGGTCGGCACGATCATCGACGAGACCGCCAACCCGATCGACGTCTCGGCCACGGTCATCGACCTCGCGGTGCGCGGCTTCATCCGCATCGAGGAGAGCGACGGCGGGGGAGCCTTCAGCCGCACCGACTGGACGCTGACCCGGCTCGCGCCCCCAGCCGACGAGCGACTGCTGCCCTACGAGCGCCAGCTGCTCGACGGCATCTTCTCCAGCCGGGGCGACGTCGTGCGTCTCTCGGAGTTGAAGAACACCTTCGCGAACACCCTCAAGCGCATCCAGTCCGGGATGTACGAGGAGGTCGTGACACGGGGATGGTTCCGCTCCTCGCCCCAGACCCAGCGCGGCGCGTGGCAGGGCCTCGGGCTCGTCATCGCCGTGCTCGGCGGACTCATGCTCTTCTACGGCCGACCCGCGATCAGCGCGATCCTCGGCGGCAGCTTCGGTGGCGGGGTCGCCCTCGGCATCGGTCTCGTCGTCGCCGGCCTCATCGTCTGGTTCCTCGGCGGGCGGATGGCCGCCAAGACCGCCGAGGGCTCGGCCGTGCTCGCCCAGTCCCTCGGCTTCAAGGAGTACCTCACGACCGCCGAGGCCGGGCAGATCGAGTTCGAGGAGGCGTCCAACATCTTCAGCCGCTACCTGCCGTATGCCGTCGTCTTCGGTGTCGCGGACCGGTGGGCCAGCACGTTCGCCGACGTCGCGAAGGCGGCCGAGGCCGCCAACCAGCCTCTCGTGATGCCGACGTGGTACGTCTGGAGCGGCAACGCCTTCCCCGACTTCACGAGCATCGCCGACGGTGTCGACTCCTTCTCGACGACATCGACGGGCACCTTCACTTCGACGCCGGGCTCGTCGGGATCGTCCGGCTTCTCCGGCGGCGGTGGCTTCTCCGGCGGCGGTGGCGGCGGGTCGTCCTCCGGCTCCTGGTAGCCCGCACGACCGATGTGACCTTCGGTGCGGGGGAAGGCCCCGGTGACACACGCCGTCGCTACGACGACGCCGGCTCAGCGTCTCGGGACGGTCGTCGCGACGCGAGGGCGAGCAGGGCTCCCACGCCGGCCACGACGCCACAGAGCGGCCACAGCAGACCGGGCGCGACGGCATACACCATCCCGCCCAGCGGGGCGGAGAGCATCGTCCCGCTCGTGGCGGCGCCGGTGTAGAGCCCCTGGTACTGGCCGACGAGATGGGCGGGCGCCGCGTCGAGGACGTGCGCGGTGGCCGTCGTCTTGTAGAGGATCTCGCCGGCGGTGAGCACCACCATGGCGACGACGGCTGCGGCCGTGACGCCCATCCACGTGAGCCCGAAGATGACGAAACCGACTGCCACGAGGGCGTATCCGGTCGCGATGATGGGAATCGCCGGTCGGTCTCGGAGGCACAGGGCCACGGGGATCTCGAGCGCGAGGATGAGCCCCGACCCGATCGCGACGAGGAGCGTGTAGAGCGCGAGCGGCTGCCCGTGGTCGCGCAGGTGCAGGGGGAGGGTCGAGTAGAGCTGGCGGTAGACGAGGTCGACGAGCACGACGCCCGGGAGGAGCAGCAGGAGCGACCGGTCGGCCCGGACCGTCCGCCAGAAGCCGGCCGGGGCGTCGGGCTCCGCGGCCACCGGCGCCTCGTCGGGCAGGAAGCGCGACGTGACGTGGCGCAGCACGAGGGTGAGGAGGCCGTCGAGCACGAAGAGCGTGTCGTAGCCGTGCGTGGCGAGCAGGGCGCCGACGGGAGGGCCGATGACGAAGCCCGCGTTGGAGGCTGCGCGGCTCACGGCGACCGACGACCGGCGTGACCCGGCCGGCACGGCGAGTGCCGCGAGCGCACCCTGCCCGAGGGACGCGACGGCGCCCAGGTAGCCCGTCACCGGCATCGTCACGGCGAGCAGCCACACCGGCTGCCACGGGATGAGGGCGGTGAGGACGCCGACCACGCTGGCCGTGAGGAGCAGGACCCGACGGTGGCCGTAGCGGTCGCCGAACCGGCCACCCGTGACGTTCCCGAGGAGCGCGCCGACACCGTTCGAGCCGGCGATGATGCCCGCCGGCACGACGCCCAGCCCCCGCGGTCCGGTGAGGTAGAGCACGAGGAAGAGCATGAGGAAGGCGCTGGCCGAGCTGACGAAGCGCCCGGCGGCCAGCACCCAGACGACGCTCGGGAGGTCACGGAGGTCGCGCACCCGAACATCAGACCATAGTGAGTCTCTTTTAGGAACTCAGTTAGGATGAGGCCATGACCAGGCGACACGCGAGCGCCGCCGACCCGTGCGGCATCGCCCACGCCGTGGGCGTCCTCGGTGACCCGTGGAGCCTGCTCGTCCTGCGCGACGTCGCCGGCGGATGCACCCGTTTCGACCAGCTCGTCACCGAGACGGGGATCTCGCGCAAGGTCCTCGCGCAGCGTCTCGACGCCCTCGTCTCAGACGGCGTCCTCGAGCGCCGCGGCTACTCCGACCGTCCGCCGCGGCACGAGTACGTCCTCACCGCCCTCGGCCGCGGGGCGCTCCCGGTCCTCGCTGCCCTGCAGGAGTTCGGGGACACGTGGCTGCTCGGCGACGGCAGCCCCGACGCCGGTGCCGCCGCCGACTCCAACGAGGTCAAGCGGGTGAGCAGCCTCGTCGGACAGGCGATCCCGCGCCTGCACGCCCTGGACCCCGTCACCGATGTGCCGTTCACGGTGGTCTACTGCTACCCCGGCAACGCGTTCCCCGGGGCCGACGAGATCCCTGGTGGCATCGGCTGCACGCTCGAGTCGTGCACGTACCGCGACCGGCTCGGCGAGTTCACCGACCTCGGGGCCTCGGTTGTCGGGGTCTCGACCCAGCGACCGGGAGAGCAGGCCGCGTTCGCTGCGGCGAACGGCATCCGCTTCCCCCTGCTCTCGGACGCCGACCTCGAGCTGACGACCGCGCTGCGCCTGCCGACCTTCCGTGCGGGCGGCACGACCCGGCTCAAGCGCCAGACACTCGTCGTCGACCGGGACCGTGTCGTGCGCGCCACCCTCTTCCCGATCCCCGACGTCACGGGGTCGGTCGAGGAGGCGCTGGGCCTCGTGCGTGGACTCGGACGCGGCTGACGCGGCTGACGCGGCTGATGTCAGCCGATGACGACGAGCAGGTCGCCACCCTCGACCTGCTGGTGCGCGCCGATGGCGACCCGCGAGACGGTGCCTCCGGTGGGGCTCGTGATGTTGGCCTCCATCTTCATGGCCTCGATCGTCGCGACGACGCCGCCGGCCTCGACGGTGTCACCCTCGGACACTGCGAGGGTGACGACACCGGCGAAGGGCGCGGCGACCTGGCCCGTGACCCCCGCGTCGGCCTTCTCGGCGGATTTGACGTCTGCCTCGACCGAGCGGTCGCGGACGGTGATGGGTCGGAACTGCCCGTTGAGGGTGCACATGACGGTGCGCATCCCCTTGGAGTCGGCCTCGCCGATCGACTGGACCCCGAGGATGAGCCGCTTGCCCGGCTCGATCTCGACCTCGTACTCCTCGCCTGCCTCGAGGCCGTGCAGGAACTCGACGGTGCCGAGCACCGACAGGTCGCCGTAGGACTCGCGCGAGCTCTCGAACTCTTTCGTCGGTCCGGGGAAGAGCAGCTCGTTGAGGGTGCGTCGCGGGGCCTCGACGAGAGCCTGCTCCTGCTCCGGCGTCAGCTCGGTGAGGCGCGGCTTGGACTGGCGGCCGGCCAGCGCCTTGGTGCGGAAGGGCTCTGGCCACCCACCGGGAGGGTCGCCGAGCTCGCCGTTGAGGAAGCCGATGACCGAGTCCGGGATGTCGAAGCGCTGGGGGTCGTCCTCGAAGTCCTGCGGGTCGGCGCCGGCGCCGACGAGCGCGAGCGCGAGGTCGCCGACGACCTTGGAGCTCGGCGTCACCTTGACGACGTTGCCGAGGATCCGGTTCGCCGCGGCATACATGTCCTCGATCGCCTCGAAGCGGTCGCCGAGACCAAGGGCGATCGCCTGCTGCCGGAGGTTGCTCAGCTGGCCGCCGGGGATCTCGTGGAAGTAGACCCGGCCGGTGGGGGAGTCGAGTCCCGACTCGAAGGGCCGGTAGAGGTGACGGACGGCCTCCCAGTAGGGCTCGAGCGCGAAGACGTTTTCGATGTCGAGCCCCGTCGGGCGGTCGGTGTCGTCGGTCGCCGCGACGAGGGCCGAGAGCGATGGCTGGCTCGTCGTGCCGGCCATCGTCGCCGTGGCGGCGTCGACGGCGTCGACCCCGGCGTCGAYGGCGGCGAGGAGCGTGCCGATCTGGCCGCCCGCGGTGTCGTGCGTGTGCAGGTGAACCGGCAGGTCGAAGCGTTCGCGCAGCGCGCGGACGAGCCGCCCCGCGGCCGGCGCGCGGAGCAGCCCGGCCATGTCCTTGATGGCGAGCACGTGGGCGCCGGTGTCGACGATCTGCTCGGCGAGGTGGAGGTAGTAGTCGAGCGTGTAGAGCTTCTCGCCGGGACTCATCAGATTGCCCGTGTAGCAGAGCGCCACCTCGGCGACCGCGGTGTTCGTCTCGAGCACCGCTTCGACGGCCGGGCGCATCTGCGACACGTCGTTGAGCGAGTCGAAGATGCGGAAGATGTCGAGGCCCGTCGACGCGGCCTCGCGCACGAAGGCGTCGGTCACGGCCGTCGGGTAGGGGGTGTAGCCGACCGTGTTGCGCCCGCGCAGCAGCATCTGCAGCGGGATGTTGGGCATGGCCTCACGCAGCGCGGCGAGCCGCTCCCACGGGTCCTCGGCGAGGAAGCGCAGCGCGACGTCGTAGGTCGCGCCGCCCCACGCCTCCATCGAGAGCAGCTGCGGCGTCAGGTGCGAGACGTGCTTGGCGACGTGAAGCAGGTCGCGGGTGCGCATGCGGGTCGCGAGGAGCGACTGGTGTGCGTCGCGGAACGTCGTGTCGGTGACGGCGACGTCGTTCGCCTCGCGCAGCGCTCGCGCGAAGGCCGCCGGGCCGGCGGCGACGAGACGGTCGCGGGCACCGGGCGGCAGGGGCGCGTCGGGGAGCTGGGGAAGCTTGGTGCGGGGGCGGATCCGCGTCGTGACCGGGCCGTTGGGCTGGTTGACGGTGACGTCGGCGAGGTAGCTGAGCAGCTTCGTCGCGCGGTCGGCGCTGATCCGCGCGGAGAGCAGCTCGGGACGCTGGTCGATGAACGAGGTCGTGGCCAGGCCCTCCTGGAAGACCGGGTCGCTGAGGACCGCCTCGAGGAAGGGGATGTTGGTCGAGACCCCGCGGATGCGGAACTCCGCCAGGGCGCGCTGGGCCCGGCGCACGGCGATCGGGAAGGTCATCCCACGGCAGGTGAGCTTGACGAGCATCGAGTCGAAGTGGGCGCTGATCTCGGCACCGACGAAGACGGTCCCGCCGTCGAGGCGCACGCCGCTGCCGCCGGCCGAGCGGTAGACGGTGATGGTGCCTGCGTCGGGGCGGAAGCCGTTGGCCGGGTCCTCCGTCGTGATCCGGCACTGCATCGCGAAGCCCTTGGTGCGGATGTCGTCCTGGCGCAGGCCCATCGACGCGAAGGTGTCGCCCGACGCGATCTGCATCTGCATGACGACGAGGTCGATGTCGGTGACCTCCTCGGTCACCGTGTGCTCGACCTGGATGCGCGGGTTCATCTCGATGAAGACGTAGCGCCCGTCCTCGCCGAGGAGGAACTCGACCGTCCCGGCGTTGACGTAGCCGATCGAGCGCGCGAACTCGACGGCGTCGGCGCACATGCTCTCGCGCGTCGCCGCGTCGAGGTTGGGCGCCGGCGCGATCTCGACGACCTTCTGGTGGCGGCGCTGGAGCGAGCAGTCGCGCTCGTAGAGGTGGACGACCTCGCCCGTGCTGTCGGCGAGCACCTGGACCTCGATGTGGCGCGGGTTGACCACGGCCTCCTCGAGGTAGAGCGTCGGGTCACCGAACGCCGACTCGGCCTCGCGCTGGGCGGCCTCGAGCGCGTCGCGCAGACCCTCTCGGCCCTCGACGCGGCGCATGCCCCGACCGCCGCCACCGCTGACCGCCTTGACGAAGACGGGATAGCCGATGTCCTCGGCCGCGGCCTCGAGAGTGTCGAGGTCGATGCCGGGCTCGGAGCCGCGTAGCGTCGGCAGGCCGGCGTCACGCGCGGCGGCGATGGCGCGGGCCTTGTTGCCCGTGAGGTGCAGTACCGAGGCCGGGGGACCGATGAACGTGATGCCGGCGGCGTCGCACGCCTCGGCGAGAAGGGGGTTCTCCGACAGGAAGCCGTAGCCGGGGTAGATCGCGTCGGCCCCGGCCTCGACGGCCTGGGCGACGATGGCCTCGTGGTCGAGGTAGGCGCGGACCGGGTGGCCCTCGTCGCCGATCTGGTAGGCCTCGTCGGCCTTGAGCCGGTGCTCGCTCTTGCGGTCCTCGTAGGGGAAGACGGCGACCGTGCGGGCGCCGAGCTCGGTGGCGGCCCGGAAGGCTCGGACGGCGATCTCGCCTCGGTTGGCGACGAGAACCTTGCGGAACATCGGACCTCCAGGGTGCCGGGGGCGACGGGTGTGGTCCGCGTCGACCACGGTCGGCAGCCTAGTGGCGGGCGTGTCGCTCCCGAGAGGGGTGTTCCCATCCGAGACGGGAATGGCTTGGACCGCTCGAGCGTTCCTCCTGCATACTGTGGACTCCACCCCGGTGGAGCGCAGAGCAGCTTGACAAGTGAACAGCGTGACGTGGACACCCCTCATGGGGGTGATCGGTTTCGACGGTGGTCGACATGTCAGGGGAAGCGGGTCGAGGATGCAGGGTTATCTCGTAAACGCTCCTTGCAAAACCATAGGTGCCAATTCCAAGCGCACCGACTTCGCCCTCGCCGCCTGAGCGAGCCTCGAAGTCTGTCAGCCTGAGCTAGTTTCCGACTCAGTGTCTGGCATCAGCTAGGAAACTTGCTGTGCAGTCATGTTGGGGGGCTGCACGGGACTCTTACTCAACTGGGCCTGTCAGGGGACGCGTGCGTGCGAGCCCTGGGGCCGAGAAAAGCCATAGCGCACTGCACCCGGAGAAGCCCTGGTTTCTCGTCATCGGACGCGGGTTCAATTCCCGCCACCTCCACCACTCACGTGGTGGCCACGTCACGCTGTCGCTGACAAGCACGAGGAGGGCGTCCCGTCGCGGGACGCCCTCTTCGTGTATGCCGTCCGTGTACCGGGCTCGGTACGAGCGGCGGGTCGCTGCGAGTGTGGTGTCCCGTCTAGGACTTGATGCGCGCGAGCACGTAGTGTCCGTCGCGCTGGGTGAACGTCGCGCGCACGCCCACCCTCACGCCGTTGATCGTCAGGTGGCAGTCCGTGTGCGTTCCGACCTTGAGGTCGGGGAAGTTCGCACAGCTGATGGCCCCGATCTTGTCGGCAGGGCGCCTGGCCTTCGCCGTGGCAGCGATGCGGGCCGCCAACATCTTGCCACTCGTGGCCGGGTTGAACTCGATGATCGACGGTGGTGGCGTCACCGTCTGCGTGACGGTCGGTGGCGCCGCCGGGATGCCCTGGGTGCAGCCCCCCAGAGCCATCACCGCCAGACCTGCCACCACGCCACGGCGAGCGTAGACAACGGTTCGCATGCGCATGCGCACCTCCGCCTCCTTGGCTCCGCCTCACCGGCGATGCCCTCTCCGATCAGTATCGGCATCGGGCGCCGCGGACGAAGCGAAACGGCCGACGTGTCAGTCGACCGTTTCGCCTGGGGAGCATGTCGCCGGCGAGGCGTTGCGTCAGGCCGGGTCGGTGCTGGGGGCGCCGGCCGCCTCGGCCGCCATCTGCTCCTTGATCGGGGCCATGTCGAGGTTCTTGACCTGCTCGATGACGTCCTGGAGCGCGGACTGCGGCAGCGCACCGGGCTGGGCGAAGACGAGCACGCCCTCCTTGAAGGCCATCAGGGTGGGGATCGAGGTGATGTTCGCCGCCGACGCGAGGGACTGCTCGGCCTCGGTGTCGACCTTGCCGAACACGATGCCCTCGTTGTCACCGCTCTGCGAGGCGGCGTCGTAGACCGGGGCGAACTGTCGACACGGGCCGCACCAGGACGCCCAGAAGTCGACCAGGACGATGTCGTTGTCGAGAACGGTCTTCTCGAAGGACTGCGCGGTCAGGTCAGTGGTAGCCATGTCTCTCCCAACGATCGGTGTGTGACGGGTATTCCGCCCTCAGCGCAGTTCCCACGTGACGGTGACGGAGGCCCCGAGGTCGAGGTCACCGCCCTCGACGGGCATGCCGCCGGCGTCCATCGAGGCCGCCATGAGCTTCATCTCGCGGCGCTGGACCGGGATGGCGCCCGCCTCGGCCACCCCGAGGACTGCGCCGAGCTCGGCGCCGGAGAGGGCGGCATACTGCTGCGCCTTGTCGTGGGCGTCGGCGAAGGCGGCCTCCCGGGCGCGCCGCAGTCCCTCGCTGCGGTCGGACACGTCGAGTCGCACCTGGTCGACGAGCAGGGCGTTGCCCACGGCTGACGCGGCGGCCTCGAGGATCTCGCCGACCGACTCGAGCCGGCGCACGGTGACGGCGAGCCGCTGCTGGGCCGTGAAGCCGACCGGGACACCGGTGTTGTCCCAACGCTGGTTGACGCCCGCGTCGAGGGTGCGGATGTCGGCGTCGGCCACGTCGTGGTCGCGCACGACCGCCCCGACCTTCGTGATGCCCTCGGCCGCCCCGGCGAGGGCCGCCGCGACGTCGTCGGCGTCGTGCCCGACCCGCAGGTCGAGGCGCACGACGTCGGGGGAGACGGCGGCCCTCCCGGCGCCGTTGACGGTGACCGTGCGCTTGCCCATGGGGTTCCTCTCGTCGCGGCCCTCGCGGAGCGGGTCGGGGCCCTCGTCGCAACCTACCTAGACTGCGGTGCCATGACGAGCCTCCCGCGACGGTCCGCCCCCACCTCGCGCCGCGTCGTCGGCCTGGCGGTCGCGGCCGTCGTGACGCAGCTGCTCGTCCTCTACTGGCCCGTCGTCACCGTCGAGGGCCCGGTGAGCTGGACCGACAAGGTCGTGCACCTTCTCGTCTTCGCCGTGCCGACGTATGCCGTGGGGCGGGCCCTGCGGTCCGTGCGCACCGCGGTCGTCATCTTCGCGATCCATGCGCCGGTGAGCGAGCTGGTGCAGCACTTCCTGCTCCCCGGGCGCTCCGGCGACGTGTGGGACGCGGTGGTCGACCTCGTCGGCGTGGCGCTCGGGGCGGCCGTGCTCGTGGTCGGGGCCCGGCTGCGTCGCTGGTAGACTTGGCGGCATCCGACTCCGAGGTCTCCTCGGATCACGACGGAAGAGATGGCGCCGGGGATGCCCGGCGGGCAGGCTCGTCCGACGAGGTGACACCCCTACCGGAAGACAGCGCAGACGGCGCGGCCCGGCACCGACGCGGAGCGGATCCGAACACCGGACGGCACAGATGCCGGGGACCGGTACACATGGGGCGCAGAGATTCCTGCGCCTGAGGCTCGTCTGCATGGTCGTGGTGTGACTCACGGCTCGAGGCGAAGTCTGCATCGAGTCAAGAGAGTTGAATACGCAATGCCCAAGCACACCTCCTCCGGCGCGCCCAAGAAGGCCCGCTGGTCCACCGAGAAGAAGGCCGCCGCGACCAAGAAGCCGCACCGCGGACAGGGTGGACAGAAGTCCTCCGGTTCCTTCTCCGGCCCCAGGACCTCCCGCCCGGCATCGTCGGGCTCCTCGCACGTCGGTGGCCGCGAGTGGCGAGCCCCGCGTGACGAGCACCGTTCCTCGGACCGCCGCGACGACCGCCGCGATGACCGCCGCGATGACCGTGGTGGCTACCAGCGCCGCGACGACCGTGGCTTCCAGCGTCGCGAGGACCGCCCGAGCTTCGAGCGTCGCGACGAGCGTGGCGGATACCAGCGCCGCGACGACCGCCCCTCGTCCGACCGCCGCGATGAGCGTGGCGGTTACCAGCGTCGTGACGACCGTGGTGACCGCGGTTTCCAGCGTCGCGAGGACCGCCCGTCGTTCGACCGTCCCCGTGGCGACCGCGACGACCGTGGCGGTTACCAGCGTCGTGACGACCGTGGTTTCCAGCGTCACGAGGACCGTCCGTCGTTCGACCGTCCCCGTGGCGACCGCGACGACCGTGGCGGTTACCAGCGTCGTGACGACCGCGGTGACCGCGGCTTCCAGCGTCGCGAGGACCGCCCGTCGTTCGACCGGCCCCGTGGCGACCGCGACGACCGTGGCGGTTACCAGCGCCGTGAGGACCGTCCGTCGTTCGAGCGCCGCGATGACCGTGGTGGCGACCGTGGTGGCTTCCAGCGCCGCGAGGACCGCCCGCGCTTCGAGCGCCGCGACGACCGTGGCGCCGACCGTTCCGCCGACCGGGCTCCCGTGAGCTTCGACGACGCCGAGGCCGAGCGCATGGACGCCGACACCTGGACCAAGTCGACCCGCGCGGACGTGTCCGACGGACCCGTCGACGTCGCCGCCGACAACGGCTTCGCCGCTCTCGGCCTGCCCGAGCGGCTCGTCGAGCGCCTCGCCCGGGAGGGCATCACCTCGCCGTTCCCGATCCAGACCGCGACGATCCCCGACGCGCTGGCCGGCAAGGACGTCCTCGGCCGCGGCCAGACCGGCTCGGGCAAGACCCTTGCCTTCGGCCTGCCGCTCATCGCCCGGCTGCTCGAGGCCGACCTCAAGCGTCGCCCGCGCAAGCCGCACGCCCTCATCCTGACGCCGACGCGCGAGCTCGCGATGCAGATCTCCGACGCGCTCGAGCCGCTCGTGCACGTCGCCGGCCTGCGCCACAAGCTCGTCGCCGGTGGCCTCAGCTACACGACGCAGATCAACGCGCTCAACAAGGGCGTCGACATCCTCATCGCGACGCCGGGCCGTCTCAACGACCTGCTCGAGCGTGGCGCCGTCGAGATGGACGACATCGCGATCACCGTGCTCGACGAGGCCGACCACATGGCCGAGATGGGCTTCATGGCCGAGATCACGACGAGCCTCGACAAGATCCCGTCCGACGGCCAGCGCCTCCTCTTCTCGGCGACGCTCGACCGCGGCATCGACGCGCTCGTCGAGAAGTACCTCACCGACCCGGTGACGCACTCGACGAACGACGCCACCGCGTCGGTCGAGGGCATGGACCATCACGTCCTGCTCATCGACCCGCAGCACAAGAAGGTCATCACGGCCGAGGTCGCCAACCGCGAGGGCCGCACCGTCGTGTTCTGTCGCACCAAGCTCGGCGCCGACCGCATCGCGCTCCAGCTGCGCGAGCAGGGTGTCATGGCGGCCGCGCTCCACGGTGGCCTCAACCAGGGCCAGCGCAACCGCGTGCTCGGCGCGTTCCGTGACGGCACCCTCCCGGTGCTCGTCGCGACCGACGTCGCGGCCCGCGGCATCCACGTCGACGACGTCTCGGTCGTCCTGCAGGTCGACCCGCCGGCCGACCACAAGGACTACCTCCACCGCTCCGGTCGTACGGCTCGCGCCGGCGACAAGGGCACCGTCGTGACCCTCGCCCTGCCGCACCAGCGTCGGACGATGGAGCGTCAGCTCAAGGACGCCGGTCTCGAGATCTCGCCCGTGCGGGCCACGCCCGGCGACGCGATCATCGCGGCGACGGGTGCGACGACCCCGAGCGGTGTCGCGATCGCCGAGGACGAGTTCCAGCGCCTCATCGCCGGTCCCAAGGCGCACCGTCGTGGGCCGGCCGGTCCGCGCGGTCCGCGCCAGGGCCAGCGCAGCGGCTCGCGTCCGCAGCACGGTGGCGGTCGTTCCGACGACCGTCGAGGCCGTCGCACCGACCGCGGTGACGGTCTCGTGTCCCGCTGGGGCGACGACGACCGCCGTGGTCAGCGGGGCGCGCGCTTCTGAGCAGTCGCCGGTGTGGAAGGCTGGGCCCGTGAGCTCGACGTTCCACACCGGCCGCCTCCTCGTGGCGACGCCGTCCGTCGGGGGTGACGTGTTCCATCGGTCCGTCATCCTCATGCTCCACCACGACGACGGCGGCGCCCAGGGCGTCGTGCTCAACAAGCCCCTGTCGGCCGAGGTGGACTCGGTGCTGCCGGGCTGGCAGCGTGTCGTGACCGCCCCGCACGTCCTCTTCCAGGGCGGGCCGGTGTCGACGTCGTCGGCGCTGGGGCTCGTCACGGTGCCGGGCGACGAGCCGGAGCCGCTCGGGGTCAAGCGCCTCTTCGGGTCGATCGGCCTCGTCGACCTCGACGTGCCGACCCCTGTCGTCGCGGCCGAGCTGGCGGGGCTGCGGATCTTCGCCGGCTACTCCGGGTGGGAGTCCGGCCAGCTCGAGAACGAGGTGCTGCGCGGCGACTGGTACGTCGTCGACGCCGAGGTGCGCGACGCCTTCACGCCCCGGCCGGAGGGGCTGTGGCGTGAGGTGCTCCGACGCCAGCGCGACAGCCTTGCGTACGTCGCGAACTTTCCCGACGACCCGTCGATGAACTGACGTGGGCGTCACGGGGCCCGTGCGGCCCGACACCGAGGAGCATCCCGGGATGCCGAGGTCGACCAGGCGAGTTGCCTTCGTCGACAGCGGTCTCGGGCTCCTCGGGTACGCCGACGCCCTCCACGCGCTGCGGCCCGACCTCGGGCTCGTGCTGTCGCTCGACCCGGACAACATGCCCTACGGCCCGCGCACGCCCGCGGAGGTCCAGCGACTGATCCTCGCCTCGGCGCGCGCCACCCTTCCCCACGAGCCGGCCGCGATCGTCGTCGCGTGCAACACCGCCTCGGTGCACGGGCTCGGCGCCCTCCGCGCCGAGCTCGAGCCGGCCGTCCCCGTCATCGGCACGGTGCCGGCCATCCGCCCGGCGGCCGCCGGGGGAGGGCCGGTCGCCGTGTGGGCCACGGCTGCCACGACGTCGAGCGACTACCTCAGGGGCCTCGTCGACGCCTTCGCCGCCGACGTCGAGACGTATGCCGTCGCAGCCCTGGGACTCGCCGAGGCCATCGAGTCCGGTGACCCCGACGCGGTCGACGCCTGCATCGCGTATGCCGCGTCGCAGACCCCAGCGGGCGTGCGTTCGCTCGTCCTCGGGTGCACCCACTACGGGCTCGTCGTCGACCGGATCGTCGCGGCCCTCGGGGACGGTGTGACGATCCACGACTCTCCCGTCGCGGTGGCCCGCCAGACCCTGCGGCGCCTCGGCCTCGAGCCGGCGCCGGACGCCCCGGAGGCCGGCGTCGAGGCGGTGCTGCTGAGCGGCCGACCCGGTGCGCTCCCAGCGTCGTGGGGGGCTTATCCCGCGGGGGAGCGGCTCCTCCGGGGGGCGGCAGGGCGGCATACACTCTCGTCATGAGCACGATGCCTCCCGACCCGTTCGAGCCCGAGCCCGAGCCGCTGCGGCGCACGAGCACGGCCACGATCGAGCGTGAGGAGGTCCGCGAGGAGCTCCAGGAGCCCGGTGACCACGAGCGCTTCTCGCACTACGTGCGCAAGGAGAAGATCCTCGAGAGCGCGCTGTCGGGTGAGCCCGTCGTGGCCCTCTGCGGCAAGATCTGGGTCCCGGGTCGCGACCCCCAGAAGTTCCCGGTCTGCCCGGTCTGCAAGGAGATCTACGAAGGTCTTCGCGACCCCCAGGACGGCGGCGACGGCGACCAGGGCGGCGGCGGACAGTCCTGAGCGACGCGTCCGCGCGCGCCCTGACCACCACCGCCCGACCGAGGGGCTTTCCTTAAGGGTTCTTTACTCGCCCCGGCTCCGCCACTGACTGTCGCGTACCTACAGTCGCTGGGATCGTCGCCCGATCGGGTGTCGTGTCGGACGAGAAAGGTCACCCCATGAAGCTTCGCTCCCTGATGCTCGCGGCACCGCTCGCACTCGCCGCAGCGTCCCTAGGCGCGCCGGCGCAGGCCGCACCCGTGATGGAGGGGCACGGCAGCGCCGCGTGTCTCGACCCGGCGGCCGTGGGCGCGGTCGGAGCCCGTGGCACCCTTGGCACCGCCAAGGACCCGCACGAGCTGACCGACGCACAGGTGCGCGCCAACGAGGCCGCCCTGACGAAGGCGCTCGAGGCCAAGGGCCTGACCCGGGACTCGTCGGGCAAGGTCGTCAGGGAGGGCCAGAAGGGCAAGCCGGGCACGGGCAGCACCTTCGCCCCCACGACGGTCAAGGTCTACTGGCACACCATCACCAACGGCACCCAGGGCGCCGTCAGCGGCAGCGCGATCAGCAGCCAGATCAGCGTCCTCAACAACGCCTACTCGGGGACCGGACTCAGCTTCAGCCTCGCCGGCTCCGACTCGACGAGCAACTCGTCCTGGTACACCGTGACGCCCGGCTCAGCGGCCGAGAAGAGCATGAAGACGACGCTCCGCAAGGGCACGATGGCCGACCTCAACCTCTACTCGGCCAACATCGGCCAGGGGCTGCTCGGCTGGGCGACCTTCCCGAAGAGCACGTACGACGCCATGGACGGCGTCGTCATCCTCACGGCCTCCCTGCCCGGCGGCAGCGCGACGAACTACAACCAGGGCGACACGGCCACCCACGAGGTCGGCCACTGGGTCGGGCTCTACCACACCTTCCAGGGCGGCTGTAACGGCAACGGCGACTACGTCGGCGACACACCCGCCGAGGCCAGCGCCGCCTACGAGTGCCCGACCGGCCGCGACACGTGCACGAGCCCCGGCCTCGACCCGATCAAGAACTTCATGGACTACACGTACGACTCCTGCATGAACACCTTCACGGCGGGCCAGGTCTCGCGCATGCAGGCCCAGTGGACGGCGTACCGCGCCGGTCGGTGACCACCAGCGCGCCTGCTGCTCGACGTCGCGAAACCGACTGAGCGGCATACCATCCAGGCCGAGGCCCCGCCCGCAAGGCGGGGCCTCGGCATGTCGTCCTCGGGGATTCGTTACGGTGGCCTCTCTATGAGTTCAGGGGCCGCCTTCCACCTCCCACCCGCCTTCCCAGAGCGGGCTGCGTGGGGTACCGCCAGCAAGCTGCGAGCGTGGCAGCAGGAGGCCCTCGACCTCTATCTCGGCAAGGCGCCGCGTGACTTCCTCGCGGTCGCCACACCGGGCGCCGGCAAGACGACGTACGCCCTGCGCGTGGCCACCGAGCTGCTGAGCGCTGGCATCGTCTCGCGCGTCACCGTCGTGGCCCCCACCGAGCACCTCAAGACCCAGTGGGCCGACGCCGCCGCACGCGTCGGCATCAGTCTCGACCCGAAGTTCAGCAACAGCATCGGCCGGCACAGCGACGACTACCACGGTGTAGCCGTGACCTACGCGCAGGTCGCCTCGCGCCCGTCGCTGCACCGCGAGCTGACGACGTCACGCTCGACCCTCGTCATCCTCGACGAGGTGCACCACGGCGGTGACGCGAAGAGCTGGGGCGACGGCATCCGCGAGGCCTTCGAGCCCGCGACCCGTCGGCTCTCGCTGACCGGCACGCCCTTCCGCTCCGACACCTCGCCGATCCCGTTCGTCACGTACGAGCTCGACGCCGAGGGCACCCTCGTCAGCTCGAGCGACTACACCTACGGCTACGCCGAGGCACTGCGCGACGGCGTCGTGCGACCCGTCCTCTTCATGGCCTACGGCGGCAGCATGCGCTGGCGCACCAAGGCGGGCGACGAGCTCGAGGCGCGCCTCGGCGAGCCGATGACGAAGGACTTCGTCGCCCACGCGTGGCGCACGGCGCTCGACCCCAAGGGCGAGTGGATCCCCGCCGTCCTCGCCGCTGCCGACCGCCGCCTCACCGAGGTGCGCCGTCACGTCGAGGACGCCGGTGGCCTCGTCATCGCGTCCAACCAGACCCAGGCGAGGGCGTATGCCGCCATCCTCCGCTCGCTGACCGGCGAGGCCCCGACGGTCGTCCTCTCCGACGACCTCGGCGCGAGCAAGCGCATCGAGGACTTCGGCGCGAGCGACGAACGCTGGATGGTGGCCGTCCGCATGGTGTCCGAGGGCGTCGACGTGCCGCGCCTCGCGGTCGGGGTCTACGCGACGTCCACCTCGACGCCGCTCTTCTTCGCCCAGGCCGTCGGACGATTCGTCCGCGCCCGCCGGCGGGGTGAGACCGCGTCGGTCTTCCTGCCCTCGGTGCCCGTGGTCCTCGACCACGCCGCGCGGCTCGAGGAGCAGCGCGACCACGCCCTCGACCGCAAGCCCAACCCCGACGACATCGGCCAGATGTGGGCCGAGGAGCAGAGCCTGCTCGACGAGGCCAACCGCGCCGACAGGGCGAGCGGGGCCCTCGACGAGGGCGCCTTCGAGGCGCTCGAGTCCGACGCCCACTTCGACCACGTGCTCTTCGACAAGCAGCAGTGGGGCATGCACGCCCAGATCGGGTCGGAGGACGAGGAGGAGTACCTCGGCCTGCCGGGCCTGCTCGAGCCCGACCAGGTGTCGGCGCTGCTCCGCGAGCGGCAGAGCCGTCAGGTCAAGAAGGCCCCCCAGGGCGCCACCGCCCCCATGCCCGTCGCCGCCCACCGGGCCCTCGCTGCACAGCGCAAGGAGCTCAACACGCTCGTCTCGACGTACGCCCGTCAGAAGGGGCTGCCGCACGCCAACGTCCACATGGACCTCCGGCGTGTCTGTGGCGGACCCGACCTCGCGGCCGCCTCGACCGAGCAGGTCACCGAGCGCATCGACAAGATCCGGCTCTGGCTCGTCGGCCGACGCTGAGGGTTCACGAAACCGACCGGTGCTGTCGGCCTATGGGCGGAAGTGTCCGGCTATGGTCGTGCACTGCGCCTCGGGGGCGAGCCGCGCACCGTGTACCGGGACTGCTCCGATCGAGCACCTGACAGCGAAGGACGACATGAGCACCGACCCCACCCCTGACCTCCTCGGATCCTCCACCACCCGTCGCCAGCTGCTGGCCCTCGCTGCCGTCGGCGGCGCGGGCCTCGCGGCCGTGCGTTCGGCCGCGCCCGCCGAGGCCGCTGCCGCGCCCGGCGCGGGCACCAACGGCGAGGTCGTCCGGCTGACCGTGCTCGGCACGACCGACCTGCACGGCAACGTCTACAACTGGGACTACTTCAAGAACGCCGAGTACACCGACGCCAAGGCCAACGACATCGGCGTGGCCAAGGCCTCCTCGATCATCAAGGCGATCCGGGCCGAGGTCGGCGCAGAGCGCACCCTGACGATCGACGCCGGCGACACGATCCAGGGCACGCCGCTCGCGTACTACTACGCCAAGATCGACCCCATCACCGGCGGTTCGACGCACCCCATGGCCGCGGCGATGAACCAGGTCGGCTACGCCGCCGCCGCGCTCGGCAACCACGAGTACAACTACGGACTCGACACGTTGCGCGCCTTCGAGAAGCAGCTGAACTTCCCGCTCCTGTCGGCCAACTCCGTCGACTGGAACACCGGTGCCCCGGTCTTCAAGCCGTGGGTCATCAAGACGGTCAAGCTGCCCGACACCAAGGCGATCAAGGTCGGCATCCTCGGCCTCGTGACGCCCGGCGTCGCGATCTGGGACAAGGCCAACGTCGAGGGCAAGGTGAAGTTCCCCGGCATCATCGAGCAGGCGAAGGTCATGGTGCCCCGCCTCAAGGCCGCCGGGGCCGACGTCGTCATCGTCGCGTGCCACTCCGGCGACAGCGGCAAGTCGTCGTGGGGCGACG
This sequence comes from Terrabacter sp. RAF57, assembly GCF_052113925.1. Lineage (NCBI taxonomy): Bacteria > Bacillati > Actinomycetota > Actinomycetes > Micrococcales > Intrasporangiaceae > Terrabacter > Terrabacter sp. RAF57. The sequence continues at coordinate 251,838 of NZ_JBFRDT010000004.1, read as the reverse complement.
CGCTGCCCTACGTCGAGAACGCGAGCGCGCTGCTCGCCGAGCAGGTCCCCGGCATCGACGCCGTCCTCGTCGGCCACGCCCACCTCGAGATCCCGCAGCGCTACGTCACGAACGCGCAGACCGGCAAGAAGGTCCTTCTGTCCGAGCCCTACTACTGGGGCATGCGCGTGACGCGGATGTCGATCGACGTCCAGAAGGTGCGCGGCCAGTGGCAGGTCGTCCACTCCGAGGCGACGCTCTACAACTCCAACGTCGCGCCCGAGGACCCCGCCGTGACCGGCGCCGTCGCAGCCGCCCACCAGAAGGTGCTGACCTACGTCAACGGCGTCATCGGCACGTGCACGCAGGCCATGTCGGCGTCGACGTCGCGCTACGAGGACACCGCCGCGATCGACTTCATCAACTACGTCCAGGCCGACGCGGTCAAGAAGGCGCTCGCGGGCACGCCCGAGGCGTCCCTGCCGGTGCTGTCGATCGCCGCGCCGTTCAACAAGCTCGCCGCGATCCCGGCCGGCGACGTGACGATCCGCGACGTGGCGGGCCTCTACATCTACGACAACACCCTCCTCGGCATCGTCCTCACCGGAGCCCAGGTCAAGGCGTACCTCGAGAAGAGCGCGGAGTACTTCAAGCCCTGCACGACGACGGGCCCGGTCGCCGCCGACACGATCACCAACGCCAACGCGACCCCCGACTACAACTACGACGTCATGGGTGGGCTCGACGCCGACCTCACCTACGACATCGACCTCGCCAAGGCGGTCGGCTCGCGGATCGTGAACCTCGCGTATGCCGGCAGCCCGGTGGCGCCGGACGCGCGCTTCGTCGTCGCGATCAACAACTACCGCCAGTCGGGAGGCGGCAACTTCCCGGGCGTCGTGGCCGCCCCGGTCGTCTACAACCGTCAGATCGAGATCCGCCAGCTGCTCATCGACTGGGCGACCGCCAACAAGGTCATCGACCCGGCGGCCTTCTCGAGCATCGACTGGAAGCTCGTCACCAACGGGAGCCCGATCACCGTCACGCCCTGACGTCGCGGGCCCGGCCGGGATGTCCCGGCCGGGCCGGTGCCGTCGGCGGTCATCCGGTGGAGGCCGGACCGATGGGCCGGTTGGATGAGCGGATGCGTGCGTTCGAGGAGCTCGTGGACGAGGCGGTCGACGCCGACGTGACCGGCTGGGGGTTCGGCTGCGGCGGACCTGGGACGAGATCGCGCGGGTGCTCGTCGACGGCGGCACCTACCTCGCCCAGCACGTCGGCCCGGCCTCGGCGTTCGAGCTCATCGAGCAGTTCCTCGGCCCGCTCCCGCGGGAGCGGCTGGGTCGCGACCCGGAGGCCGAGGCCCGGGAGGCCCGCGCGGCGGGCCTCGACGTCGTCGACCTGCAGACCGCGCGGTGCCGGATGGAGCTGTACGACGTGGGTGCCGTCGTGTGGCTCTTCGCCCACTCGACGCGACGCCTCGTCGAGGCGCGCCGCCGCTGACCCGTGCCGGCGGCTGCTCCGGCGGCCGCTCGGGGGGCGTCCCGCCGCCTGGGAGTTCAGCGGGACGCCCCGTCCCGGCCGACCGGTTGGTGGGACGTCGGCACGGCAGAGGCGTACCCGCCGGGACAGGGGAGCACCGACGGGTACGCGTCTCCATTCTCGCGGATCGAGGGCCGCCGCGTGCACGGTTTCGACGGGATCACGTCATGATCTGGGCGCTCGATCGTCTACCAGTCGACGGGACACGACCCCTGTGCCGTCCGGGGCCTCGGGCCGCCCGTGGAGGAGCGCCCGAGGCCCTGCTCCGTCGCGTCAGGCGCCGACGAGGACCTGGTAGCCCCAGGCCGGCAGGGTGTACTGCTGGCCCTGCGCCAGCTCGAGGGTCTCGCCGCTGAAGGCGTCGCGCCACGAGCCCGCCTGCGGGCCGTCGCCGAGCGTCACGGTCCGGTCCTCGTCGCTGAAGTTGAACGCCCCGAAGACCCGGTCGTCGCCGACGGCTCGCACGAAGCTCAGCACCGCCGCCTCGGCCGAGTTGGGGACGCGCACCATGCGCCCGCCCGCGGCGCCGTTCCACAGCGCGGGGTGCGCCTTCTTGAGGGCGAAGAGCTGCCGGTAGAGCTCGCCCTGCGCGTCCTCGCGCCACTCGATCTCGTCCTTGTCGAAGAAGATGAGCCGCTTGTCGCTGCCCGCCTCCTGCCCGTTGTAGACGAGCGGCATGCCCTCGCTGACGACGGACAGGACGATCGCCGGAAGGAGGGCGTCGCCGAACTGCTCGTACTCGGTGCCTTCCCACGCGTTCTTGTCGTGGTTGCTGACGAAGAGCATCCGGTAGGCGTCGCGCTGGTAGAAGCGGTCGTTCCACGCGTAGTAGACCTTGAGGGCCTCGACGTCGGCCTTGCCGTGGGCGATCTTGTGGAGCGTCTCGTTCCAGCTCCAGCCGTACGTCATGTCGAAGGCGCGAACGTGCAGGTCGCGCGACTCCCACTCGGCGAGCATGAAGACCGGCTTGATCTCGTCGAGCTCGCGGCGGACGTTGTCCCAGAAGTCGACGGGCACGAATCCGGCCACGTCGCAACGGAACCCGTCGACATCGACATCTCGGACCCAGAACTTCATCGCCTCGGTCATGTAGCGACGCAGGTCGGGGTTGTCGTAGTCGAGGTCGATGATGTCGTCCCAGTCCCACCAGGGCGTGGGGCGCAGATCGCCCTTCCAGTCACGGGCGTACCAGTCGGGGTGCTCCTCGACGAGCGGGTTGTCCCACGCGGTGTGGTTGGCGACCCAGTCGAGGATGACGCGCAGACCGAGACCGTGGGCCGTGTCGACGAAGTGACGCAGGTCCTCCAGCGTGCCGAACTCCGGGTTGACGCCGAGGTAGTCCTGGACGGCGTACGGGCTGCCGAGCACGCCCTTGCGGTTCAGCTCCCCGATCGGGTGCACCGGCATGAGCCACACGATGTCGATGCCGAGGTCGCGGATGCGGGGCAGGTGCGCCTCGGCGGCCCGGAACGTGCCCTCGGGCGTGAGGTGGCGCTGGTTGATCTGGTAGATCGTCGCGCTGCGGCTCCACTCCGGGTGGGTCAGCTCGACGTCGGGCCGCGGTGCGTAGGGGTTGGCGGTCACGGGTGGCTCCTGGTCCGGCTCGGTGGGATGAGTGGTGCGGTGGGGCGTTCCGGTGCTGCAGGCGGTGCGAGCGTCGCACGTCAGGACGACGTGTCGAGGAGGTGCTCGACGAGCGGGATCGTGCGGTGGTCGAGGCGCGTGGCGAGCGAGATGACGGTCGAGGCCCGCGTCACGTGCGCGTCGTCGACGACGCGGTCGATGACCCGTTGGAGGTCGGCGTTGTCGCGACCGACGATGCGGATGAGCACGTCACCGGAGCCGGTGATCGTGTGCGCCTCGAGCACCTCTGGGATGGCGGCGAGGTGGTCGACGACGGGGGAGTGCCCACCGCGACCCTGCCGGATCTCGAGGGTGCAGAACGCCGTCACCGGGTAGCCGATGGCGGCCGGGTCGACGTCCGGTGCCATCGAGCGGAGCACGCCGGTGCGCTGCAGCCGGTCCAGCCGGGCCTGTACGGTGCCGCGGGCCACGCCCAGCCGGCGAGAGGCGCCGAGCACGCCGATGCCCGGCTCGGTGAGCAGCAGGAGCAGGATGCGACAGTCGAGCGCGTCGACCGGTGCGCGCGCCGACGGTCCGGCTGCTGAGGTCATGGACAGAGTGTCCATCACCACACGGCATACGGGCAACACTTTGTGCACTGTGCTCAGCGGCGAAGGCTGCTGTTGCACACCTCGATGCTCTCGGTCACTCTCGCTCCATGACCGACACGATGCCGTCTCCGGCCGCCGACCTCACCGACCAGGAGCGCGAGGCCGACCTCGACCTCGACCAGCTCAAGCAGCTCGTCGGTCTCGTCGAGTACGACGAGAACACCGATGTCTTCCCCGTCACCGGATGGGACGCGATCGTCTTCGTCGCCGGCAACGCCACGCAGAGCGCGCACTACTACCAGAGCGCCTGGGGCATGGAGCTCGTCGCCTACTCGGGGCCCGAGAACGGCAACCGCGACCACAAGGCGTTCGTCCTCAAGAGCGGCTCGATCCGCTTCGTCATCAAGGGCGCCGTCGACCCGGACAGCCCCCTCGCCGACCACCACCGCCGCCACGGCGACGGCGTCGTCGACATCGCCCTCGAGGTGCCCGACGTCGACAAGTGCGTGGCCCAGGCCGTCAAGGCCGGTGCGACGGTCCTCGAGCAGCCCACCGACCACACCGACGAGCACGGCACGGTGCGCACCGCCGCCATCGCAACCTACGGCGAGACCCGCCACACCCTCGTCCAGCGCGCCGTGAACGGGCAGACGTATGCCGGCCCGTACCTTCCCGGCTACGTCCCGAGCGCGTCGTCGATCGTCCGCCGCGAGGGCCAGCCCAAGCGTCTCTTCCAGGCCCTCGACCACATCGTCGGCAACGTCGAGCTCGGCCACATGGACGAGTGGGTCTCCTTCTACAACCGCGTCATGGGCTTCGTGAACATGGCCGAGTTCATCGGTGACGACATCGCCACCGACTACTCCGCGCTCATGAGCAAGGTCGTGGCCAACGGCAACCACCGCGTCAAGTTCCCGCTCAACGAGCCGGCCATCGCGAAGAAGAAGAGCCAGATCGACGAGTACCTCGAGTTCTACCGCGGCGCCGGCGCGCAGCACCTCGCCGTCGCGACGAACGACATCCTCGCCTCGGTGGACGCCCTGCGCGCCAACGGTGTCGAGTTCCTCGACACCCCTGACTCGTACTACGAGGACGCCGAGCTGCGCGAGCGCATCGGCAACGTCCGGGTGCCGATCGAGGAGCTGCAGAAGCGCAAGATCCTCGTCGACCGCGACGAGGACGGCTACCTCCTGCAGATCTTCACCAAGCCGCTCGGCGACCGCCCGACGGTCTTCTTCGAGCTCATCGAGCGGCACGGTTCGCTCGGGTTCGGCAAGGGCAACTTCAAGGCACTCTTCGAGGCCATCGAGCGCGAGCAGGACAAGCGCGGCAACCTCTGAGCCGCACCGACGTGACCCTCGGCCCCGGTCCGGTCCCTGCCTTCGGGCGGGAACGGGCCGGGGCCGAGGCGCACCCGCCACCAGTCGGGGCGCCGCTGGTCTGGGAACGCCGATGCCGTGGCACAGTTGGGGCATGAGCCAGCAGCCCTCCGGGTGGTACGACGACCCCAGCAACACCGACATGCTCCGTTACTGGGACGGCGTGTCGTGGACCAACCACACCGCCCCGAAGAAGTCGCCGACCATCGCGCAGAGCACCATCGGCCTGCCGCACCAGAGCCCGCAGAGCCCGCAGGGACAGGTCCCGCCGGACCGCACCGGCGTCCCGACGCCGACGACACCGATGCCGCAGGGCAGCGGCTGGCAGACCCAATCACCGGCGCAGCAGAGCTACTACCAGCAGGCCCCCGCCAACACGCAGTGGATGCACAACATCAAGACGACCGCCGACGGGGTGCCCCTCGCCCCGTGGGGCAAGCGTTTTGCGGCGTGGGTCGTCGACGGGCTCATCCTCGCCGTCGTCGGCGGGATCATCTCGTGGTTCGCGACGCCTCGACTGTCCGAGCTCTTCTCCCAGATGGTGACGGCCGCCCAGGCCGGCGACCAGGCGCGCCTCGTCGAGATCCAGAACGAGCTCACCGGACCCGCAGTGCAGTTCTCGCTCTTCCTGTGGCTCGTGGCGACGGCCTATTGCCTCGTGTTCTGGACGACGATCGCGCAGACGCCGGGCAAGATGGCGCTCGGCATCAGCGTCCGCCGTGCCGCCGAGCCCGGCCCGCTGCCCCTCGGTACCGCCGTCATGCGTCGGCTCGTCCCGCTGGCCGGTCAGTTCGTCCCGTTCCTGTCCCTGCTCGACGGCCTCTGGCCGCTGTGGGACGACAAGCGCCAGGCACTGCACGACAAGGTCGCGAGCACCCAGGTCGTCGAGGGGAAGCAGCCGCGCAAGCAGGGCTGACGCCCTGACGGCTCGGCCGGCGGCACAACTCCCTTGCGCCGTCGTCGGTGGTCGGCGCGACAATGGAAACTGCGCGGGTAGTCCCGCGCCCACGGCGCCGATGCCGTCGCGCACCCCTCGTCCCCCGGAGTCATCGTGTCTGCTCCCAGCGCCACCAGCCAGCCCAGCTACCCCGACAAGATCGATGGGCCGGTCCTCAAGATCGCCGGCGTCGTCGTGCTCGGGGCGATCATGTCGATCCTCGACATCACCGTCGTCAACATCGCCCTGCCGACCTTCCAGACGGTCTTCGCCGAGAGCCCCGAGCAGCCGTTGCCCTACTCCACCGTCGCGTGGACGGTGACGGCCTACACCCTCGCGCTCGCGACGGTCATCCCGCTCACGGGCTGGGCCGCCGACCGGTTCGGCACGAAGCGGCTCTACGTCCTCGCCGTCGCGCTCTTCACCTCCGGCTCGGCCCTGTGTGCCACCGCCGGGTCGATCGAGTTCCTCATCGGCTTCCGCGTGCTGCAGGGACTCGGCGGGGGCATGCTCATGCCGCTCGGCATGACGATCATGACGCGCGCCGCCGGTCCGGCCCGGATGGGCCGGCTCATGGCGATCCTCGGTGTCCCGATGCTGCTCGGCCCGATCTTCGGACCCATCCTCGGTGGCTGGCTCATCGAGGTCGCGAGCTGGCACTGGATCTTCCTCATCAACGTGCCGATCGGCATCGTCGCCGTGCTCTACGCCCTGTGGGCCCTGCCCTCCGACGCGCCTGAGCCGTCCGAGTCCTTCGACGTCGTCGGCATGCTGCTCATGTCGCCCGGCCTGGCGCTCTTCCTCTACGGCATCAGCTCGATCCCCGGCGAGGGCACGATCATCTCCACGAAGGTGCTCGTCCCGCTCTGCAGCGGGCTCGTCATGCTCGTCACCTTCGTCTTCTACAGCTTCCGGCCCGAGCACCCGCTGCTCGACCTGCGGCTCTTCCGCAACCGCCGCCTGAGCGTCGCGACGATCACGATGTTCCTCTTCGCCGCGGCCTTCTTCGGTGGCCTGCTGCTCGTGCCGACCTACCTCCAGCAGGTGCGGGGACTCGACACGCTCCACGCGGCGTTCCTCATGGTGCCCCAGGGCCTCGGCGCGATGGTGACGATGCCGATCGCCGGCGCCCTCTCGGACCGCATCCCGGTGGGCCGCATCGTGCCCTTCGGGCTGCTGGCCATCACGGGCGGGATGTTCGCGCTGACACAGGTGGGTGTCGACACCCCGTACTGGGGCTTCATGGTCCCGGTGCTCTTCGTCATGGGTCTCGGCATGGGCGGCACGATGATGCCGCTCATGACCTCGGCGCTCAAGACCCTGCAGAGCCACCAGGTCGCGCGCGGCTCGACGCTGCTCAACATCACCCAGCAGATCGCGAGCTCGGTCGGTGTCGCCGTCATCTCCGTGGTCTTCACGAACTACCTCAGTGCCTCGGCGCTGGCCGGCCCGGCCATCGCGGCGCTGCACGACCCGACCCTCGTCGACGACGTCGGCGGGCCGGCCGCGGTGCAACAGGGCCTGGCCGAGGCCGCCGACGCGTTCGGCGCCACCTTCCTCGTCGCTGCGATCCTCGTGGCGCTGACGCTGATCCCGGCGTCGTTCCTGCCCCGCAAGCACGAGGAGTCGCACTTCCTCGACGACCAGGCCGAGGCGGCGCCGGTCGTCATCCACTGAGGCCGGCCCCCAGAGCCCTCAGCGGGCGGGTCGTATGGTGCCGGTGACCTCGCCGAGGCCGATGCGCGAGCCGTCCGGTCCCGGCGCCCAGGCCGTCATGGTGACCGTGTCGCCGTCCTCGAGGAAGCCGCGGGTCGTGCCGTCGGCGAGCATCAGCGGCTCCGTGCCGTTCCACGTCAGCTCGAGCAGGCTGCCCCGGGTGTCGCGCGTCGGGCCGCTGATCGTGCCCGAGCCGAAGAGGTCGCCGTCACGCAGGGAGGCGCCGTTGACGGTGAGGTGCGCGAGCATCTGTGCCGGCGACCAGTACATCCCGGCGTGCTCGGGGCGCGAGACGAGCGTGCCGTTGAGGCTGACCTCGACGTGCACGTCGAGACCGAAGGCGTCACCGCGCAGATACGGCAGCACCTCCGGATCCGACTGTCCCGGAAGAGGAACGCGGGCCGCGGTCAACGCCTCGAGCGGGGTGACCCACGCCGAGACCGACGTGGCGAAGGACTTGCCGAGGAACGGGCCCAGCGGGACGTACTCCCAGGCCTGGATGTCGCGAGCGCTCCAGTCGTTGAGGACGACCACGCCGAAGAGGTGGTCGGGCGCGTCGTCGACCGAGACCCGTGACCCGAGAGTGGTCGCGCCGCCGACGACGTAGCCGAGCTCCGCCTCGATGTCGAGGCGGATGCTCGGGCCGAAGACGGGCGCGGGGTCGTTCGGGCCCTTGCGTTGGCCTGTCGGGCGGACGACGTCGGTGCCCGACACGACGACGGTGCCGGCGCGGCCGTGGTAGCCGATGGGCAGGTGCTTCCAGTTGGGTGGGAGCGCGGCGTTGTCCGGGCGGAAGATCTGGCCGACGTTGCTCGCGTGGTCCTCGCTCGCATAGAAGTCGACGTAGTCGGCGACCTCGACGGGCAGGTGGAGCGTGACCTCCTCCACGGGGTGCAGGTGCGGCGAGACGCCGTCGCGGTGCACCTCGTCGCGGAGCACCTCGGTCAGCCACTCCCGGGCGACGGTCCACGCCGGGCGGCCGAGGGCGAGGAAGGCGTTGAGGCTCGGCGTCTGCCAGGCCGTCGCGAGATCGGGTCCGTCACCCACGAGCCCGGCATCGCGGCCGATCGCCGCCACGGCTCCGGCATCGAGCACGAGGTCACCGATGCGCACCCCGACGCGCCGGTCCGGGTCGCCGGCCGTGCTGAAGACGCCGTAGGGGAGGGTGTCGATGCCGAACGGGTGGTCGGCGGGGACGTCGAGCCAGGTGCTCGGCCGGGTGGACGGCGTCATGCGTGGGACTCCTCGGTGGTGATCAGCCCGAGTGCCTCGAGCTCGGTCAGGGGGTCGAGCACGCCGCAGCAGCCGTAGGCGGTGAAGCTCTCGCGGACCTGCTCAGCGTCCCCCGTGGACAGGCTCGAGACAGCGGTGACGAGCACCTCGGCGTGGTGACGAGCGAGGATGCCGGCCAGGTCGTGCGCCTCGGCACCGCCCAGCGCCTCGTGCGTCGCGAGCAGGACGTTGAGCAGCCCGTGCATCGGCTCGCCGCCGTGGATGCCCCGGACCGAGTGGTGCAGGCCTCCGGTCAGCTTGAACGGGAGGCCGTGCAGCACGACGGCGTCGAGGAAGCCGCCGAGCGTCGCCTCGTCGGGCCACGGCCACGTCGGGGTCGACCCGGTGCGGAACTTGGCCGTCACGTCGTGCTGCTCGTCGACGGCGGCAGCGATGTCGTCGAGGCCGCGAGCCTGGTCGTCCCCGAGGCCCACCTCGACGACGACAGGGATCCCGGCGTCGAGGACCTGCCGCCACTCGGGTGACCAGCCGAGCTCAGCCGCCGTGACGAGCACCCGCTCGTCGTCGCGCAGCGAGGCGAGGGCGTCGACGAGGGGCCGCGCCGGGCTGCCGGGGCGCACGACGAGGCTGACCTCGAGCGGTGCCTGGGCGGTGCGCGGGTCCGTGGCGGCAAAGGCTGCGAGCTCGCCCGCCGACGCGGCGGGGACGAGCAGCGGCCCGATGTGGACGGCATACGGACCCGTGCGTCGGTCGAGGTGCTCGCGCACGGCCTCGTCGAGCGGGGCCAGCCCTGGCGGGAAGACCGCGGCGTCGTCGACGAGGCGGTCGAAGAGGGGCGCGAACGGCGTCCTTGACATGACCGGGAGCGTACTCCACTGTTGCAATAGCGATACACAAGCGTCCGCTCATCGGACGCGCTCGACGGAGAGGCCCTCGCCCATGGCGCACTACCAGTCGGTCGGCAGCATCCCGCCCAAGCGGCACACCCAGCACCGCCGGCCCGGCACGGGGAGCGCCCCGGGCGAGCTCTACTACGAGGAGCTGATGGGCGAAGAGGGCTTCAGCTCCGACAGCTCGCTGCTCTACCACCGCAACATCCCGTCGACGACGGTCGGCTCCGCCGTCTGGGAGGTGCCTGACCAGTCGACGACGCCGAACCACCCGCTGACACCTCGGCACCTCAAGCTCCATGACCTCTTCGACGCCGCGTCCGTCGAGGGCACCGACGTCGTCACGGGTCGCCGCCTCGTCCTCGGCAACGGCGACGTGCGCATCTCGTATGCCGTCGCCGGCGCGCCGAGCCCGTGGTACCGCAACGGGATCGGCGACGAGTGCGTCTACGTCGAGCGCGGCCGGGCTCGCGTCGAGACGGTCTTCGGCGCCTTCGACGTCGCCGAGGGCGACTACGTCATCATCCCCAGGGCGACGACGCACCGATGGCTCCCCGAGGTCTCCGGCGACGAGCCGCTGCGGGCGTACTGCATCGAGGCGAACAGCCACATCGCGCCGCCCAAGCGCTACCTCAGCAAGTACGGCCAGCTCCTCGAGCACGCCCCCTACTGCGAGCGCGACCTGCGCCAGCCCGAAGGTCCGCTCCTCGCCGAGGACGTCGGCGCGAGCCCCGACGAGGAGACCGACGTCTACATCAAGCACCGCGGCAACGGCCCGGGTGGCGTCGTCGGCACGATCCACACGCTGCCCTTCCACCCGCTCGACGTCGTCGGCTGGGACGGCTGCCTCTACCCCTACGTCTTCAACGTGCGCGACTTCGAGCCGATCACCGGCCGCATCCACCAGCCGCCGCCCGTGCACCAGGTCTTCGAGGGCTGGAACTTCGTCATCTGCAACTTCGTGCCCCGCAAGGTCGACTACCACCCGCTCGCGATCCCCGTTCCCTACTACCACTCGAACGTCGACAGCGACGAGATCATGTTCTACGTCGACGGCGACTACGAGGCCCGCAAGGGATCGGGCATCGGCAAGGGGTCGGTCTCGGTGCACCCGGGCGGCCACCCGCACGGCCCGCAGCCCGGTGCGACCGAGGGCTCGATCGGCGTCGAGAGCTTCGACGAGCTCGCCGTCATGGTCGACACGTTCCGTCCGCTCGAGCTCGGCGAGGGCGGTGTGGCCGTCGACGACGGCCTCTACGCGATGTCGTGGTCCAAGGGGGCGGGCCGCGCGAGGACGCCCGGCGGCGCCCATTCCGAGGGCTGACCGCGTGCCCGGTCCGGCCGTCCCTCGAGGTGAGTCCTCCCAGACCCTCGACCGCGGCATCCGCGTCCTCGAGACGCTGGCGGGCACCGAGGGGTCGGCCGGTCTGACGATCACCGAGCTCGCGGCAGGCCTCGGTGTCGGACGGCCGGTCGTCTACCGCCTCGTGACGACGCTCGAGGACCACCACCTCGTCTCCCGGGCATCCGACGGGCGGGTGCGTCTCGCCCTGGGGATCAGTCGACTCGCCTCGGCCGTGACTCCCGTCGTGCGCAGCGAGGCCCGGCCCGTGCTGCGCGAGCTCGCCGACGCCGTGGGGGCGACGGCACACCTGACGATCGCCGAAGGGGACGAGGCCCTGGCGCTCGTCGTCGTCGAGCCGTCGTGGACCGACGTCCACGTCGCCTACCGCTCGGGCGCCCGGCACCGGCTCGACCAGGGCGCTGCGGGACGGGCGATCCTCGCGGGTCGGACGGGGGAGCGAGGTGTCGTCGGCACCGACGGGGAGCTGCAGGCGGGGGCGCACGGGCTCGCGGTGTCGCTGTCGACCCGCACCGACCCGGCCCCGGGTGGCGTCGAGGCCTCGGTCGGTGTCGTCTCGCTCGAGCCGCTCGACGTGCGCACCGTGGGTCCGCGGCTCGAGCACGCCGCCCGCGCCCTCCGAGCCGTCCTTCGCTGACCCCTCGCGCTCCTCCCGAAGATGAGTGCCCAACCGGGTCGAATGAGCGCGGATTCCCTTGCAACCCAACGTAGATGGGACGATGCACTCGCTCGAGCGGGGCGGGCGCAGTCAGCCGCCGACTCGTGGTGAGCCGAGCAGCCGGATGCCCTCCTCGCGCAGCTCTGCGAGCGCCGCGTCGGTCGTGGGCCGGGACACGCCCGCGGTGAGGTCGAGCAGCACCGTGGTCTCGAAGCCCTCACGCTGCGCGTCGGCCGCGGTGGCCCGCACGCAGTGGTCGGTGGCGATGCCGACGACGTCGACGCGGGAGACGCCGCGCTCGGTGAGCCATGCGGCAAGGGTGCTGTGCTGGTCGTCGACCGACCGTCCCTCGAATCCACTGTAGGCAGCGGCATGCTCGCCCTTGCGGAAGACCGCCTCGACGTGACCCAGGGCGCCGGCGAGCCTCGGGTGGAACTCGGCACCCTCGCTGCCCGCGACGCAGTGCACCGGCCACGAGTCGACGAAGTCGGGGGTCGACGAGAAGTGCGGACCGGGGTCGACGTGCCAGTCGGCCGTCACGACGACGTGGTCGTAGTCCGCGGCGTGCCGGCCCACGTGCTCGCTCACCTCGCGGGCGACGTCGGCGCCGCCGGTGACGGCGAGGGACCCGCCCTCGCAGAAGTCGTTCTGGACGTCGACGATGATCAGCGCCCGTGCGCCGTCGGTGTGCGTGGGTCCGGCCATGCCTCAGTCCTTCTCGTAGACGGTGGGGATCACGGGCTCGCCTCGCGACAGCTGGGCCGCCGCTCGGGGCAGCTCCGCGCGCGAGGCCTCGTGGCGGGCGCGGGCCTCGTGGATGTCCTGGTGGTCGACGACCTCGCCGGCGCGGACGAGGTCGATCATGAGCCGGCGGTCGTTGCCGTCGTCGCGCGGCTGCTCACCGATGCCGATGACCTCGGCCTGCGCGATCCCGTCGTCGCGAAGGCGCCGCATGGCCCACTTGCGGCCCCCGACCGACGTCTTGTCCTTGCTCTTCTTCTCGACGCCCTGCATCTGCCCGGACGCGTCCTCGCGCTGGACGAGCTTGTAGACCATGGATGCCGTGGGGGCCCCGGAGCCGGTCACGAGGGCCGTGCCGACGCCGTAGCCGCTGACGGGTCCGGCAGCCAGGCCCGCGATGGCGTACTCGTCCAGGTCGGAGGTGACGATGATCCGGGTGTCGGTGTTGCCCGCCGCGTCGAGCTGGGCGCGCACCTCGGTGGCCAGGATGAGCAGGTCGCCCGAGTCGAGCCGGACTGCCCCCAGCTCGGGCCCGGCGATCTCCATGGCGAGGGCGACGGCCGTCCGGACGTCGTAGGTGTCGACGAGGAGGGTCGTGCCCTTGCCGAGCGACTCGACCTGCGCGGTGAAGGCCTCCTTCTCCGAGTCGTAGAGGAGGGTGAAGGCGTGCGCGGCCGTGCCCGTCGTGGGCACGCCGTAGCGACGCCCGGCCTCGAGGTTGCTCGTCGCGTCGAACCCGGCGACGTAGGCCGCGCGAGCGGCAGCGACGGCCGACTCCTCGTGGGTGCGTCGTGAGCCCATCTCGATGCAGGGCCTGCCCATCGCGGCGGTCGTCATGCGCGAGGCAGCGGACGCGATCGCCGTGTCGTGGTTGAGGATCGAGAGCACGAGAGTCTCGAGGATGACGCCCTCGGCGAAGGTGGACTCGACGACGAGCACCGGTGACTGCGGGAAGTAGCACTCGCCCTCGGCGTAGCCGCTGACGTCCCCGGAGAAGCGGTAGTCGGCGAGCCAGTCGACGGTGGCCCGGTCGACGACCTTGCGGTCGGAGAGGAAGCGCAGCTCGTCGTCGCCGAAGCGGAACTGCTCGAGCGCCTCGAGCACCCGGCCCGTTCCCGCGATGACCCCGTAGCGGCGTCCGTCGGGCAGCCGGCGGGCGAACGCCTCGAAGACGCAGCGCCGGTGCGCCTCGCCCGAGGCGAGGGCGGCCTGGAGCATCGTCAGCTCGTAGTGGTCGGTCAGCAGCGCCGTGCTCGCGGCGCGAGGGCTCGTCGGGCTCACGTGCCCACCCTAGGTGTCGCGGCCCTCGCGGACCGTCTGCCCCGCGCCCTCGGTGGACCTAGGGTGGCCCTGTGACCGCAGCCACCCTCTCCCTCGCTCCCGTCGAGCAGGAGGTGACCTCCACGGACGAGGTCGTCGCACCCGACGTGCCGTGGGTGACGATCGTCTGGAACGACCCCGTCAACCTCATGACGTACGTGACGTGGGTCTTCGAGACCTACTTCGGCTACGCCCGGCCGAAGGCGGAGAAGCTGATGATGGACGTGCACGTCAAGGGCCGCGCCGTCGTCTCCAACGGCCCCCGCGAGTCGATGGAGCGCGACGCGGAGGCGCTGCAGGGCTACGGCCTCTGGGCCACGTTCGAGAAGGACAGCTGATGGCCCGCGCCTTCTTGCGCGAGAAGGACCACTACGTCGCGCTCCTCGAGTCCACCGAGCGCACGGTGCTCCTCGGCCTCATGCAGCAGACGCGCCTGCTGCTCTCGCCCGAGATCGAGCCGACCGGTGACGCGTTCGACGACCTCGTGGCGTCCATGGGCCTGTCGCTGAGCGCAGCCGACCAGCAGACCGACTCGGCGTCGCTCGACGACCGAGACCCGGCTCTCGACCGGCTCCTGCCGACGGCCCATCGCGGCGACGACGAGATCGCGGCCGAGTTCCGTCGCCTCACCGAGGAGGGCCTGCGCCAGCGCAAGAGCGGCAACCTCGACGTCGCGCTCGCGTGCGTCGACGGGGCCGTCGGCAACCGGGTCGTGCTCGACGAGTCGCAGGCGCCGGCCTTCCTCATGGCGCTCACCGACGTGCGCCTGCTGCTCGGGGAACGCATGGGCATGCGCACCGAGGAGGACGCCGAGGCGCTGCACGCCGCGATGGACGACATCGACGACGACGACCCGCTCGGCTACGCCATGGCGTGGTACGACTTCCTCACCTGGCTGCAGGAGACCCTCACCCACGCGCTCATGGGAACCGACCTGCGTGACGTCGTGGCGGCATACGACGACGACGACGTCGAGGACGACCTCGAGGAGGACGTCGACGACGACGAAGGCCGGCGCCCGGACGGCACGGTGTGACGCACGCGACGCCATGTCGCCGGGCCGGAGTCGGTGCCGGCACCTAGGCTCGTCACGTGGACGTCACGATCGTCGGGTGCTCGGGATCCTTCGCGGGTCCACGCTCGCCCGCCTCGTCCTACCTCGTCCGCACCGAGCACGAGGGTCGCACGTGGAGCATCGTGCTCGACCTCGGCAACGGCGCCCTCGGCGCCCTGCAGCGCCACATCGAGCCGTATGCGGTCGACGCGGTGCTGCTCAGCCACCTGCACGTCGACCACTGCATCGACATGTGCGGGCTCTACGTCATGATGCGCTACCTCCCCGGCGGACCCGGGCGCGCGACGATGCCGGTCTGGGGCCCCGCGGGCACCGGAGTGCACCTCGCCCGCGCCTACGGCGGTGGCGAGGCCGAGGGCGTCCTGTCCGTCTTCGACTTCCACGACCTGCGCCACCGCGAGCCGGTGACGGTCGGGCCGTTCACGATCACGCCGGTGCACGTCAACCACCCGGTCGAGGCCTATGGCTTCCGGGTCGAGGCCGACGGTCGTGTGCTCGCCTACACCGGCGACACCGACACGTGCGACCAGCTCGACGAGCTCATGACGGGTGCCGACCTCGTGCTCGCCGACTCGGCCTTCGTCGAGGGCCGCGACACGGTGCCCGACATCCACCTCTCGGGTCGGCGCGCCGCCGAGGCGGCCGTCCGGGCCGGGGGAGTGCGTCGCCTCATGCTGACCCACATCCCGGCCTGGAACGACGCCGAGGTGTGTCGGGCGGAGGCTGCCGCGGTGTGGCCGGGCTGCGTCGAGCTCGCCGAGCCGGACGCCACCTACCGCCTCTGACCGTTCCGGTTGCGGGTGACGGCCCCCGAAGCCGGGTATGGACCGTGACGGTGCGTCGCGCGCCCGGCAGTCGCCGGACGTCCGCCGACGACCGGAACGACCGAACCAAGGAGGCACCGTTGCAGCAGCGAACCATCGGATCGAGGAAGGTCAGCGCGATCGGTCTCGGCGGCATGCCGATGTCCATCGAGGGGCGGCCCGACGAGGACCGCTCGATCCGGACCATCCACGCCGCGCTCGACGCCGGCGTGACCCTCATCGACACGGCCGACGCCTACCACCGTGACGCCGGCGAGGTGGGCCACAACGAGTCCCTCATCGCCAAGGCGCTCTCGTCGTGGTCCGGCAGTGCGGCTGACGTCCTCGTTGCCACGAAGGGCGGCCACCTGCGCCCGGGGGACGGGTCCTGGACCCAGAACGGGCGCCCCGACCACCTCAAGGAGGCCGCCAAGGCCTCGCTCCAGCGGCTCGGCGGCGACGCCATCGGGCTCTACCAGTTCCACCGGCCCGACCCCGACGTGCCGTATGCCGAGTCCGTCGGTGCGCTCGTGGACCTGCTCGATGAGGGCGTCATCGAGATGGCCGGCATCTCCAACGCCGACCCGGCCCAGATCCGCGAGGCGCAGGACGTGCTCGGCGGCCGCCTCGTGTCGGTGCAGAACCAGTTCTCGCCGGCCGTCCGCAGCAGCCGCGCGGAGCTCGACCTGTGCGCCGAGCTCGGCATCGCCTTCCTGCCGTGGAGCCCGCTGGGCGGCATCAGCAGGGCTGGTGACCTCGGTAGCCGGCACGACGCGTTCGCGGAGGTGGCGAAGGCCCACGACGTGAGCCCGCAGCGGGTGGCCCTCGCATGGGAGCTGGCGCTCGCGCCGACCGTCGTGCCCATCCCGGGCGCCTCCCGTCCGGAGAGCATCCAGGACTCGGTGCAGGCCGTCGACCTCGAGCTGTCGGCCGACGAGGTCGAGCGACTCTCGGCCGAGACGCTCGACTGATCGGCCCGTCATCGCGCCGCGGGGACGGGTCCTTACGGTTCACGAACGAGCCGTCCGGGCCCGTCCCCGCACCCGCGATTGAGGCCTAGCGTGGAGTCATGGCTAGCCTCGTGGGCATGACTGACCGACATGACGGCCGTGCCCCCGACCAGACCCGAGAGGTGCGGATCACCCGCAACTGGCTCGACCACGCGGAGGGCAGCGTCCTCGTCGAGTTCGGGCGCACGCGCGTGCTGTGCGCGGCGTCCTTCACGGAGGGCGTCCCGCGCTGGCTCAAGGGCAAGGGCACCGGATGGGTCACCGCCGAGTACGCCATGCTGCCCCGCGCCACCAACACCCGTTCCGACCGCGAGAGCGTCAAGGGCCGCATCGGCGGCCGCACCCACGAGATCAGCCGCCTCATCGGGCGCAGCCTGCGCGCTGTCATCGACACGAAGGCCCTGGGCGAGAACACCATCGTCCTCGACTGCGACGTGCTGCAGGCCGACGGCGGCACCCGCACCGCCGCCATCACCGGCGCGTACGTGGCCCTGGCCGACGCCGTCGAGCACGCCCGCTCCCAGGGCCTCGTCGGCAAGAAGGCCCAGCCGCTGACCGGCTCGGTCGCAGCCGTCTCCGTCGGCATCGTCGAGGGCCGTGCCGTCCTCGACCTCGACTACCCCGAGGACTCGACCGCCGAGACCGACATGAACGTCGTCATGACCGGCGACGGCCGCTTCATCGAGGTCCAGGGCACTGCCGAGGGTGCGCCCTTCGACCGCGACCTGCTCGGCCAGCTGCTCGACCTCGCCACGAAGGGCTGCGCCGACCTCACCGAGCGGCAGCACGCCGCCCTGGCCGGGGAGGTTGCCCCGTGACGCAGGTCGTCCTCGCCACGCGCAACGCCCACAAGGTCGAGGAGCTGCGCGAGATCCTCGCCGACGTGAGCGCCGACCTCGGGCTCGAGATCGTCGGTCTCGACGGCTTCCCCGACGCGCCGGACGTCGTCGAGGACGGCGTCACGTTCGAGCAGAACGCCATCCTCAAGGCCGCGTCCGCGGCCCATGTGACGGGCCTGCCCGCCCTCGCCGACGACTCCGGCCTGGCCGTCGACGTGCTCGGCGGCTCGCCCGGCATCTTCAGCGCCCGCTGGTCGGGTGGGGGCGGGGACCGCGCCAACCTCGAGCTGCTCCTCGCACAGCTCGGCGACGTCCGGGACGAGCACCGCGCCGCCGCCTTCGTCTGTGCCGCTGCCATCGTGCTGCCGGACGGACGCTCGGCCGCGGAGCTCGGGCGCTTCCCCGGCACCGTGGGCCGCGAGCCGCGGGGCACCAACGGCTTCGGCTACGACCCGATCTTCCTGCCATCCGACCAGCCGGACGGCAACGAACGCACACTGGCGGAGTACGACGCCGACGAGAAGAACCACGTCTCGCACCGGGCGCTCGCCTTCCGTGCACTCGTGCCACACCTGAAGGAGCACCTGAGGCCATGACCACCACCAGCCCGGCAACCCGTCCCGAGACCGCCCCACAGCAGCCGGCCCGTCCGCTCTGGTGGGGCGCCGTCGACGGGCTGGTGGCCGGGCTGCTCACGGTCGGGCTGGCGACGCTCGCCGCAGCGCTGCTGACGGCCGTCGGCCAGTCCTCGGGCCAGCCGGCCCCCATCGCGGCGGTCAGCGGGGCCTTCATCGACCGGACGCCGCCGTGGCTCAAGGACTTCGCCATCGCGACCTTCGGCACCAACGACAAGCGGGCCCTGCTCGTCGGCACCGTCGTCGTGCTCGCCCTGGCGTGCGCCGCGGTCGGCGTGCTCGCGAGCCGCCACCTCGTCGCCGGCCTCGTCGTCTTCGCCGTCGTCGGGGTCGTCGGCGCGGCCGCGGTGCTCACCCGTCCGGGCGCCGGCCCGGCAGACGTCCTGCCCACGATCCTCGGCACCGCTGCCGGCATCTGGTTCCTCAGCCGCGCCTCGGCCCCCTCGTCCAGCTCGACGGGCGCTGCCGGTCCCGGCCGACGCTGGGTCATCGGGGGAGCGGTCGGCGCCGTCGCGGCATACGCCGGCAGCTACCTCGGGGGCGACTCGGCGGCCGCCACGGTCTCGCGCGACGCGCTCAAGAGCACGCCGCTCAAGGGCACGAAGCTCGCCATCCCCGCCGGCGCCGATCTCAAGGTGCCGGGTCTGACGCCGTACATCGTCCCGAACGCCGACTTCTACCGGATCGACACGGCGATCGTCGTGCCGCGCATCGACGCCAACGACTGGAAGCTCAAGGTCACCGGCATGGTCGACCGTGAGGTCGAGATCGACTGGAAGACGTTGCAGGGCAAGCAGATGCAGGAGGCGCTGGTCACCCTGACGTGCGTCTCCAACGAGGTCGGGGGCGACCTCATCGGCAACGCCGTCTGGACCGGCTGGCCCGTGCGCGAGCTCCTCGCGATGGCCGGCCCCAAGGCCGGTGCCGACATGGTGCTCCAGACGAGCACCGACGGCTTCACCGCCTCGACCCCGCTCGGCGCGCTCACCGACGACCGCAACGCCCTGCTCGCGATCCGGATGAACGGCGAGCCGCTGCCCTTCGAGCACGGCTTCCCCGTGCGTGTCGTCGTGCCGGGCCTCTACGGCTTCGTCTCGGCGACGAAGTGGGTCACCGAGCTCAAGGTGACGACGTATGCCGCCGACGTGGCCTACTGGACGCCGCGTGGCTGGTCGGCGACCGGACCGATCAAGACGGCCTCGCGCATCGACGTCCCCAAGGCCGGGGCGAGCGTCAAGGCCGGCACGGTCGCCGTCGCAGGGGTCGCGTGGGCGCAGCACACCGGCATCTCCAAGGTCGAGGTGCAGGTCGACCAGCAGCCCTGGACCGAGGCTCGCCTCGCCGCCGACGCGAGCATCGACACGTGGCGCCAGTGGGTCTACGAGTGGGACGCGACGCCGGGCAGCCACGACATCCGCGTGCGCGCCTACGACGCCAAGGGGCAGGTGCAGTCGCCGCTCGAGGAGCCGCCCGCACCCGACGGCGCCACCGGCATCCACGCCGTCAACGTCAGGGTGGAGTGACGCCGGGGGTCCCCGAGCCGACGACGGCCTCGGCCTCGATCTCGACGAGCAGGTCGGGATCGATGAGGGCGGTCACCTGGACCATCGTCGCGGCCGGCCGCACGTCGGCGAAGACCTCGCCGTGCGCGCGACCCACCGACTCCCAGTCACGGATGTCGGTGACGAACATCCGGGTCCGCACGACGTCCGAGGGCGAGGCCCCGCACTCCGCGAGCGCCTCGACGACGATCTCGAGCGCGACCTTCGCCTGCGTGTACGCGTCGCCGGGCGCGACGACCCGGCCCTCGCGGATCGCCGTGGTCCCCGCCACGTGCACGGTGTCCCCGACGCGGACGGCCCGCGAGTAGCCGACGACGCCCTCCCACGGACCGCCCGTGCCGATGTTGCGCCTCATGAGCGCAGGCTAGTCCTGACCGGTGAGCGTGCGGGTGGGCTCGACAGGGACGCGGCCGGCAGGAGGAACCAGTGCCGGGCCACGCAGAGGATCCGTGCATGCTCGACGGGCCCGTCGGTGCTCTCGAGCACCGCGCGCTCCGTCACCTCGGCGAGGGCTCCGCACTCCGGGCACGTCGTCGTGTCGAGCGCGGCCCCGACCGATGCGTTCGTCCTGTCCATGACGCACCTCCTCGTCCGTGGGTCATGGGAGACGGAGCGCGGACGGCGGCTCCTGATACCCGGGCGACGCCAACTACAGTGGGGGCCGCGCACCCCGCGAGCGGACGTGGTGGAACTGGTAGACACGCAGGATTTAGGTTCCTGTGCCCTAGGTGTGCGGGTTCGAGTCCCGCCGTCCGCACCAGCCGGACCGACCTCGTGTCCGGAACGGGTACGAGCCCCGCAGACATGACGACGAAGGAGCAGATCGTGACCGCACGACTCGAGCCCGGCGAGCAGGCGCCTGCCTTCAGCCTCACCGACGACACCGGCCAGACCGTCAGCCTCGCCGACTTCGCGGGCCGCAAGGTCATCGTCTACTTCTACCCGGCCGCCATGACGCCGGGCTGCACCAAGCAGGCGTGCGACTTCAGCGAGTCGCTGGACTCGCTGAAGAAGGACGGCTACGAGGTGGTCGGCATCTCCAAGGACACGCCGGCCAAGCTGGCGAAGTTCCGCGAGCGCGACCACCTCACCATCCCGCTGCTCAGCGACGAGGACCTCGCGGTCCACACGGCATACGGCGCCTGGGGTGAGAAGAAGCTCTACGGCAAGACCGTCGAGGGCGTCATCCGGTCGACGTTCGTCGTCGACGAGGAGGGCAAGGTCAGCCACGCGTTCTACAACGTCAAGGCGACCGGCCACGTCGCCAAGCTCCGTCGCGACCTCGGCATCGCCGACTAGAGTCGCAACCGTCCCCCGAAAGGAAGCCAGATGAGCGACACCGTACGGATCGAGCAGGACATCCAGGCCGCCCGCGCGCGCCTCGAGGGCACCGTCAACGAGCTGGCCTACCGTGCCCAGCCGCAGGTCATCGCCCAGCGTCAGGTGCAGGGCCTCAGGCTGCGCCTCGCCGCGGCCACCCACACCGAGGACGGCGAGCTGCGTATCGAGCGCATCGGCGCCGTCGTGGCGGCAGCCGTCGTCGTCGTGGTCGCCGTCGGCTTCCTGCGTCGCCGGCGCTGATCCGGCCGGCCGGCCCACCCACTGCCGTGGCCAGGAAGGATGCTGCCGCAGCGGCGGCCCGACTGCCCGTCCGGATGCTGCACGACCGCGTCCTCGTCTCCCTCGAGAACGAGGGCGAGCGGCGCTCCGGCGGCGGCATCCTCATCCCCGCGACCGCGTCGGTGGGCAAGCGCCTCGCGTGGGGCGAGGTCGTCGCCACCGGCGCCAACGTGCGCCAGGTCGAGCTGGGCGACCGCGTCCTCTTCGACCCCGAGGACCGCGGCGAGGTCGAGCTGCACGGCAGGGACTACGTCCTGCTCCGCGAGCGCGACATCCACGCCGTCGCGGCGCGACGCGTCGAGGACGGCCAGACCGGCCTCTACCTCTGAGGCTCGCTCCGTCGGTCGGGCGTCGGTCGGGCGTCAGTCGGGGCGCAGCCCGAGCTTGCGCAGCAGTCCCGGACCGGGCCACACCGGCTTGCTCGGCAGCGGCCACTTCTTCGCGTCCTTCTGGTTGAGCATGACGTACTTGTCGAAGCAGACCTGCTGCGACACCGGTCCGTAGAGGTCGGAGGCCTCGCTCATCCACACCTTCTGGTGGGAGGCGCGGTAGTCGGCGGGCATCGAGTCCCACAGCGCCTTGTTGAAGCGCCGGACCGAGGGGTTGCGCTTGCCCGGCCGGATCGCCTCGTCGTCGACGGCACCGCCACTTCCGGCCAGCGCGGTCTGGCCCGCGCCCAGCCCGGGGATCGCGGTGCCCGCGAAGTCGGCCGACCAGCCTCGGTAGGTGATGCCCCAGGCCTTCGTGATCACGTCGATGTCGACCTCGCCGACCTTGCCCTTGGCGGGCCAGTCCGTCGAACGGACCCGGCCTGCGCCGACGGACAGGGCGATGTGGCCGTGCTTGCCGCCCGCCCAGTAGACGGGGGCGCCCGCAGGGGCGTCGGTACCACCGCGGCGCTGCGCCGCGCGTGCCCAGGCGGCGTTGGCGTCGGCCAGCCCGAAGGTGTGCGGAGCGGCGATGCAGTTCCACACGAAGTTGCAGCACATCCCGACCGGAAGGTACGTCGTGAAGGCGCGCGCCTTGCCGACGCTCGCTCCCGGCCCGCGAACGGTGACGCCGCGGTCGCCGCCGCCCGGCGGTGGGGGCTCCTCGGTCCACGGCAGGTCGGGCATGACCTCCCGCTCGCCCTGGTCGCCTCGGTCCAGCTCGTCGTCCCAGCCGCTCATCGCATCTCCCCTCGAGCCGGCGACGCGGTCACCCGCGCCCCGGGTGTAACCTCCATCGTCCAAGGGAGGCGCGGCGCTGTCAGCCTGATACGCGAATCAAGAGGGACAAAGGGAAGACCCCCGTCCGGATCGCTCCGAACGGGGGTCTTGAAGTGCGCCGCCAGGGACTCGAACCCCGAACCCAGTGATTAAGAGTCACTTGCTCTGCCAATTGAGCTAGCGGCGCAACGAGGGGAAACGTTAGCAGCCGTCCCGCGCCGGGACAAAATCGGTCGCCCGGAGGTGTCCCGAGTCCCGCGCCTGGGCCCTCGCAGGGGCCGGGCGGCCCGGTGCTGCGGGCGGATTCGCGTGACTACGGGGTCGCGCTCGCCGTCGAGATGAGTGACAGCGCGAGGCTGACGACGATGACGCCGATGATGACACCGACCGTGATCCGCTGGGCCTTCTTGTTCCCCATGAGCATGACCCCATTGTGCGGTATGCCGCGGAGGCGCCGGTGCGGCGCCGCGGGCGTACGCTGAAGTGGAGACAGGGTCACCCGGTCAGGGTGCCCCGTCGGCAGGAGAGGACCCGACCCTTGCGCGGCGTCGGTCCTCCAGGGCAGGAAGTGACGAGCGAGCCGCGGCCACCCATCTCGTCATGCTCCCGGAGGAGCCACCGTGAACGCCATGCCCCTGTCCCCGCCCACCGACACCTCCCTACCGGAGGCCGCCGCCGGGCCACCGCCCGACGACCTCACGAGTCGCCTCGCCCTGTCGCCCCATCCGGGGGTGAGTGCCTCCGACGGTGTGTGGTGGCCGAGGTCGAGCGACCTGCGCGTCGAGGTGCCGCTGCTCGACGTCGCCGTGCACGACCGCACCCGCGCTCGGATCGCACGGTTCGGCTACGAGCGTGCCGGGTGGGAGGACGGACCTCGCACGGTGCGCAGCCCGATCGGGATCACGCACCTGGGCTGGTTCGAGCACAGTCGCTTCCCCGACCACGTCCTGCTGTCCCTGAGCAACTACGGCAGGCTCGTCCTCACGGTGCTCCCGCCCGACACCGACGGCGAGACCGCACACACGGCGATGGCGACGGTCGGGGAGTAGCGGCGGCGGTCTCCCGCCGGGCCGCCGTCGGACGTCACGGGCCGTCTGACACGAGCATGGCGCGCACGGCGGCCCGCAGGTCGCCGGCGCCGTCGTCCATGACGGCCGCGCGCATCCGCTGGTAGCCGGCGCCGTCGCGCAGGATGTCCTCGATCCCTGTCAGCTCACGCGTGCACGCGAGGCGCCGCGCGGTGGGCTGCAGCTGCTCGAGGAGGTCGTGGATGTCGTCGACGACGTGGACCTCGGCGTTGTCGGCGTCGCGGATGATGATCGCGTCGAGCCCGTAGCGGGCCGCCCGCCACTTGTTCTCCTGCACGTGCCACGGGGGCAGTGGGCGTGCGAGGACGCCCTCGTCGAGCTGGTGCTCGAGGTGAGCGACGAGACAGTGGATGAGGGCGGCGACGGCGGCCACGTCCTGCGGGCGCGAGAAGCCGTCGCAGGCCCGGACCTCGATGGTGCCGAGGCGCAGCGACGGCCGGACGTCCCAGCGCAGCTCGCTCGCGTCGGTGACGACCCCGGTCGTGAAGACGTCGTGGAGGTAGGCGCGATACTGCGCCCACGTCTCGAACTGGAAGGGCAGGCCGGCCGTGGGCAGCTGCTGGAAGAGCATCGTGCGGTTGCTCGCGTAGCCGGTGTCGGCCCCCGAGCCGTAGGGGGAGGACGCCGACAGGGCCGTGAGGTGCGGGTGGTAGGTCAGCAGGGCATTGACGAGGGGCCAGACCTTCGCGGCGGATCGGACGCCGACGTGGACGTGGACCCCGAAGATCACCATCTGCCGGCCCCACCACTGGGTGCGGTCGATGAGGGTCGCGTAGCGCTGGCCCTCGGTGACCTGCTGGTCCTCCCACCGGGCGAACGGGTGCGCCCCGCCGCCGTAGAGCAGGACGTCGAGCTCGGAGGCCGCGCGCTGGACGCGCCCCAGTCCGTCGGCGAGGTCCGCGGCTGCCTCCTCGGCGTTCGCGCAGACGCCGGTGACGATCTCGACGGTGTTGCGCAGCAGCTCCTGCGTCACGGTCGACCGCGACTTCGTCGGTCGGGCGTGACCCGTGTCCTCGGGCCCGTTGGCGAGGCCGAGCAGCTCGACGGCGCGCGAGGTGAGGTCGAGCGTGGCCGGGTCGAGCAGACCGATCTCCCACTCGACGCCCAGGGTCTGACCGGCAGACGGTGAGAACCGCGCGTCCACCGACGGCTCGCTCGGGTCGTTCATGGGTCACCTCGGGGTCGTCGGGGAAGCGACCGCAGAGCAGCGTTGCGGGCTGCGGGCCGGTGTGAGCGGCTGGGACGAGCCTATCGGCGCCGGACTGCCTCAGCCCGGGACCGGTCCGAGATGCAGCACGGCCCGGCTCCCCTCGGGGAGCCGGGCCATGCGTTCATCCTGACGAGCAGGACCGTTGGGGTGAGTGACGGGACTTGAACCCGCGGCCACCTGGACCACAACCAGGTGCTCTACCAGCTGAGCTACACCCACCATGCACAACACGAGCCGGGCCCGAGGGCTCGGCGCCGTGTCACGGCGTCGACAATGCTACAGGCTCTCGTGAGGTGCTCGTGACCACCCCGTCGACGGCACCGCTGACGGCATACGCCATCGCCCGAAGGGCTGCTCCACAGCGCTCAGTGCTCGATGACGTGAGGCGACGCGAGCGCCTTGGCGGTGGCGCTGTCGGGGCCGGGCTGCGGCACGAAAACCGCCTGGCGGTAGTAGCGCAGCTCGGCGATCGACTCGCGGATGTCGGCGAGCGCCCGGTGCCCGCCGGACTTCTTGGGGGCGTTGAAGTAGACCCGGGGATACCACCGGCGCGAGAGCTCCTTGATCGAGCTGACGTCGATGATGCGGTAGTGCAGGTAGGACTCGAGCACGGGCATGTCGCGCGACAGGAAGCCCCGGTCGGTCGCGACGGTGTTGCCGCCGAGCGGGGCCTTGCGCGGCTCGGGGACGAAGGTGCGGACGTAGTCGAGGACGATGTGCTCGGCCTCCTTGAGCGTGACCCCGGAGTCGAGCTCGGTGATGAGGCCCGAGCTGGTGTGCATGTCGCGGACGAAGTCGTCCATCTGCTCGAGGGCCTCGTCCGGCGGCTTGACGACGACGTCGATGCCGTCGCCGAGCTGGTTGAGCTCGAAGTCCGTGACGAGGGCGGCCACCTCCACGAGGGCGTCGGACTTCAGGGACAGGCCCGTCATCTCGCAGTCGATCCAGATGATCCGGTCGGCGATGGCTCGGTGGTTGGTGTCACTCACCGGTCCACCATAGAGGCTGAGGGGGACGAGCCCCGGTCGGCGGCCACAGCGCTGCACTAGCCTGCCCTCATGACCTCAGGGGACGTGACGACACAGGGGACTGGCGCGAGCCCGGGCGGGCAGGCGCAGCAATGGAGTCCGGCGCGCAACCCGACCCGACGGCCGATGCTCCGCACCGCGCTCACCATCGGCGTCGCGGCATCGGTCTTCCTCGTCTGCCTGCTCATCCTGCTCGGCATCCTCGGCGACCGGCTCACGACCCAGACGATCGTCACGTCGGCGCTCATGGCGATCATCCCGGTGCTCGTCATCGTGCCGACCTTCCTCTGGCTCGACCGCTACGAGGCGGAGCCGGCGCGGTACATCGTCTTCGCCTTCCTCTGGGGGGCGCTCGTCGCCGTCGTCGGTGCCTTCTTCCTCAACACCTTCGGCCTCAAGATGCTCGTCGAGGCGCGCTGGACCGACCCGCTCGAGACGGGTGCCGTGTACCTCGCGCCGGTCACCGAGGAGACGCTCAAGGGGCTGGGCATCCTGCTCATCTACCTGTTCCGTCGGCGCGAGTTCGACGGGATCATCGACGGCATCGTCTACGCCGGGCTCATCGGGGCGGGCTTCGCCTTCAGTGAGAACATCCTCTACCTCGGGCAGGCCTACAACGAGTACGGCGGTGAGGGCCTGACGTCGACCTTCCTCGTCCGTGGGCTCATGGGTCCGTTCGGTCACCCGCTCTTCACGTCGCTGACCGGCATCGGGATCGGCATCGCCGTGTCCGCCCGACGTCCGGTGGTGCGCGTCGTCTCGATCCTCGCCGGGTGGTTCTGCGCCATGCTGCTCCACGGCCTCTGGAACCTCTCGGCGCTCGCCGGGATGGACGGCTTCTTCGCGGCGTACGTCTCCTACCAGGTGCCGCTCTTCCTCGCCTTCATCGGCTTCCTCCTCTGGCTGCGTCGGCGGGAGGGTCGGCTCATCGGTCGCTACCTCTCGCCGTACGCCGACGCCGGCTGGCTCACCCACGCCGAGGTCACGATGCTCTCCCACCTGCGGCTGCGTCGTGCGGCGCGGGCCTGGGCGCGGCAGAACGGCGGTCGTCCTGCGAAGCGGTCGATGGACGCCTTCCAGGACAGCGCGAGCGACCTGGCGCTGCTGCGCTCGCGGCTCGTCCACGGCACCGCCGAGGACGGGGCGTCGGAGCGCGAGATGGTGCTGCTCGAGGCGATCACGTCGCACCGTCGTGACTTCGTCGGCTCGCCCGTGACCTGAGCCGGCGCGGCGCCTAGCGGTGCCTATCATTGGACGGCGCCCGGATCGGGCGACCCGCCCCTGTAGCTCAGCGGATAGAGCAAGAGCCTTCTAATCTCTTGGTCGCAGGTTCGAGTCCTGCCGGGGGCACTGTGCACCGGCCTGCCGGAATACTCGGCGCGCTCCGTCGTCGGCTGCGATGCTGGTGGCGTCAGCCGGCGTGTGATGGATCGCACCGCCCCGGTGTCGTCCGCGCGCCTGACGGGAGGGCGGCGCGCTCATGTCGGATCGAGCCTCGGGAGTCAGCAGGATCCCCATCATCGGCTGGCTGCGCTCGTACGACCGCCGCTGGCTCAGGGGAGACCTCATCGCGGGCGTCACCGTCCTCGCGCTCGTCGTCCCGAAGAACCTCGGCTATGCCGGCATCGCAGGGATTCCCGTGCAGAACGGCCTCTACGCGGCAGCCGCCGGGGCGATCCTCTACGCGATCTTCGGCACGAGCCGGCAGATCTCGGTGGGGCCGAGCTCGGGACTCGCGGCCGTCGCGGCGAGCGCCGTCCTCGCGGCCGGCATCGTCGACGAGAAGGCCGTCGCGTCGTTCGTCGCGGGGATCACCCTCGCGTCCGGGGTCCTCTACCTGCTCGTCGCGGTGCTGAAGATGGGGTGGATCGCCCAGTTCCTCTCCCGTGCCGTGGTCACCGGATTCCTCTTCGGGGCCGCGATCGACGTCGTCATCGGCGAGCTGCCGAAGCTCACCGGCACGAAGGTGTCGGGGAGCAACCCGCTCCAGGAGCTGCGGTCGTGGTTCACGACGCTCGGCGACGCGCACGGCACGACGGTGCTGGTGGGCGTCCTCTCGCTGGCCGTCGTCTTCGGTCTGCGCGTCGTCGCGCCGAAGGTGCCGGGTGCGCTCGTGCTGGTGGTCGGCGGTCTGCTCGCTTCGTGGCTACTGGGTCTGGGTGACCACGGCGTCGCCCTCGTCGGAGACGTGCCGAGAGGTCTGCCCACCCTCGTCCTGCCCGACATGCAGCTGATGTGGGACCACGTCGGCGTCGGGGCCGTGGCGGCCTTCGCCCTGGTGCTGATCGGCTTCTCCCAGACCGCCGGCGACGCGCGCGCCTTCGCCGCCAAGCACCGCTACCAGATCGACATCGACCAGGAGTCGGTCGCGCAGGGGTTCGCCAACGCCGGTTCGGGCGTCCTGCAGGGGATGCCCGTCTCGACCAGCCTGTCGGCGAGCTCGCTCAACGACCACTCCGGCGCCAAGTCGGGGCTGGCCTCGCTCACCACGGGATTCGCGGTCCTCCTGACGCTGCTGCTCCTGGCGCCACTCTTCTCCGACCTGCCCAAGCCGGTGCTGGCCGCCATCATCATCGAGGCCGTCGTCATGGGGATGATGGATCTCCCGGAGATGCGACGCCTCTTCCGTGTCAAGCGCTTCGACTTCGCGGTGGCCGTCGCGGCGCTGCTCGGCGCTCTCGTCTTCGGCGTGCTGGCCGGCGTCATCATCGGGGTGGCGCTGTCGATCTTCTGGCTCATCAAGGTCTCCACCCGACCGCACATCCCGACGCTCGCACGCGAGCCGGGCACGGACGTCTACCGCGACCTCGCCGACCACCCCGACGGTGAGACGGTCCCCGGCATCGTGGTGATCCGGATGGACGGCGGCCTGTTCTTCGCCACGTCGGACGCCCTCGAGGACCGCGTCCGTGAGGTCATCCACGAGGACCCGGCTGTCAAGGGGATCGTCCTGGACTGCGGCGGCATCGACTACGTCGACTCCCAGGGGTCGGCCAAGCTGGCCGACGTGCTCGATCTGGCCGAGGACTCCGGGGTCGTCTTGCGGCTGGCCAGGCTCAAGGCTTCGGTGCGGTCGACGCTCGAGCTCGACGGCGTCATGGAACGGCTCGGTGCCGACCACCTCCACGGCAACGTCGCCCGAGCCGTGGCGGCCGAGCGCCGGGAACGGGCCGGTCGGCCGGACGAGTGAGCGGCCGGACGCCCGTGTCCACCGGGCGGATCCGGTGCCCGCGTGGCACTCTCAGGTCACGACTCGGGGTATGTCGTAGAGGCGCGCCGCCTTTCAGTTTGGTTGTGCCAGTGCGACACGGAAGGATACGGGCGTGGCAGGTGATTCAGGGGTGGGCAATGCCCGTCTCCTCGCGAGCGTTCAGGCACTTCGGTCTGCCGTCTCCGACGCCTCCCTGCCCCTCGACCTGTCGTCGGCCCCGGCTGCGCGCCTCGCGCGCACCCGTCTGCTCGACCAGCTCGACGACTACGTCATCCCGCGCCTGACCTCGCTCGACGCCCCGCTCCTCGCCGTCGTCGGCGGCTCGACCGGCGCCGGCAAGTCGACGCTCGTCAACTCCGTCGTCGGGCGCGAGGTGACCCTGCCCGGCGTCCTGCGGCCGACGACCCGCTCGCCGGTGCTCATCCACCACCCCTCCGACGCCGCGTGGTTCTCGGGTCCGCGCATCCTGCCGACCCTGGCCCGCATCACCGGTCGCCACTCGTCGTCGGACGGCCCGGGCGCGGTGCGCCTCGTCTCGACGGACGAGGTCGCCGCCGGGCTGGCCCTGCTCGACGCGCCCGACATCGACAGCGTCGTCGAGGCCAACCGTGACCTGGCGACGCAGCTGCTCGCGGCCGCCGATCTCTGGGTCTTCGTCACGACGGCCGCCCGCTACGCCGACGCCGTCCCGTGGGAGCTGTTGCGCGAGGCCTTCGAACGCGGCACCGCCGTCGCCGTCGTCCTCGACCGCGTGCCCGCCGCCGCCGTCGACGAGATCCGCACGCACTTCGCGTCGATGCTGCGCGAGCAGGGGCTCGACCAGGCGCCGATCTTCACGGTCGTCGAGTCCGAGCTGGTCGACGGCCTGCTGCCCGCCGACCAGACCGAACGGCTGCGGGGCTGGCTCGCGGCTCTCGCCGGCGATGCGCAGGCTCGCGCCGACGTCGTGCGCCAGACGCTCCAGGGGGCGCTCGTCTCGCTCGACACCCGCACCCAGTCGCTCGTGGCCGCCTCCGAGGACCAGACCGCGGCGGGCCGGGCGCTCGTCGACGCGGCCGCAGCGGCCTACGACGAGGCGAGGGCGCAGGTCCACGCGGGCATGCTCGACGGCACCCTGCTCCGCGGCGAGGTGCTCGCCCGGTGGCAGGAGTTCGTCGGCACGGGAGAGTTCTTCCGGCAGGTCGAGTCGACCGTCTCGAGGGTGCGCGACCGGTTCACGTCGTTCCTCAAGGGCGAGCCGGCCCGGGCCGACCACCTCGGCGAGGCGCTCCAGTCCGGTGTGGAGTCCCTCGTGGTCAACCGCGCCGAGCTCGCGGCGGGCGCCATCTCGCGTTCGTGGCGCACCCTGCCCGGCGGCGACCAGCTGCTCACCGCCGACCCGACCCTCGCGCGCTCGGGCACCGACCTCGACCAGCGGATCCAGCGCCTCGTCCGCGACTGGCAGGGCGACATCCTCCAGATGGTCCGCGACGAGGGTCGCGACCGCCGCACGACGGCCCGGATCATGGCCTACGGCGTCAACGGTCTCGGCGTGGTCCTCATGCTCGTGACCTTCGCGAGCACGGCTGGGATCACGGGCGCCGAGGTCGGCATCGCGGGCGGCACGGCCGTCGTCGGCCAGAAGCTGCTCGAGGCCGTCTTCGGCGACCAGGCTGTCCGAGAGCTCGCGCGCCAGGCCCGCGAGCAGCTCACCGCGCGCGTCGACGCGCTGTATGCCGCCGAGCTCGCCCGCTACGAAGGAGCTGTCACGACGTTGCACGTCGACACCGACCAGACCGAGCACCTGTCCGCGGCCGGTGCCGCAGTCAAGGCAGCGCGATGAGCCCGATCAGGATGGGCCGCGCCCGGGTGGCGACGGTCTCGGCGGCTGAGCTGGGCACGCGCACGACCGAGCTGTCGATGGCGCTCGTGTCGGGTGCCGACGAGCTCGACCCCTCGGGCGTCGAGGTCGCGCGACGGGTCGTCGACCGGGCCGTCGAGCGTTCCGGCATCGCCGGTGACCACACGGTGGTCGCGCTCGCCGGGGCGACGGGCAGCGGCAAGTCCTCGCTCTTCAACGCCCTCGTCGGCGCCGACGTCGCCACGATCGGTGCCCGTCGCCCGACGACCTCCCGCCCGACGGCCGGCCTCTGGGGCGACGCCGACGCGTCCGAGCTGCTCGAGTGGCTGGGGGTGGCCTCCCGTCACGTCGTCGACACGTCGGCCGGTGCGGGGGACGGGCCCGTCCAGGTCGCCGGTTCCCTCGACGGGCTCGTGCTCCTCGACCTGCCGGACTTCGACTCCCGCGAGCTCGAGCACCGTCGTGAGGCCGAGCGCGTGCTCGAGCTCGTCGACGTCTTCGTCTGGGTGACCGACCCGCAGAAGTACGCCGACGCCCGACTGCACGACGAGTTCGTGAGCCTCCTGTCGCACCACGACGCCGTCACCCTCGGCGTGCTCAACCAGGCCGACCGTCTGACCGCCGAGGGTGTCACGGTCCTCACCCAGGACCTCACGAAGCTCCTCCTGGCCGACGGAGTCGCCGACGCCAAGGTGCTCGCGACCTCCACCCTGACCGGTCAGGGGATTCCCGAGCTCAAGCAGCGACTGGCGAATGCCGTTGCCGGACATGCTGCTTCGCGTCAGCGCCTCAAGGCCGATGTCGTCGGTGCCGCGACGAAGCTGCGTCCCGGGGTCGCCGACTCCGAGGCGGACGTGGGCCGTGTCCCGCGCGAGGCCCTCGACGCCTCGCTGGCTCGCGCAGCGGGTGTCCCCATCGTGCTCGACGCCGTCGCGCGCGACTACCGTCGCGAGGCGTTCGCGCACACCGGCTGGCTCTTCGCCCGATGGACGAAGGGCTTCGCCTCGGACCCGCTCCGTCGTCTCCGTCTCGACCGCACCGGCGGACGGCCGCCGATCCCCGTCGAGATCGACGGCGCCGACGTGCGCGCCGTGCTCGGCCGGTCGTCGATCCCGGCCCCGACCGTGTCGACCGCCTCTGCCGTCGACCTCGCCACGCGCAGCTTCGTGCGCGACGCGTCCGAGGGGCTGCCGGTCCGCTGGGCCCACGCCGTCGAGGACGCCGTCGACGGCGGCGACGGCGCGCTGAGCGACTCGCTCGACCGTGCCGTCATCGGCACCTCCCTGCGCGCGCGCCGCCCGGTCTGGTGGTTCGTCGTCAACATCCTCCAGTGGGTGCTGGGACTCGTCGCCCTGGCCGGGCTCATCTGGTATGCCGTGCTGTGGGCCTTCGCGCTGCTGCAGCTCCCGCGCCCTGAGACCCCCGCCGTCGGCATCCTGCCGCTCCCGCTCGTCATGCTCATCGTCGGCGTGCTGATCGGTGTCGGGCTCGGGATCCTGTCCCGGTGGTGGGCGCGCGTCGGTGCTCGGCACCGGCGCACCGTCGTCGGCAAGCGCCTGACCGAGTCCGTCGCGGCCGTGGCCGACGAGCACATCCTCATCCCCGTCGACGAGGTCCTCCTGCGTCACCGAGAGACCCGCGAGCACCTCGAGGCCGCAGCCGGCTGACGCGCCCCGGGCGCAGGGGGCGCTGTCCACATCCCCTCGGCCCGGTGTCCTGGTGTCCACAGGCGGCTGACGCCCGCTGTCGGCCGGGCCCGTCGCGTCCGAGGGTGGGTGCAGGCGGCGCGAGGCCGCCCCTGGAACCCTCCGAGGAGCAGCGATGAACGAGACCCGCATCACCGTGCACGGCAACGTCGTGACCGAGCCCGTCGAGCGACACGGCCGCAACGGCAGCATCTTCACGACCTTCCGCGTCGCCACGACGCCCTACCGCCGCACTGCCGACGGTCGCTTCGTCGACGGCGACACGAGCTTCTACAGCGTCATCGCGTTCAACGCGCTCGCGGCCAACGCGGCCTCGGCGCTGCGCAAGGGCCAGCCGGTCATCGTCGAGGGCAACCTGTCGATCAAGCAGTACGTCGGCAACGACGGCCAGCCGCGCACCTCGCCCGAGATCGACGCCGACCACGTCGGACACGACCTGTCGTGGGGACGCGCGAGCTTCGAGCGCGTCAGCCGCGCGGCCGCGCTCGGCCAGGACCGCACGGCCGACCCCGACGTCCAGGCGTCCGTGCGCGCCCTGGCCGAGGGCGAGCCAGCCGTTGCCGACCAGCGCCCCGCCCACGTCGACGCGGACGGGGTCGTCGACGACGACTACGACCCCGGCGCGGACCCGGCCGACGGTGCGCGCGACGACGCCGGTGGGGTGCTCGCCACCGGTGATCCCGAGACCGACGACTACGAGGTCGTCGAGCGGCTCACGGCCTGACGTCGACAAGGTCCGCGAGCGCGGACACCGATTCGGTGCCGCGCTCGCTGACAGATAGCCTTCTGCGCATGGCCGAGTACATCTACACCATGACCCGTGCGCGCAAGGCACACAACGAGAAGGTCATCCTCGATGACGTCTCGATGTCCTTCTACCCCGGCGCGAAGATCGGCATGGTCGGCCCCAACGGCGCCGGCAAGTCGACGATCCTCAAGATCATGGCCGGACTCGACCAGCCGAGCAACGGCGAGGCGCGTCTGGCCCCCGGGGCGACCGTCGGCATCCTCCTGCAGGAGCCGCCCCTCAACGAGGACAAGACGGTCCTCGGCAACGTCGAGGAGGGCGCCGGCGAGATCAAGGCGAAGCTCGACCGCTACAACGAGATCTCGGCCGAGATGGCCGACCCCGACGCCGACTACGACGCGCTGCTCACCGAGATGGGCAAGCTGCAGGAGGACATCGACCACGCCGACGCGTGGGACCTCGACAGCCAGCTCGAGCAGGCGATGGACGCCCTGCGCTGCCCGCCGCCGGACTCGCCCGTCACCAACCTCTCCGGAGGAGAGCGTCGCCGCGTCGCCCTCTGCAAGCTGCTCCTGCAGAAGCCCGACCTGCTGCTGCTCGACGAGCCCACCAACCACCTCGACGCCGAGTCGGTCCTCTGGCTCGAGCAGCACCTCGAGGGCTACCCCGGCGCCGTCATCGCGGTCACCCACGACCGCTACTTCCTCGACAACGTCGCCCAGTGGATCGCCGAGGTCGACCGCGGTCGCCTCTACCCCTACGAGGGCAACTACTCGACCTACCTCGAGAAGAAGTCCGAGCGACTGACGATCCAGGGCAAGAAGGACGCCAAGCTGGCCAAGCGGCTCAAGACCGAGCTCGAGTGGGTCCGCAGCAACGCCAAGGGTCGTCAGGTCAAGAGCAAGGCACGTCTGGCCCGTTACGAGGAGATGGCGGCCGAGGCCGAGCGCACCCGCAAGCTCGACTTCGAGGAGCTCCAGATCCCGCCGGGCCCGCGTCTGGGCTCGACGGTCATCGAGGTGAAGAACCTCAAGAAGGGCTTTGGCGAGCGCGTCCTCATCGACAACCTCTCCTTCTCCCTCCCGCGCAACGGCATCGTCGGCGTCATCGGCCCCAACGGCGTCGGCAAGTCGACCCTCTTCAAGACGATCGTCGGCTTCGAGGAGCCGGACGGTGGCGAGGTCAAGATCGGCGAGACCGTCAAGATCTCCTACGTCGACCAGGGCCGCGAGGGTCTCGACCCGAAGAAGAACCTCTGGGAGATCGTGTCCGACGGCCTCGACCACATGAAGGTCGGCAACGTCGAGATCCCCTCACGGGCCTACGTGTCGCAGTTCGGCTTCAAGGGCCCCGACCAGCAGAAGCTCTCTGGCGTCCTCTCCGGTGGTGAGCGCAACCGTCTCAACCTCGCGCTCACGCTCAAGCAGGGCGGCAACCTGCTGCTCCTCGACGAGCCGACCAACGACCTCGACGTCGAGACCCTCGGCTCCCTCGAGAACGCGCTGCTCGAGTTCTCCGGCTGCGCCGTCGTCATCACCCACGACCGGTGGTTCCTCGACCGCGTCGCGACGCACATCCTCGCCTACGAGGGCACCGAGGAGAACCCCGCCAGCTGGTACTGGTTCGAGGGCAACTTCGAGTCCTACGAGGCCAACAAGGTCGAGCGCCTCGGTCCGGAGGCCGCCCGTCCGCACCGCGTCACCTACCGCAAGCTGACGCGCGACTGACCGCGAGCGACGGCGATGCCGTCGACGAGAGGGCCGGGATGCACGCATCCCGGTCCTCTCGCGTCAGATCCAGCCCTTGCGCCGGAAGACGCCGTAGAGCGTGACGGCCACGCCGGCGATGACGGCCGCGCTGAAGAGGACGCCCCAGGGCCGACCGAACCCGGGGTAGGGCACGTTCTGGCCGAACCACCCCGTCACGGCGGTCGGGACGGCGATGATCGCGGCCCAGCCGGTGAGCTTCTTCATCACCGTGTTGAGCCGGGCGTCCTGCAGCGACAGGTTGGTCTCGAAGATCGTCGTCACCATGTCGCGCAGCGACTCGGTCCACTCGGCAGCCCGGAGGACGTGGTCGTAGAGGTCGTCGTAGAAGCCGTCGAGCTCGGTGTGCCGCTGGTCGAGCTCGCCCCGGTGACGGAGCACCGCGTTGACGACGTCGCGCATCGGCAGCACGACACGTCGCAGCTCGACGAGCTCCTTGCGCAGCCGGTAGGTGCGCACCTGGACGGCGTGCATGCGGCCGCTCTCGTCGAAGAGGAGGTCCTCGAGGTCCTCGATCGCGTCGTCGAGCTGCTGGATCGCCTCGAAGTGCCCGTCGACGACGGTGTCGAGCAGCCCGTGCACGAGTGCTCCGACGCCGAGCGCGAGCAGCTCGGGGTCGTCGTTCCACCGGTCGAGCACCTGCTGCATGTCGACCTCGTCGGTGCCGCGGACGGTGATGATGCCGCCCGGGAGCACGAACGCCGAGATCCGTGYAGTGCGCAGGCGGGACTCCGGCCCCAGGGGCTCGGGACCGTTGGCGCCCGTCGAGGTGCCGCCGGGCTCGAGCCGGGTGGCATAGACGGTGAGGAAGGTGTGTTTGGCGTGCCGGGTCGCCTTCGGTCGCTCGCCGGCGGAGACGGCGTCCTCGACGGCGTGGGGGTCGAGCCCGAGCTCCGCGGACAGGGCGCGCAGGCCGGCGTGGTCCGGCTCGCACAGGTCGACCCAGATGAGCGAGTCCTCGCGACCCAGCAGCTCGGACACGTCCTCGAGCGGGAAGCCCTCGTCGACCACCTTGCCGTGCTCCCACCGGCAGGAGGTGATGCGCCCGGTTCCGTCGTTGCTCACCGGGCCAGTCTCGCAGCCCCGAGGCGCTGGCACGGTCAGGCGATGAGGGGCGTGACCTCGCGAGTCGTGGGGCGTTCGCCGAGCGCGAGCTGCCAGGCGGTGGCGAGCCGTCGGCCGACCTCGTCGGCCTCGTCGGGTGCGACGCAGAAGGGCACCCGGACCCAGCGGGTGAAACCGCCCTCGACCCCGAACTGTCCACCGCGGGCCAGCCGGACGCCGGCGGACTCGGCGACCCGAGCGAGCTCGTCGCCCCTGGCCTCCGGCAGCTCGCACCAGAGGTTCAGGCCGCCCGAGGGCACCGTGAGGCGCCAGTCGGGGACGTGCTGGCGAAGAGCCGTGACGAGGGCGTCGCGCCGGGAGCGCGCCTCGCGCCGGCGCTCGGTCAGCAGGGACTCACCCTGCCGCAGCAGGTCGGTGACGACGAGCTGCTCGAGGATCGCCGTGCCGAGGTCGAGGCTGTGGCGGGCCTCGATGACGGCCTCGGCACCGCCGCGGGGTGCTCGCACCCAGCCGACGCGCAGGCCGCCCCACCACGTCTTGCCGGCGCTGCCGAGGGTGTGGGCGGCGGGGGAGGAGGCCGCGAAGGGCGCAGCTCGTGCCGCGCCGTCCGGGTCCTCGAGGCCGAGCTCGACGAACGTCTCGTCGATGACCGGGACGGTGTTCGCCCGGGCCAGCACGCCGGCCAGCGCCTGTCGCGTGGGCGCATCCATGACGAGTCCGGTCGGGTTCTGGTGGTCGGGGATGAGGTATGCCGCCCGGGCGCCGCTCTGACGCAGCCCGACCTCGATCGCCTCGACGTCCCACCCCGTCGCCGTCAGCTGCGCGGGCACTGCGCGGTACGCCGAACGCCGCACCCCCACGATGGCGTTCGGGTAGGTGGGGCTCTCGACGAGGACCCGGTCACCGATGTCCAGCTGGGAGCGGAGCACGGCCGACAGTCCACCGTGCGCACCGGACGTGATGACGACGTGGTCGGGGGAGGTGGACAGCCCCCGGCCCTCGAACCAGTCGGCCACCGCGGCGCGCGTCTCCGGCAGCCCGCGTGGGTCGTAGCCCGCGGTCGCGAGGAAGCGCGGCAGCTCGAGAAGGGCCCGTTCGTAGGCCGCGGTGACACCGGCGGCGGCCGGGAGGGCGGCATACGTGAGGTCGATGACGTCGGGCGGCACGTCCGTGGGGATGAGGCCGGCCTGCGACAGCGCGAGGCCCGAGGGCCCGGCCGGAAGGCAGACGACGCTTCCCGAGCCGCGCCGCGTCGCGACGAACCCCTCGTCGCGCAGGGCGTCGAGGGCCGCACCGACGGTCGTGCGGCTCAGGCCCAGCTCGGTCGTCAGCGTGCGCTCGCTCGGCAGCCGCGTCCCGACGAGGAGCCGTCCGTCGGAGACGAGCCGGCGGATGCCGTCGGCGAGGCCGCGATAGGCCGGCCGGGGGAGAGGACCGGACCCGAGAAGCAGGGCCAGTGACCGGGCCGAGATGGTGCGCACCGGTCCACTGTCCCACGACTGGCTCTTAAAAGGCAGTCCACTGGTCGGCATCATGGACGGTATGAGACGTCACGTCCCCCTCGCGAACCTCACTCCGCGGCAGCAGCTGCGTGCCGGCCGCCTCCCGCGCCGCGTCGTCCAGCTCCTCGTGGGACTCGTGCTCTACGGCGTCTCCATGGCGATGATGATCCGCTCGACGCTCGGGCTCGACCCGTGGGACGTCTTCCATGCCGGGATCGCCACGCACGTGTCGCTGACCTTCGGGCAGGTGACGATCATCGTCGGTGCGCTCGTCCTGCTGCTCTGGGTGCCGCTGCGGCAGTGGCCAGGTCTCGGCACCGTGGCCAACGTCGTCGTCATCGGCCTCGCCGCCGACGCGGGCCTCGCGCTCATCGCGCCGCCCGAGGCGATGTGGGCCCGGGTGGCGCTCCTCGCCTCCGGCATCGTGCTCAACGGCGTCGCCGGTGGCCTCTACATCGGCAGCCAGCTCGGTCCCGGCCCCCGTGACGGGCTCATGACGGGCTTCGCGCGGCGCACCGGGCTGTCGATCCGGCTCGTCCGCACGACCATCGAGGTCGTCGTGCTCGCGGTCGGCTGGCTGCTCGGTGGACCCGTCGGCCTCGGCACCGTGCTGTATGCCGTGACGATCGGCCCCTTGGTCCAGTTCTTCCTGCCCCGGCTGACCATCGACCTCGCCCCTGCGGGAGCGCCCCCGCGTGAGGACGGCGCCGCGCCCGAAGAGGGCGCCGCCCCCGTGACGCCGACGTCGGCGCTGGGCTCGACGACGAGCTGACGTCTCAGGCGCCGGTGAGGGGCCACGACCGGAGCACCCTGCAGGCGCCCGGCTCGTACCACGCGAGGTCGAGTCGCTCGGCCCGGCAGCGGGCCGGGAGACGGGGGGCGGCCAGCCTGCGGGTCGACTCCTCGGTGACCACGTCGGAGAGGGCGTCGAGCGTCAGGTGCGGCACGACGTCACCGAAGCGACCGGCATACGGCGGGCACTGGGGAAAGGCCTCCCGCAGCCGCGACGTGAGGGTGGCGAAGGGCGCCGACGGCTCGGGCAGCAGGTGGACGATCCCGTTGGGGAAGGTGTCGACGGCCTCGAGTGTGAACGCGAAAGGCTCTGTCGCTGCGGCGATCTCGGCGACGACGTCGAGCGCTGTCTGCGTCAGGGACTCGAGGTCGAGGAACGGCGCGAGCGCCGTGACGTGCGCGTGGACGAAGTCCGGGTCTGCCGAGACGTAGTCGGCGTCGTAGTGCCGCGTGCGGGCGAGGACGAACGGCTCGAGGACCGGCACCGGCACCTGGAGCACCGAGTGGCCGGTGACGGCCGAGGTCATGAGGGGGCACGCTCAGTGCCCGGCGCCCACGAGCCGCAGCGCGAGGGCGGCGTTCGTCGCGCCGATCTCGGCGGGACTGCGTCGGATCGTCGGGGAGTACCAGCGGGCCACGTCGACGACGATCGAGAGCAGGGCCAGCGCGGTGTCGGCGCTGTCGTCGACGGAGAACGTCCCGTCGGCCACCCCACGGTCGAGGACGTCACGCACGAGGGAGTCCATCTCCTTGCGCAGCTTGAGGACCTCGGCGTGGTGCTCGGGGGTCAGGTGGTGGTGCTCGTACTGCACGACGCGGGCCACCTGGTACTGCTCGACGTGCCACTCGGTGAAGCGCGCCATGACGGTGACGAGCTGCTCGGCAGGCGTCGAGCCCTCGGCGATGGCCGAGCGCATGAGGCGCAGCGCGGACTCGTGGCCGCTGCGGCTCAGGGCGAAGAGCAGCTCCTCCTTGGAGCCGAAGTGGACGTAGACCCCGGCGGGCGAGAGCCCGGCCCCGGAGGCGATGTCACGGGTGGTCGTGGCGTGGAAGCCCTTGTCGGCGAACGCGTGGGCCGCGGCCTGCAGGAGCCGCTCGACGGTCGAGGCGTCGGGGTCGGACGTCCGGGCGCCGACGGACGGCGGGGTCGTGGTGGGCTGCGGCACGTTGACAGCATGCCGCAGGGGAGGGAAACTAAGCAAGCGCTTAGTTACCGACGGGTACCAGCGCGTCGCACCCGTGAGCACGCCCGATGGAGGACGTTATGCCCCGCAACATCTACGACGAGGACCACGAGGCGATGCGCGCCTCCGCGCGCGAGTTCGTCGCCCGCACGCTCGCGCCGCGCGCCGAGGAGATGATCGAGGGCAAGTCGATCCCGCGCGACATCTGGCTCGAGGCCGGCAAGCAGGGCTTCTTCGGCCTCGACATCCCCGAGGAGTTCGGCGGTGCCGGCGTCGACGACTACCGCTTCAACGCCGTCGTCGCCGAGGAGATGTCGCGCTTCAACGCCGCGACGAGCTCGTGCTTCGGCATCCACTCCGACGTGTGCCCGCCCTACATCGTCGACCTCGGCACCGAGGAGCAGAAGCAGCGCTGGCTGCCCGGCATGGCGAGCGGTGAGCTCATCTGCGCCATCGCCATGACCGAGCCCTCCGGTGGCTCCGACCTCGCCGCGCTCAAGACGACCGCCGTCCGGGACGGTGACTCGTGGATCCTCAACGGCTCCAAGACCTTCATCACCAACGGCTACCAGGCCGACCTCGTCATCGTGGCAGCGCGCACCGACCCGTCCAAGGGTGCCAAGGGCATCACGCTGCTCATGGTCGAGCGCGGCATGGAGGGCTTCGAGAACGGCCGCAAGCTCGACAAGGTCGGCATGGACGAGTCCGACACGGCCGAGCTCTTCTTCGAGAACGTCCGCGTCCCCGACGAGAACCGCCTCGGCCCCGAGGGCATGGGCTTCATCTCGATGATGCAGCGCCTCCCGCAGGAGCGCGTCGGCGCCGCCGTCTCCAACGTCGCCCACGCCAAGGCGATCCTCGAGGAGACGATCCAGTACGCCAAGGACCGCAAGGCGTTCGGCCAGCCGATCGGCGCCTTCCAGCACAACAAGTTCCTCATGGCCGAGCTCGTGACGAAGATCGAGGTCGCCGAGGCCTACGTCGACGACTGCATCGCGGCCCACGCCGAGGGCAAGCTCTCGGCCGTCGACGCCGCCAAGGCGAAGTGGTGGAGCTCGGAGGTGCAGAACGACGTGCTCGACCACTGCGTCCAGCTGCACGGCGGCTACGGCTTCATGAACGAGTACCGCGTGGCCCGCGCCTGGCGCGACGCCCGCGTCACGAAGATCTGGGCCGGCTCCAACGAGATCATGAAGGAGCTCATCGGCCGGGACCTCGGCTTCTGATGGCGGCCGACGCACGCGGCGGCCGCCACGAGGGTGCCGTCGCGATCATCACCGGCGCCAGCCGCGGGATCGGTCTCGGCATCGCCGAGCGCCTCGTCGCCGAGGGGGCCAAGGTCGTCATCACGGCGCGCAAGCCGGACGCGCTCGCCGAGGCGGTCGCCACGCTCGGCGGTCCGGAGCACGCCCTCGGCATCGCCGGCAACGCAGCCGACGAGGACCACCAGGACGAGGTCATCAGCGCGGCGCGCGAGACGTTCGGCGGGCTGCACCTGCTCGTCAACAACACCGGCATCAACCCTGTCTACGGCCCGATGCTCGACACCGGGCTCGACATCGCGCGCAAGGTGCTCGACGTCAACGTCGTCGCCGCCTTCTCGTGGATCAAGAAGGCCGTCGCGGCCGGGCTCGGCGACGAGGCCCACCCCGGGTCGGTCGTCAACCTCGCCTCCGTCGCCGGCCAGGGCGCGAGCGGAGTCATCGGCTGGTACGGCGTGTCCAAGGCGGCGCTCATCCACCTGACGACCGAGCTCGGCTACGAGCTCGGTCCCGACGTGCGGGTCAACGCCGTGGCCCCCGCGGTCGTCAAGACGAAGTTCGCCGAGGCGCTCTACGAGGGGCGCGAGGAGAAGGTCGTCCGCGCCTACCCGATGAAGCGCCTCGGCCTGCCCGAGGACGTCGCGGGCGCCGTCAGCTTCCTGCTGAGCAGCGACGCGTCGTGGGTCACCGGTCAGACGCTGACGATCGACGGTGGCGTCACCCTGGGTGGCGCCCTCTAGGAGATCCGTTCCGCCGCAAGGCGATTCGCCGACGATGTATGCCGTCCGGCCCCGTGCGAGCGCACGGGGCCGGACGCATTCCGGGCCGGGTTTGACATCAGTTAGGTGAGGCTTACTAAGGTAAGCCTAACCTAATGTTTCGTCGACTCGACAGAAGGATCCCCCGTGTCGCGCCTTCGCACCGCCCTCCTCGCCGCCGTCGCCGCGGCGCTCGTCCTCGCCGGCTGCACCACCGGACCCACCGGGGGTTCCGCCCCGACCCCCGCGGGCGCAGCAGCGGCAGGGGCCGGCGACACGGGAGCCGACCCGACGGCATACCCCGTCACCCTCAAGGACGCCTTCGGGACGGCCACCATCACGAAGGAGCCGCAGCGGGTCGTCACCCTCGGCTGGTCCGACGCCGACCACGTGGCGGCGCTCGGGGTGGCCCCCGTCGGTGCCCCCACGGTGACGTGGGGCGGCAACGCGAACCTCTCGACGGACTGGTTCGACGCGCAGCTGGCCACCTTCGGCGGCACCGCGCCGACACGCTTCGACGACGCCGACGGCAACCCCGTCGAGGAGATCGCGCAGCTGCAGCCCGACCTCAGCCTCGCCACGAACTCCGGCATCACGAAGGACGAGTACGACAAGCTGAGCAAGCTCGCACCCGTCGTCGCCTACCCGGAGGTCGCCTACGGCACGCCGTGGCAGGTCTCGCTCGAGACGATCGGGAAGGCGCTCGGGCGCTCGAAGCAGGCGGCTGACGTCGAGGCGAAGACCATCGGGGCGCTCGAGGCGGCCAAGGCGAGGTATCCGCAGCTCGCCGGCAAGACCTTCATCTACGGCTACGTCGCCCCGACCGACCTCTCGCAGATCGGCTTCTACACCCCGAGCGACCTCCGGCCGCAGATGCTCACCGAGCTCGGCATGAAGAACGCGCCGGTCGTCGAGGAGCAGGCCAGGGGCTCCAAGGAGTTCTACCTGACCGTCAGCGCCGAGCGTGCCTCGACGCTCGAGGCCGACGTCTTCCTCACGTACATCACCGAGGACTCCGAGGTCGTGGTCATGACGAAGGACCCGCTCGTCGGCCAGGTGCCCGCCATCAAGGCGGGGGCGCTCGTCGCGACGAAGGACCAGAAGGTCGGTCTGACGATGAGCTCGCCGACGCCGTTGTCCATCCCGTACATGACCGAGCTGTTCGTGCCCCTCGTGGCGGCCGCGGCCGACAAGGCCGACGCCGCCTGATGAGCGCCACCCAGACCGCTGGACGGGAGGGGCGGGTGGCCTCCGGCGACGCGACCCTCCCGGGGCTCGCAGCCCTCCTGCTCGCCCTGCTCGTCGTGCTCGTCCTGGCCGTCGTCGCGTCGATCGTGCTGGGATCAAAGGCGATTCCTCTCGGCGACGTCGTGCAGGTGCTGACGGGCCACGGCGACGGCGTGGCCGACAGCGGCATCGTCGAGGCTCGCGTCGCCCGGACGGTCGTGGGCGTCCTCGTCGGCGCGGCGCTCGCCGTCGCGGGCGCGGCGATGCAGGGGCTGACCCGCAACCCCCTCGCCGACCCGGGACTGCTCGGCGTCAACGCCGGCGCCGGACTGGCCGTCGTCCTGGCGATCTCGGTCTTCGGCGTGGGCTCGCTCAGCGGCTACGTCTGGTGGGCGATGGCCGGTGCCGGTCTCGCGGCCGTCCTCGTCCACGCGCTCGCCGGGCTCGCCGGTCGTGGATCGCCCCTGCGCCTCACGCTCGCCGGAGCCGCCGTCGCGGCCGGTCTGGCGAGCTGGTCGTCCGGGGTCCTCGTCTCGAGCAAGYAGTCCTTCGACTCCTTCCGCTTCTGGCAGGTCGGCACGATCGGGGGCCGGGGGCTCGACCTCGTCGTCACCGTGCTGCCGTTCTTCGCCGTGGGGCTCGTCGTCGTCCTCCTCGCCGTGCGCCGGCTCAACGCCCTCGCGCTGGGCGACGACCTGGCCCGCGGTCTCGGCGAGAACGTCCTCGTCGCCCGGGCCACCGTCGCCGTCGGCGTCGCCGTCCTCTGTGGCGCCTCGACCGCGCTCGCAGGGCCGATCGGCTTCCTCGGCCTCGTCGTGCCGCACGTCGCCCGCTCCGTCGTCGGCCCCGACCACCGGCGGATCATCCCGGTGTGTCTGGCCGCCGGGCCGATCCTGCTGCTCGCCGCAGACACCGTCGGACGGCTCGTGGCCCAGCCGAGCGAGGTGCAGGCCGGCATCATGACCGCCGTCATCGGCGTGCCCTTCTTCATCGTGCTCGTGCGCCGCGGCCGGATGGCGAGCCTGTGACCGCCGACGTGCTCGCCCCGACCGGGGCCCGCGCCGACCCGCGTGCCGTGGCCGCGGAAGAACCCGCCGACCTCACCCGCGTCGTGCGAGCCCGCAGGCGGCCCACGCGTCGGGTGCGCTTCGTCATCGCGACCTTCACGGTGGCCGCCGTCGCCGCCGTCCTCGTCCGTGTGCTCCTCGGCGACTACGTCGTCGCGCTCACCGACCTGCTGCCCATCCTCAGGGGCGAGACGCTGCCCGACGCTCCGGGCGCCTCCTTCATCGTCATGGAGGCCAAGCTGCCACGTGCCCTGCTGGGGCTCCTCGCGGGTCTGGCGTTCGGGGCGGCGGGGGCGATGTTCCAGACCACCTTGCGCAACCCGCTCGCGAGCCCCGACATCATCGGCATCAGCCTCGGCGCA
Source organism: Terrabacter sp. RAF57 (assembly GCF_052113925.1). Lineage (NCBI taxonomy): Bacteria > Bacillati > Actinomycetota > Actinomycetes > Micrococcales > Intrasporangiaceae > Terrabacter > Terrabacter sp. RAF57. The sequence goes on along the minus strand of NZ_JBFRDT010000004.1, from coordinate 207,338 downwards.
TCCGCCGCAGCGGTCATCGCCCTGACGTTCCTCGACGCGCAGGGCCTCTGGCTGCCGGCAGCAGCCCTCGTCGGTGCGGTGGCCGTCGGGCTGCTCATGCATGCCGTCGGTCGGGGGACCACGCTCGCCGGCCAGCGCATGGTGCTCGTCGGCATCGGCGTCGCCGCCCTCCTGTCGAGCGTCATCCAGTTCGTCATGACGCGCACCTCGATCCAGGACGCGCAGGCTGCCCTCGTCTGGCTCACCGGGAGCCTCGCACGCGCCACGTGGCCCGTCATCGGGCTGCTCTCGGCCGCGGTGCTCGTCCTCGCGCCCCTTCTCGCGGTGTGCGCGCGGTGGATGCGGCTCGCCGAGCTCGGGGACGACCTGTCGGCGACCCTCGGGGCGCCCGCAGGTCGGGCTCGCCTCGGGCTCGTCGTCGCCGTGGCCCTCGCCGCCGTCGCGACGAGCGCGACCGGTCCCATCGCGTTCGTCGCCTTCCTGGCGGGGCCGATCGCGCGACGCCTCTGCGGTGGGCGTCCCTCGCTGTGGGCGGCGGCCCTCGTCGGGGCCGTCGTCGTCGTGCTGTCGGACTTCGCCGGTGACTACCTCATCCCCGACGTCAACCTTCCCGTCGGCGTCGTCACCGGCGCCCTCGGCGCACCCCTCATGCTCGCGGTCGTCGTCACCGCGGGCCGAGCCGGAAAGGCCTGACATGACCTCCACGACCCTCGCCCCCACCCCGACGAACGGCACGGCCCTGCGTGCCCGCGACCTCACCCTCTGCTACGACGGTCGGCGGGTCGTCGAGCACCTCGACCTCGACGTGCCGGCCGGCAGGATCACCGTCGTCGTCGGGCCCAACGGCTGCGGCAAGTCGACCCTCCTGCGCGGGCTCTCACGTCTGTTGCGCCCCACCGAGGGCAGCGTCCACCTCGCCTCCGAGGGCGCCCACGACGACGTCTGGTCGCTGCGGCCCAAGGGGTTCGCCCGCCACGTCGCGCTCCTCCCGCAGAGCCCGCCCGTGCCCGAGGGCATCACCGTCGTCGACCTCGTCGGCCGCGGTCGACACCCGCACCACACGCTGGTCCGCCGGTGGTCGCGGGCCGACGACGAGGCCGTCACCAGGGCCATGCGGGCGACCGGGACCCTCGAGCTCGCCGAGCGACCCGTCGACGAGCTGTCCGGCGGCCAGCGACAGCGCGTGTGGATCGCGCTGACCCTCGCCCAGGAGACCGACGTCGTGCTCCTCGACGAGCCCACGACCTACCTCGACCTCGCGCACCAGATCGACGTCCTGGACCTGTTGCGCGACCTCAACCGCAGCCGGGGGACGACCGTCGTCATGGTCCTGCACGACCTCAACCTCGCGGCCCGCTACGCCGACCACGTCGTCGCCCTGCGCGACGGCCGTCTCGTCGGCAGCGGCGCACCGGCGGACCTCGTCGACGAGGAGTTCGTGGCGCAGGTCTTCGGCCTCCGCAGTCGTGTCATCGCCGACCCCGTCACCGGCTCGCCGCTCGTCGTGCCCACCTCGACCCACCACCAGAGCGGAGCCACCTCGTGACCACGACCGCCGTCAGCCCCGTCCTGCTCCTCACGGCGGTCGTCCGCCGGGTCGAGCGACTCAGCCCGTCCTTCGTCCGGATCCGTCTGGGCGGCAACGGTTTCGAGCACCTCGGCCCCGAGGGGCCTACGCTCGACCAGCGCGTCAAGCTGCTCATCCCGTCGCCGGGGAAGCCGGCGCCGAGCGCGCTCCTCGACCCCGACGGGTGGTATGCCGCGTGGCTGGCGCTGCCGGGGGCCGACCGTGGTCACCTGCGCACCTACACGGCCCGTGCCGTCGAGGGGGAGGGTGGCGACCGCCAGCTCGTCGTCGACTTCGTGCTGCACGGTCACGGCCCGCTCGGCGAGGCCAACCCGCTCGGCGCAGCCGGCGCGGCTGCCGGTCCCGCCGGCACGTGGGCGGCGCGAGCCGCCGTCGGCGACGAGGTCGGCCTGCTTGCCCCGCGCCGCGGTCACGAACACGCCTTCGGAGGCATCGAGTTCGACCCGGGCGCCGCGGGGCGACTGCTCCTCGTCGCCGACGAGACGGCCCTGCCTGCGCTTGCGTCGATCGTCGAGTCCCTGCCGGCTTGCACCCGGGGCGTTGCCGTCGTGGAGGTGCCGGACGCCACGGACTTCCTCGACGTCCGCTTCCCGGCCGGGATCGAGCGTCACTGGATCGCTCGCGGGGGCCGCCCCAGGGGCGAGCAGACCCTCGCCGTGCTGCGCGAGTGCCTGGACCTGCACCCGGAGCGTGCCGTCGCCGACGCCTCGTCCCTCGGCCCCTCGGCCGACTTGGACGACGCCGTGTGGGAGACCCCGGCCCACAGCTCCTCGGGTGACGACGTCACGGCATCCCGGCGGGCGCGGCCCCGACCAGGCGATCGCGACACGTATGCCTGGGTCGCCGGCGACTCCGACACGGTCAAGGCCTGTCGGCGCCTCCTCGTGGGCGAGGGAGGCATGCCCCGTCCGCAGGTCGCCTTCATGGGGTACTGGAAGCAGGGACGCGCCGGCTGATCAGCGCCTTCCCCACCCCGCCCGGACGGCGCGTCGCGGCACGGCGCGCCGACCGGCACACGGCCGCTTGCGCTGGACGGGCCCGGGCAGGGGAGAATGCGCTGTGCGGCCACCGTCGTCCGCAGGTCGCCACGCCGTGGCGCCGCGGCGCTGCCGCGACCGTACGACGGAAGAAGGTCCATGGAGATCTGGCCGGGCAAGCCCTACCCACTCGGAGCGACGTACGACGGCTCGGGGGTCAACTTCGCCGTCTTCTCCGAGGTCGCCGAACGCATCGAGCTCTGCCTGCTCGACGACGACCTGAACGAGACGCGATTCGACCTGCCCGAGACGGACGGCTTCGTGTGGCACGGCTACGTGCCCTACGTGCAGCCCGGGCAGCGCTACGGCTTCCGCGTGCACGGACCCTACGACCCCGCGAACGGCCACCGCTGCAACCCGAGCAAGTTCCTGCTCGACCCGTACGCCAAGGCGATCGAGGGCCAGGCCGAGAACGACCAGTCGCTCTACTCGTACACCTTCGGCGACGCCAAGGCCGCGACGACGACGAAGATCAACACCGACGACAACGTGCGCCACACGATGCACTCCATCGTCATCAATCCGTTCTTCGACTGGGGCGACGACCGCCCGCCGCGCCACGAGTACCACGAGACCATCATCTACGAGGCCCACGTCAAGGGCCTGACGATGCTCCACCCGGAGATCCCGGAGGAGATCCGCGGCACCTATGCCGGCATCTCGCACCCGGCGATGATCAAGCACCTGAGCGACCTCGGCATCACCGCCATCGAGCTCATGCCCGTGCACCAGTTCGTCCAGGACGCGCCGCTCGTCGACCGCGGCCTGTCCAACTACTGGGGCTACAACACCATCGGCTTCCTCGCCCCGCACAACGAGTACGCCGCCGGTGGGCAGCGTGGCCAGCAGGTGCTCGAGTTCAAGGCCATGGTCAAGGCGCTGCACGCGGCGAACATCGAGGTCATCCTCGACGTCGTCTACAACCACACGGCCGAGGGCAACCACATGGGCCCGACGCTGGCCTTCCGCGGGCTCGACAACAACAGCTACTACCGCCTCGTCAGTGACGACCTCAGCCACTACTACGACACCACGGGCACGGGCAACAGCCTCCTCATGCGCAGTCCGCACGTGCTCCAGCTCATCATGGACTCGCTGCGCTACTGGGTCACCGAGATGCACGTCGACGGCTTCCGCTTCGACCTCGCCGCCACCTTGGCCCGCCAGTTCCACGAGGTCGACAAGCTGTCGGCCTTCTTCGACCTCATCCAGCAGGACCCGGTCGTCAGCCAGGTCAAGCTCATCGCCGAGCCGTGGGACGTCGGCGAGGGTGGCTACCAGGTGGGCAACTTCCCGCCGCTGTGGACCGAGTGGAACGGCAAGTTCCGCGACACGGTGCGCGACTTCTGGCGCGGTGAGGGTGGTGCCCTCGGCGAGTTTGCTTCTCGTTTCACCGGATCCAGCGATCTCTACGAGCACTCGGGCCGCAAGCCGATCGCCTCGATCAACTTCGTCACGGCCCACGACGGCTTCACCCTGCGCGACCTCGTGTCCTACAACGACAAGCACAACGAGGCCAACGGCGAGGGCAACAACGACGGCGAGAGCCACAACCGGTCGTGGAACTGCGGCGTCGAGGGGCCGACCACCGACCCGGTCATCCGTGACCTGCGGCTGCGCCAGCAGCGCAACTTCCTCACGACGCTGCTCTTCTCGCAGGGCGTGCCGATGATGCTGCACGGCGACGAGCTCGGTCGCACGCAGGGCGGCAACAACAACGGCTACTGCCAGGACAACGACATCTCGTGGATCCAGTGGGTGCTCGACGAGGACGACCAGAAGCTCCTCGTCTTCACCCAGTCGCTCGTCAAGCTGCGGCGCGAGCACCCGGTGTTCCGTCGTCGCCGCTTCTTCGCCGGCAACGCCGACCACGGCGGCGAGAGCGAGCTCGGCGACATCGCCTGGTTCACGCCCGAGGCACAGCACATGGACGAGGAGGCCTGGAGCAACGGCCTGGCCAAGTCGCTCATGATCTTCCTCAACGGCTCGGCGATCCCCGAGCCGGACCCGCGCGGCCAGCAGATCCTCGACGACTCGTTCCTCGTGATGTTCAACGCCCACGACCAGCCGCTGACCTTCACGCTGCCCGACGAGGAGTACGGCGCCGAGTGGATCCCGGTCATCGACACGGCCCTGCACGAGGTCGAGGCCAACCACCTCGACGCCACGTGGCAGATCCAGGTGCAGCCCCGCAGCATCGTCGTGCTGAGGTGCCCACGCGAGATCGTCTCGCCCATCATCCCGGGCGTCACGGAGGAGGCCACCGCGTGAGGTATGCCAGCGCACCGGTCTCGACCCACCGGCTCCAGCTCGAGCCGGACTTCACCCTCGACGACGCGCTCGCGCAGGTGAAACACCTTGCGGCACTTGGGATCACGCACCTCTACCTGTCGCCGATCCTGCAGGCCACCGTCGGATCCAAGCATGGCTACGACGTCACCGACCACGCGTCGGTGGCGGCAGGGCTCGGCGGCGACGCCGGCTTCGGCCGCCTCGTCGAGGCAGCCCACGAGGCCGGGCTCGGCGTCGTCGTCGACGTCGTGCCCAACCACATGACGACACCGACGCCCCTCTCGCTCAACCGCCCGCTGTGGTCGGTGCTCCGCGAGGGCCGGCAGTCGGCATACGCCACGTGGTTCGACGTCGACTGGGACGCCCAGGACGGGCACCTCCTCATGCCGGTGCTCGGGGCGCCGCTCGACGAGGTGCTCGCAGCGGGGGAGATCTCCGTGGGGGAGCACGAGGGTGAGGCGGTCGTGCAGTACTACGACCACGTCTTCCCGCTCGCGCCCGGCACGGACCCGCGGCTGCCGATCGGTGAGCTGCTCGACGCCCAGCACTACCGCCTCGCGTCGTGGACGGTCGGCGACTCCGAGCTGAACTACCGTCGCTTCTTCGACGTCACGTCGCTCATCGCGGTGCGGGTCGAGGAGCCCGAAGTCTTCGACGCCACGCACGCCCTCCTCGTCGACGGGATCCGCTCCGGCGCGATCGACGGGCTGCGCATCGACCACCCGGACGGCCTCGCCGACCCCGAGGGCTACCTCGAGCGGCTCGCCGAGGCGACCGGTGACGCGTGGGTCGTCGTCGAGAAGATCCTCGAGGGCGAGGAGCAGCTGCCGCACTTGTGGCGGACGGCAGGCACCACCGGCTACGACGCCCTGCTGCGCATCGGCGGGCTCTTCGTCGACCCCGCCGGGGCCGAGCCCCTCGACGACCTGTCGACCGAGCTGCTCGGAGAGCGGCAGGACCTCGGGGACATCGTCACCGAGTCGAAGCGGTGGGTCGTCCAGGTCATGCTTGCCACCGAGGTGAGCCGGCTCATGCGACTCGTCGCGCGGGCGCGGCCGGACCTCGAGGAGGTCGCCGCTCGCGAGGTGCTCGAGGCGATGCTCGTCGGCATGGACCGCTACCGCGTCTACGTGAGGCCCGGAGCCCCCATCGCGGGCGCCGACGCGGCCGAGCTCCGGGCCGCCGCGTCTCGTGGTGCACAGAGCGCGTCGGGTGCCCTGGACGACACGGTCGTCGAGGGCCTCGTCGACCTCGGCCTCGGCCGGGGAGACGTCCGGGACGACGCGGCGCGCGACGAGTTCGTCGTGCGGTTCCAGCAGACGTGCGGTCCCGCCATGGCCAAGGCGATCGAGGACACGGCGTACTACCGCTACGTCCGGCTCGTGGGGCTCAACGAGGTCGGCGGCGACCCGACCCGGGTGGGCCTGCCGACGTCCGCCTTCCACGGGTTCGCCGAGAACCTGCTCGGTGAGTGGCCGCAGTCGATGACGACGCTCTCGACGCACGACACGAAGCGGTCCGAGGACGTGCGGGCGCGGCTCTTCGTGCTCGCGGAACGACCGGAGGCGTGGGCCACCTGGGTGCGCGCGGCACGAGAGCTGGCGACACCGGTCCGCGCCCAGGAGCTCGACACGCTCACCGAGTACTTCCTCTGGCAGACCCTCGTCGGGGCGTGGCCGATCAGTGAGGAGCGGCTGCAGGCCTACGCGCTCAAGGCGATCCGCGAGTCGAAGCTCTTCACGCGCTGGACCGAGCCGAACGAGGCCTACGAGTCGGCGGTCGAGCGGTTCGTCTCGGGCGTCGTCACGACACCGGAGATGGTGGCCCACGTCGAGGACTGGGTCGACTCGACGGGGCGCGAGACGCGTGCCAACGTGCTCGGCCAGAAGCTCGTCCAGCTGACGATGCCGGGCGTGCCTGACGTCTACCAGGGCACCGACCTCGTCGACCTGTCGCTCGTCGACCCCGACAACCGGCGGCCCGTCGACTACGACGACCGTCGCGACCGGCTCGCCCGCCTCGACGCCGGCGGTGCCCCGGCGGACCTCGACGACGAGAAGCTGCTCGTCACCGCGGCCGCCCTGCGCACGCGCCGCGAGTGGCCCGAGTGCTTCACGGGTGAGGACGCAACGTATGTCCCGGTCGCGACCGGCTCCGAGCACGCCGTCGCCTTCGGTCGGGGCACGGGCGACGACGTGGAGGTCGTGACCGTGGTGACGCGGTTCGCCGGCCGGCTCGCCGACGCCGGCGGCTTCGGGGACGCCACCCTCGCCCTGCCCGAGAGGCGCTGGTCCGACGTCGTGTCCGCGCGCACCTTCGACGGTGGGCGCACGCGCCTCGCCGACCTCGTCGGTGACGACGGCTTGCCCGTCGCGCTGCTCGTGCGGGTACGGGACGAGTCATGACCCCCGAGAGCCTCAGCGTCTGGGCGCCATCAGCGTCACGGGTCGACGTCGTCGTCGCCCGGGTCGACGGGTCCGGCGCCGAGCCGACCTCGGCGGCGCAGCGGCACGCCATGACCGCCGGCGACGGCGGCTGGTGGACGTGGCCGCGCCCGGACGACGTCACCCTGGACTACTCCTTCAGCATCGACGGAGGCGACCCGAGACCCGACCCGCGGAGTGCCTGGCTGCCGCACGGCGTCCACGCGGCGAGCCGCACCTTCGACGCGGCGGCTCACACCTGGGGTGACGGTGAGTGGCGCGGCACCCGTGACGGCCGTGGCGTCCTCGGAGGGGTCGTCTACGAGCTGCACATCGGGACGTTCACGCCGGAGGGCACCTTCGACGCGGCGATCGCCCACCTGGAGCACCTCGTCGAGCTCGGAGTCGACGTCGTCGAGGTCATGCCCGTCGCCGCCTTCGGCGGCACCCACGGCTGGGGCTACGACGGGGTCGCGCCGTATGCCGTCCAGCAGGCGTACGGCGGCCCGGCCGCCTTCCAGCGTTTCGTCGACGCGTGCCACGTCCGGGGCCTCGGCGTGTGCCTCGACGTCGTCTACAACCACCTCGGTCCCACCGGCAACTACCTCGCCGAGTTCGGGCCCTACTTCACCGACGCCCACACGACGCCGTGGGGGCCCGCCGTCAACCTCGACGCGGACGGCAGCCACGAGGTGCGGCGCTGGGTCGTCGACAACGCCCTCCGGTGGTTCCGCGACTTCCACGTCGACGCGCTTCGGCTCGATGCCGTGCACGAGCTGCGCGACACGTCCGAGCCACACATCCTCGCCCAGCTCTCCGGCGAGACCGCTTCTCTCGCAGAGGAGCTCGGCCGGCCACTCGACCTCATCGCCGAGAGTGACCTCAACGACGCCGTCATGGTGACGCCCACCGCCGAGGGTGGCCGCGGCATGACGGCCCAGTGGGACGACGACATCCACCACGCCCTCCACGTCGCCCTGACCGGCGAGACACAGGGCTACTACGCCGACTTCGCCGGCGGCAACGAGGCGTGGCCGGAGGGCGGCGCCATCTCGGTGCTGGCCAAGACACTCACCGACGCCTTCCTGCACGACGGTCGGGTCTCCACCTTCCGGGGCGAGCTCTGGGGCGCGCGGGTCGACCCCGGGACGCGCTCGGGGCACGAGTTCCTCGCCTACCTGCAGACCCATGACCAGGTCGGCAACCGCGCGATGGGTGACCGCATCAGCGACCAGGTCTCGCCCGGGCAGCAGGCGATCGGCGCCGCCCTCTACCTGCTCTCCCCGTTCACGGCCATGGTCTTCATGGGCGAGGAGTGGCGTGCGAGCACGCCGTTCGCGTTCTTCACCTCTTTCGAGGAGGAATGGCTGGCCGACGCGGTGCGCTCCGGCCGACGTGCCGAGTTCGCCGCCCACGGGTGGGACGAGGCCGACGTCCCCGACCCCCAGGACCCCGCGACCCGGGCGCACAGCGTGCTCGACTGGAGCGAGCCGAACGCGCCCGGCCACAACGAGATGCTCCACTTCTACCGTGAGCTCATCAAGGTGCGGCGCACGCAGCCGGACGTCGCCTCCGGTGATCTGCGTGCCACGACGGTGACCTTCGACGAGACTGCCCGCTGGATGATCCTGTCGCGCGGGTCGGTGCACGTGGTGGCCAACCTCGCGGGCCGCGCCGGCGTCGTCCCGTTCGCGGGCGAGGTCGAGCACGTGCTCGCCTCGTGGGGGCGGTCGCCGATCGTCGACTCGCACGGTGTCAGCCTCGACGGCCACGACGTCGCCGTCCTGCGCACGACCGCCTGACCTCAGACGCCACGCGAGTGGCCGCCACGTCTCCCGGGTCCCACCGCCAGCAGCTCGAGTGGCCGCCACGACACTCTGGTCCCACCCTCGGTGGTAGGCGTGGGGTGAAGAGGCCACTCGAGTGAGACCGAGCGTCTACGCGAGGGAGCGAGCGGGGCCCGCTGCCCGTCGAACTGGCGGAGCCCACCCCGGTGCGTCACGACTTGACGCGGACCATGCCCTCCTGGGCCGTCGTGGCGACGAGGGTGCCGTCCTGGCTGAAGATCTCACCGATCGAGAGGCCGCGACCGCTGACGGCCGACGGAGACTGCTGGGCGTAGAGCAGCCACTCGTCGACGCGCACCTCGCGGTGGAACCACATCGAGTGGTCGAGGCTCGCGACCCGCAGGCGACGGTCGGTCCAGACCAGACCGTGCCGGCGCAACACGGGCTCGAGGAGCGAGTAGTCGCTCGAGTAGGCCAGGACCGCGGCGTGCAGCAGGGGGTCGTCGGGCAGGCGGTCGATGGCGCGCATCCACACGTGGTTCGTCGCGACCTGCTCGGGCCCGGCGTCGAGGAACATGTTGCTCTCGACAGGCCGCAGCTCGATCGGTCGGGACTCGGCGAGGTGCCGGGCGCCGGGGTGGTCGACGCCGCGGAAGGCGTCGGCCAGCGACGTGAGCCCGTCGGGGCCCGCGACCTGCGGCATCCCGTTCTGGTGGTCGAGACCCCCGGCGCGTTCCTGGAAGGAGCACACCATCGACATGATCGGCGCGCCCTTCTGGACTGCATGGACCCGGCGGGTCGAGAACGAGTTGCCGTCGCGCATCTCCTCGACGGCGAAGCGGATCGGCAGCGTGTCGTCGCCCGGCCGCATGAAGTAGCCGTGCAGCGAGTGGATCGGCCGCGCGCCGTCGCCGTCGTTGAGGTCACGCACGGTGATGCCGGCGGCCATGACGCACTGGGCGAGGACCTGACCACCGAAGACGCGCCCGTGGGGCATCTTCTGGCTGCGCCCCTCGAAGACCCGGGCGGATGATGCGCCGATCGACTCCGCGGCGTCACGTCCTTGGACGTCGGTGACGGCGATCTGCGCGGTGCCGACGTCACGGAGGGTCAGCACCTCGATGAGGTCCTCGAGTGGGGGCAGCGGGCGCGGTTCGGCGGGGGCGTCGGCACTCACAGGTCGACCCTAGTGGCCCCGGACGAGTGCTCGCTGCTGCCCGCGACGCGCGTCACCCTTCCATCGCCAGGGCCATCGGCAGGACGGCCGGCGCACCGGCCTCGCGCAGCAGCCCGGCACAGACCGTGAGCGTCCACCGTGAGTCGCTGACGTCGTCGAGCAGCAGCACGGGACCCGGGATGCCGTTGAGCGAGGCCGCGAGCTCGGGGCCGACGGCGAGCCGACCCCACACGTTGGCGAGCCGGAAGGCGCTGTTGCCGCCGGGCTCGCCGACGGGGCCGCCCTCGACGAGGTCGAGCGCACCGAGGTAGGGGAGCCGTCCCAGCTGTCCGAGGCCGGCGGCCAGCGACTCGACGAGCAGCGGGCGCCGACGCGACGGCACGGAGACGATGGCCGCGGGCCGTTCCTGCCACCCCCACCCGGCGAGCACGTCGACACAGGCGCGGACGACCTCGGCGGGGATCTCACGGTCCTCGCCGCGGAGCAGCTCACGGAGCCGCTGACCCCACCCGAGGTCGCTGAGGCGGGCGACGGCACGGCCCTCCTGCATCGAGACCGATGGCGCGATCCTGCCCTTGAGCGGGACGCCCAGACGGTCCATGCCCGACGGCCACTGCGCACGGGACTCGAGGACGACGCCGGGGCGCTCGAGGCGCGAGCGGGCGGTGTTGACGGCGGCCTCGGGGATCGTCGTGTCGAACCAGGGATCGGTGCACCGGTCGCACCGGCCACAGGGCTCGGCGGAGTCGTCGTCGAGGGTCTGCTGGAGGAAGGCCATGCGGCAGCGGTCGGTGCGTTCGTAGTCGACCATGAGCTGCTGCTCGCGCTCGCGCGCCTCGGTGACGCGTCCGTAGCGCTCGGCGTCGTAGGTCCACGGCTCACCGGTGGCGGTCCATCCGCCGGGCACGCGGTGCACGGCGCCGTCGACGTCGAGGACCTTGAGGAGCAGCTCGAGGCGCGTGCGGCGCACGTCGACGATGGACTCGAGGGCGACCGTCGACAGGGCCCGGGGGGACTCGGACAGGGCGCGCACGACGGCATCGGCCTGGTCCTGCTTGGGCATGGACGCGGACGCGAAGTAGCGCCAGATGTCCTTGTCCTCGGGCCCCGGCATGAGGAGGACGTCGGCCCGCTCCGTGGCGCGGCCGGCTCGCCCGACCTGCTGGTAGTACGCGACGGGTGACGACGGCGCCCCGAGGTGCAGGACGAAGCCCAGGTCGGGCTTGTCGAAGCCCATGCCGAGCGCCGAGGTCGCGACGAGGGCCTTGACCTCGTTGTCGCGCAGGGCCTCCTCGAGGCGGATCCGCTCTGAGGGCTCGGTGCGGCCGGTGTAGGCAGCGACCTTGTGGCCGGCCTCGCGCAGCGCGACCGCGACGTCCTCGGCAGCGGCCACGGTCAGGGCGTAGACGATGCCCGACCCCTGCAGCTCACCGAGGTGCGCGATGAGCCAGGCGAGACGCTGCTCTGGTGCGGCGAGCGGCAGCACCCCGAGTCGCAGCGACGCCCGGGCAAGGGGGCCGCGCAGGGTCAGGACGTCACGGCCACCAGCGCCGAGCTGCTCGACGACGTCGGTCACCACGCGCGCGTTGGCCGTGGCCGTCGTCGCGAGGACCGGAGTGCGCTCAGGCAGGGTCATGAGCAGGTCGCGGATGCGGCGGTAGTCGGGGCGGAAGTCGTGACCCCAGTCGCTGATGCAGTGGGCCTCGTCGACGACGAGGAGCCCGCACGACTCGGCGAGGGCGGGCAGCTGCTCGTCGCGGAACCGGGGGTTGTTGAGGCGCTCGGGGCTGACGAGCAGGACGTCGACCTCGCCGCGGGCGAGGGCACCGGACACGGCGCCCCACTCGTCGGCGTTCGTCGAGTTGAGGGTGACGGCCTTGATGCCGGCGCGCTCGGCGGCAGCGATCTGGTCGCGCATGAGAGCGAGGAGGGGGCTGACGATGACGGTCGGCCCGGCACCCTCGGCACGGCGCAGCGCGGTGGACACGAAGTAGACGGCGGACTTGCCCCACCCGGTCCGCTGCACGACGAGCACACGCCGACGACCGGCGACGAGCTCGTTGACGGCCTCGAGCTGCCCGTCGCGGAAGTCGACGTCGTCGCGCCCGACGAGGCGCCGCAGCGCGGTCGTGGCCCGCTCGCGCAGGGCGGGGTCGACGTCGGCAACGGGGGGAGCGGCGGGGGGTGACGGCATGGCACCCAACCTACGGGTCCCCACCGACCGGGCCGACCGGCATACCCGGGCTGTGGAGGGGCCCGCGTCCCACCAACGGGATGTGGACGAGCGGCGAGACGGGCGGCTGGAAGGATGGGGGCATGAYGGAGACCGAACCGCAGGCCACGCCGTATGCCGCCCACGTGTCGCTGCGCTGGTCCGACATGGACGCCTACGCGCACATCAACAATGTGCAGTTCCTGCGACTGCTCGAGGATGCGCGCGTCATCGCGTTCCGCGACTGGTTCGAGGGCGGGGGAGCGGGCGACAAGACCCTGCTCGACGAGGGCGTGCTTGTGTCGCGCCACGAGATCGAGTACCGCCGTCCCCTCGGCTTCCGGCACGCCCCGGTCGAGATCCAGATGTGGGTCTCGCGAGTGGGTGGCGCGGGTTTCGACGTCGCCTACATCGTCACCGACCCCGACGGTGTCGGCGAGGGCGAGCGGCCGGTCTACGCCGTCGCCGAGACCGAGCTCGCGCTCTACGACTTCGCGAGCGAGGCGCCGCGGCGCATGCGCCCCGACGAGCGCGCGTCGGTGCAGGCCCACGTCGGCGGTCCCGCGCCCTTCCGGAAGCGACGCCGGTGACCGGCACGCCGCAGATCGACTTCGGCGACCCGCGGGGTCTCGCCGATCTCGGCACCTACCTCGCCCGGGCGAGCCGCGCCAACCCCGACGGCGCCGTGCGCCTCCAGGTGCTCGGCACTCTCCTCGTCACCACGGTGGCGGTCATCGAGGGCACCGGGCTCATGGGTGACGGCACGGTGCTCGGCATGCGCGTCGTGACGATCGCGCCGTCCGACGCCGTCGACACCACCGTGTCCTTCGCGTCGGTCGCCGACCGCCTCGCCCGCGACGGCGCGAGCGCCGTGCTGAGCGTCCCGCCGACGACCGTCCGCGCTCCGTGGAGCGGGCTCACGCCCCCGCGGGACGGCTGGGAGCCGGTTGGCCAGCTCGACGGTGGGACCATCGACTCCATTGCGCGCCAAGGCATCTCGCAGGTCGCCGAGGGCACCCCCGAGAACGCCGGGGGTCACGCGGTCGACGCGCTCCGACGGCGGACCTGGGGCGCGATGAGCGACACCGTGCCGCCCATCGCGGCGGGACTCGCCTTCGGTGCGCACGTGCTCGGCTTCACGGCTCCGGGCGAGCCGGCGTCGATCGCGGCCCACGGCCGGTGGACGCGCCTCAGCACGTCGCGCGGTCACGTCCTCGTCCGCTGACCCGATGGCGTATGCCGTCCGCCGCGGTCGGGGGTGCGGCGGGGTCGCGACGTGGCGCGGGGAAGTGGCTCAGGCGTGCCCGGTCCACGCGCCGCGCTCAAGGAGGACGTCCTTGAGCACGTCGATGCGGTCGCTGACCAGCCCGTCGACGCCGAGGTCGAGCAGCCGCCGCATCTCGTCGGCGTCGTCGATGGTCCAGACGTGGACCTGCTTGCCGAAGCGGTGCGCGGTGTCGACGAGGCGACGGGTGACGACCGGCACCGACCGTCCGCGCAGCGGGATCGACGGAGGCACCTGGAAGACGTCCGCCGGCGTGCGGAAGACCGAGGTCAGCACGCCGGGTCCGAAGCGGGCCAGCGCCGTGCCGACCTGGGCCGCCGCCGTCGCGACGGTGCCGCGGGACAGGCGGCGGAAGTGCGAGATGTTGCGCTGGGAGAACGAGCCGACGCAGACCTGGTCGTGCAGCCCGCGCTCCTCGATGATGCGCCAGAGCGGTTCGGCCGTGCCCGGCGCCTTGAGGTCGATGTTGAGGTTGACGTCGGGCCACGTGTCGAGCACGTCGGTGAGCAACGGCACGTGGCCGCCGTCGCCGACCTCGGCGTGCGAGACCTCGGACCAGGGCAGGTCGCGGATGCGCCCGCGAGCGTTGCTGACCCGGTCGAGCCTCGTGTCGTGGAACGCGACGAGCTCGCCGTCGCGGGTGACGTGGACGTCGGTCTCGAGGTGGGTGTATCCGAGATCGACGGCGTTGCCGAAGGCCGTCATCGTGTTCTCGAGCCCGACGTTCGGCGCGTAGAGCGAGCCGCCTCGGTGGGCCAGCGCCACGGGCGGGTGTGCGAGGTAGGCCCGTGTCGTCACCATGCCGCCGACATTATCGGTACCGCAACGTCCTTCCGGATCCGTCCGGCGCGGTGTTCACACGACTCCAGCCTCGCTCCAGCGGATGGGGGCGCGCCAAACCCGTCGTGGCCCCCGCGACAACGTGAGTCGACTCCCCGCTGGGTCGCACCGAGTCGTCCGCTCACCCGATCGTGCCCGTGCCGTCGCCGCTCAGGGGATCGGTGCGGGGCCGGTCTGTTGCGCCCGTGGCGGCACGCGCCCGGCGAGGCTCGTCGAGGACCTGGAGGAACCGGTTCGCGGTCGCACTCCACGTCAGGCCTGCAGCGCGCTCCGAACACGCCCTCCGCACGTCGCGGAGCCGTTCGAGGTCGCTCAGGCTGCGGATCGCTGCGGCGACCTCCTCCGGTGAGTCAGGTGCGACCATCACCCCGGCCGATCCGACGACTTCGGGCAGCCCGCCCTTCGAGGTCGCGACGACCGCGCATCCCGATGCCATTGCCTCCAGGGCTGCGAGGCCGAACGGCTCCTCCACGCGCGACAGCGCGCAGGCGATGTCGTACGTCCGCAGCTCCACGGCGAGCTGGTCGTGGGGCATCCATCCGAGCATCCGTCCCCCTGCGAGGGCCACCGCGTCGGCGACCCGCGACGCGTACGCGTCGGCGACGGCCTGATCGAACCCGAAGGTGCGCAGCTCGCCGATGACGGTCAACTCGACGTCATGGCCTTCCTGCCGCAGCATCGCCACGCCGAGTGCGGCCGCATCCTGGCCCTTGTTCGGGTCGATCCGTCCGTGGCAGACGACGCGCAGCGGGCGACCAGCCGGCGGGTCGCTCGGCGGGTGGAACAGGCGCGTGTCGACGCCGTTGTGGACCACCAGTGGCGAAACGCGGCTGTCCGAGCCGGTTGCCGTCGCCCGCGCCACTGCCTCGCTGACGGCGAGGACCAGCACCTCGTCGGGAACGTTGCGCAGCGCTTCGGTGGCTTGCCTGTCCGGGAAGTTGTGCAGCCACAGCACGACTCGCGCCTTCCGATCGCGACGAGCCAGCCGAGTTGCCGTGACGGGGTCGTTCGCGATGACGACATCACCGTGCGGGGCTCGGTCGAGTCCCCGTCGGACCGCTGACCAGTAGGCGGCGTAGTCCCATCGGGGGAGGCCGCGCACGCGTGCCGTCAGGCTGGCGAGCTTGCGGGCCACGACGGGCCGTGGATGTGCCGGCCCGAAGCCCAGTCGCGTCACGGACACGTCGGGATACACGTCCTCGCCGTCGTCGGGTGCGAGCACGACGCACTCGTGTTCCATGCGGCCGAGCTCCGTGACGAGCTGCCGGGTCACCGTCGCGACGGCTCCCGACCAGCCGGGCGTGAAGTACTCGTCGACGGGCAACACGAACGTGAAGCGCATGCGTTCAGGGCCGCATGGCGGCGCGGTCGCGTCGGATACCGGTCATGGCTGCCGGGAAGCCCGCCGCGACCCCGGCGGCAACCGCAGCGGCACGCGTGACGCCGCCGACCATGGTCCGAGCCGTCGCAGTGGCCCCGACACGCGGAGCGGAGCTCAGCGCGCGGACCGAGCGTCGTAGCTCATCCAGGACTTCACGTGATGCGAGTCCGAGATACCTCCCCACGATCGGCGAACCCATCCCGTACACCCTGCCTAGCAGGACCACGGTGTTCCGGTTCGCGAAGTACACGTAACGTCGGTCGAACCGCTTCCCCTTGGCGTACTCGCCGGGCAGGTGGTCGACGATCGCGTCGGGGGTGTAGACGAGGCGTCCGCCTTGCTGGCGTACCCGCAGGGCAAGGTCGCTCTCCTCTCGCAGGCACGTCCCCGGGTAGCCCCCATGGATGCCGCCCACGGCTTCGATGGCCCGCCGGCGGAACGACATGTTCGCCCCCAGCAAATGGTCGACGTCGACGTCGCGGCCCGGGTCCGAGGCGAAGAAGCCGGTCAGTCGTCCGTCGGGCAGCAGCAAACCGATGGAGCCGATGCCCTCCTCGCGCTCACCGGGGTAGCCGTTGAGCGCGCTCCCGCCCACGCCGTCAACCGTGGCGTCGTCGTACCTCCGCACGAGCTCGACGAGCCAGTCCGTGCGCGCGTTGGCGTCGTCGTCCAGGAAGGCGATCACATCCTCCGAGCACAGCGAGACTCCGATGGCTCGCGACTCCGCAGTATGACCGCGACCCAAGGGGTTGCGGGCGTAGACCACGTGGGGGAAGGCCCTCAAGGCATCTCTGGTCCGGTTGTCCGACGACGAGTCGACCACGACGATCCGTTCCGGACGCTGGCTTTGCTGCTCGAGGTGGCGGAGGCAGTCGACCACCCGTCCAGGTCGGTTGTACGTCGGTATGACGACCGCGATGGTGAGCATGTCAGATCTCTCCAGACTGTCGGAAGCGTGTCGGACCCTCGAAGCTCGCCGCGAGGTCGTCGTCGGGCACGGGCCGGCCGACCCTGCCCACCCCGCGGAACGCGTACCGCCGGGGCTGGTCACGCAGGAGGCGCAGCTCGCGATGGAAGGCGCTCGATCGTCGCCGGTCGAGCAGAACTTCGTCGTGCGGGTCGCGGCCCGCGACAGCGCATCGAGCGGCGTACCTGAGTCGGTGGCTCAGCTCCCGCACCCGCGGCATCGCCAGTCGAACATGGAGCCAGTGATGGAAGTAGTAGGCGTCGCACCGCCCGTAGCCTTCGGCGATGCCACGCAGTCGCCGAGGGTCGAGGCGAGACTCGTCGAAGCGGTGCTCGACCAGCGCGTCGCGCACTCCGCGAACGCGGTAACCGGCTTCGAGCGCCTGCACGTACAGCAGGACGTCCTCCGCCCCCGGCCAGCGGGCAGTTCCCAGCAGATCATCGAACCCGATCCGCCTCGCCACCTCGGACGTGATGCCCATGCTCGCGCCCGCAAGTCCGGGGTTGCTGAGAGGCGGGGTCGGATTGTGGGCGAAGTACCGCGCCGCCAGCGTCGGTGTCATCCACGGACGCCACAGTCCTTCCGACATGGCTATGCCGCCACTGACGACATCCGCGTCACCGTCGAGCATCGCGCGAGCCATGGTGAGCACCCACGGCCCCGGCACAATGACGTCATCGTCGGTGAAGAGAATCACCTGCGCACGCGCGACGGCGCAGCCGTGCTCGCGGGCACGGCCGATGCCGGCCTGGGCCTCCACCGTTCGGCGGACGCGGGGATCCTCGGCCGCGGCGGCTGCGACGACGCTGGCTGTGGCGTCAGTGGATCCGTTGTCGACGATGACCAGTTCGCTGGAGATCCCGGAGGCCTGAGCCACGTCCATTGATCGCAGTACCGCTTCGATCGACGTAGCGAGACGAGCCGCTCGGTTGCGAGTGCAGATGAGCACCGACACGTCAGGAGCACTGGCGTCGGGATTCATCGTGAGTTCCCTTCGAGCAGTGCGTCGAGGCGCTGCCAGGTCGCCTGCCACGTCAGCTCCTGCGCGCGCACCAGTGCCTCGACTCCGCGGCGGCGGCGTAAAACTGGATCGCGGAGCAGACGCTCGAGGTCACCCGCGAGCGCGCGCGGATCCTCCCGGCTGAAGAGAGCGCCCGATCCCGCCAGGATCTCCGGCGATCCGCCCGTTGCGCTGGCGACCACGGGCTGACCGCTTGCCATTCCCTCCAGGAGAGCGAGTGCGCAGGGCTCGTCCCAACGCGACGGGAGCACGTGGATGTCGGATGCTGCGAGCGCGGCCGGGAGCTCCGCGTGGGTGACGTGACCAAGCATGTTGACCGTGACGCCACGGGCCCTCAGCGACGTGATACGCGCTTCGATGCTGTCGAGGTAGGAGTTCCTGTGCCTCTCTCCCCAGTTGGTGTCTCCCGTCACCTGAAGCGAGAAGGCGATTCCGCGATCAGAGATCACCGTCGCAGCATCCAAGAGGACATCCACGCCCTTCTCCACGGCGATCCGGCCGACGAATCCGATGACGGGAACCCGTTCTGGCCGCTCAGCGCCCGCGAAGCGCGCTACATCGACCCCGTTGAGGTTGACCTGGACGCGACCGGGCGTCAACCGGTACACCTGCTCAACAGCCCGCGCCAGGTAGGCGCTGACCGCCATCGAGATGATGCCGGAGTCTGCCGCATACATCCGACGAAAACGGTCCGACGAGACCTCCAAGTTGTGAAACCAATGGACGACGCGCACCGTCGGGAACCGGCGTCGAAGGTACACGGCCAGTTCCGGGTCGTTGCTCAGGACGACGCTGTCGAGCGCCTCGCCCCGGAGCACCCTCGCGACCTCCTTCGCGTAGGACCGTTGATCCGGCCGCGCCCAACCGGTCAGTCGACGTCCAGCACGGTCAACGTTGCCGACCAACCCGCTGCGGGGTGACGGAATCGCCGGCAGGACCACCGTGCTGCCCCACGGAACGGTCTGCAACACGGACGAGTGGGCTCGGGTGATGATCGTCGGTCGGACCCCATCAAGCAGAGCTCGCTCGCTGACGGACCGTATGCACGTCGCGATCGCCCCGCTGTGCGTCGGAGTGAAGGTTTCGCGGCTGTTGTTCACGAAGACCAGTCGGCTACTCATGCTCGCCTCTCCAGTACCGTCGGTCCGGCGACAGCCGTGTGATCCTGTGCCACTCGTGATCCGCTCGCAGCCAGCCGAGCGCGACGGCCAGCAGGGGACTGCGCGTGCGCCATCGCCAGCTGCGGAGCATCTTCGTGTACGTGTCGCTGTGGCCCGACCAGGCGGCCTTGCGAGTCATGTAGTCGTCGTCCCTCACCCAGCTGTAGTGAAGGATGGCCTGGTCCGGACGCACCACCCGGTGCACGATTGCATTCCGCGCATGCGCAGGATCGGTGTTGACCGCCGACATGTCGACCCGCAGGATCGGCAGCGTGCCTTGGCGGCAGTGGACGAGTGTGGCGCCGGGGCGGACGACAACCGGCCCGGGGTAGCCGGCACGTCGTCGCCACAACGGGCGGGTGGCCTCCAACATCCATCCGGAGCGGGCCCGGGCGTACAGGTAGCGGGCCGGGTACTCCACCGCTCCGCACGCGCGGGACTCTGCCTCGTCGATCGCAGCCAAGAGAGCAGTGGGGTCGAGCAGCACCTCGTCGGTGTCGAGCTGAAGCACCCAGTCCGCGCCATCGGATGCCTGGTCGAGAGCGACCTGCCGTTGCGCGGTGTCGTTCTCAAGCGCGGTCCGGTCGGAGTGCGAGAAGCGTCCCGGCCGGAAGTCGAGCTTGCCGAGGGGATCGACGGAGCGCAGCCGGTCGAGGCATTCGGCGACGGGCAGCGGGGTGCCGGTCCAGGAGAGGGAGTCCTCATCGTAGGAGACCACGATGCGATCCACGATGTCGTAGTAGCTCGAGACGCTCTCCTCGAGCCACCAGGGATCTGCTGCGAGGACATACGCGTGGAGGCGCCGTCGACCGTCGGCTGCACTCACGCTCGAGCCACGCCAGACCGAGCCGTTGCTCGCACGCATGTCACTGCGAGCCCAGCCGCTTCCGCCACGGAACCTCGACTCGGAGGAAGCGCCACTCCTCGCATCCCGCGCCGAAGACTGCTTCGATCGTGGTCGCGCAGGTCCATCCCGCCCCCCGGAAGTCGTCTCGAACCGCTGGCCGCGCGCTGCGGCAGGCCCATGCTAGGTCAAGGACACTCGCCCCGCGTGCGTTCAGTGAACCGTCGTGGGTAGCGTGGCGAGAGCGGGTCACGAACGGGTCCCAGGTGGTGGCGTGGACCCATTCGGGCCGTTCAGCGCGCCAGCGGGTGCACCGATGGGCTCCCGACCCGGAGTGCCCCGCGATCCACCGGCCCGTCAGCGGTCGGTGTCTTCGAGGATGCCGTCCCGCTTGTTCTTCAGCGGACTCCACTCGGAGACCTCGCCGTCGTCGTCGCGGTGGATGACCCCGACCGGGGTGCGGTTCGTCGCCAGGTCCAGACCCAGCCCGTCCGGGTCGACACCGCGCCCGCTCAACAGCAGGCCGCCATCGTCCATCATCCAGATGTTCGCAGCGGTGCGGTCGACCAGAAAGTCGAAGACCACCCATCCACGTCGTTCCGTGAAGTCATGGACGCTGATGTCCGTACCGGCATCAGGTGACGCGTCCCAGATCTCGATCGAGCTCTCGTCCTCCCACACCACGGCATCAGGTGGGGGCGTTCCACCCGCTTGGGCGCCCGGCATCGCCTGCAGGAGGGGTACGACCTCGTCGACAGCTAGGTCGATGTTGATCATCCATCCGGACACTTCACGGTCTCCTCTCGACGATGCGCTCGTCCTTGGTGATGACACGGATGGCGGTGATGCCATCGTAACGACGCAGTGTGTAGTCGACCTGGCGCAGGACTTCCTCGAGCGACAACTCTGACTCCGCCATGTCCAGGACCATCCGTGGGGATTGCCTGCGCCCCTGTCTGAGCAGGCCGACCACGGTGCTCTTGCCCTTCCCCTGCACCCCTTTGAACTCCCAGCGCTCACCGTTGATGAGAGCATCGGCAGACTTGCCCTGCCCGGTCGCCGGTAGGAACGTGACGTCGTATCCGTGGGCCGCGAGTCGCGTAGCAGTCGCTCGTTCGTGAGGGGCGACGTCCCTGGCAAGGGTCTCGTCGACGGTGCCGGGTGGACGCGCAGGGCTCCCGTCCGATGGGTCGACGACGTGGACGCGGTCGGTGGGGGTGGTGCGCTGCTTGAGGCGGTCCGCGGCCGAATTGGCGCCGCCTCGCGAGCTGTCCTTGACGGCAGCGTCGAACGCAGCGCGGATCTCGGCGTCACGGGCTGCCCGGAGCTCGGCGACCGTCGGGAGCAGGGGAGCACGGGCGGCTCCGAGCTGCATGGCCGGGAGCACGTCGGCGCGACCGCGGGTGACCTCACAGATTCGCGTCACCAGCTGGGCCCGTCGTGCGTCGTCGAGCTCGGTCTGCGCCAGCTCGACGTCGGAGCGGACCAGTGCGATGACGAGGTCGTCGGCTGCCGTGCGCATCGTCCCGCCGTCGACGTAGGTGCGCACCGTCGACGCCGAGCCCGCCAGGCTCCCGCGACGGATCTCCTCGATGACGTGACCGGCCTCGGCTAGTCCCTGCCAGGCCGAGCGGTTCAGCACGTCCTGCCGTCGGGCGACGGCCACGAGCGCGGCGGAGGCCGCCTGGTCGAGGAAGCCCAGCCGAACGACATCGCGACGCACGTCGCCACCACGTTCCGCGGTGTCCTGTGCCGCTCGGAGCTCTCGGTCGACGAGACCTCCGTATGCCGCGCCGGCGTCCTTGGCGCGCAAGCCCATCCCGGTGTCGACGGCAAGGGCGGCGAGCACTCCGGTCAGCTCTTCGGCGTCGAGCCACGGCTCCATGCCCCCTGAGGTCTGCCGGACGTAGCCCGTGGCAGGTTCTGCACCCAGGGGTGGTGTCGCGAGGGTGGCGTCGACGTTCTCACGCATCGCCGAGAGCCAGTCGGCGGCGACGTGCTCGAGCGGCGCGGTGGCACCCGAGTAGAGGTGCGTCGTCGAGGCCTCGAGCATCGCGTGCGTGCTGGTGCGGGAGACCTCGAGCATCACGCGCGTGCGGGTCTCGGCAGCCCCCTCATCGGTCGGGGTCGACACGCTCGAGAGGAGTCTCGCGAGGTCGGCGTCCGTCGAGAGCCGAAGATCGGGGTGACTCTCGATCCCGTTGGCCTCGTAGGCGACCCATCGACGCACGAGGTACTCGCCCAGGGTGATCCGGTCACCCCGGCTGTTGGCCAGGGCGCCGGCAGGAGCCTCCGAGTCCGGCAGCGGTTCGGCCAGCAGCGCCGACGTCTCGGCGGGATCGTCAACGACGTGCCCGAGCAGGGCGTGGACGGGGTCACCGGTGCGCGAGCCGTCGTCGAACCACGACGCGAACGTCGATCCGGCGTCGGCGCGCAGCGTCGTCCCGTGCGCCAGGGCGACGTCGTCGTCGCGCGTCTCAGCGATCTCGGCGGTGGCCGCCGCGGCGGCTGCACGTCGCGCGAACCGCCCGGGTAGGCGACGGTCGTCACCCGAGGCCCGAGCGCCCGAGAGGAGCTGGCCCAGCAGCCACGCCCCGGTCGCCCGGCCCCTTGCCACGGGGTCCACCTGGACCGTGTCGACAGCGGCGACGAGGTCGTCTGCGAGCAGGGCCGCCCCGGAGGCCAGCTGGGCGCGCGTCCGCGGGTCGGTGCCGGCGGGCGCTCCGTGACTCGTGGCCGTGATGACGAGCGAGCCGAACGCCCCGAGCAGCTCACGGACGGTGTCGACGTCTGCACCTGACGCGCTCCGAGCCGCACCGGCGGCCATGAGCACCCTGGCGAGTCCGTCGGCCCCGATCTCCGACAGCAGCGCCTGCGCGTAGACCGGGTCGTCGACTCGTGCACGGAGGTGCGTCGCCAGCTCGGCCACCTCGGCGTCCCTGAGCCCGCCCGACGCGCGAGCCCCGGCCATGACCGTGCGTGCCATCAGGCCGTCGGCCAGAGCAGCGTCGCGCGATGCCCGCGCTGCGACCACGCCGTCGGCGAACCACAGTCCGCCGGTGACAGCAGAGCGCACCCGTCCCGCACTGGCCGAGGCCCCGGACGGGAACGTCACGTCGGTAGCGCCCGCCACGATTCCCGCGCAGCGCCGAGCCGTCGCGCGCAGGTCGTCGAGGACGCCGGCGTACGTCCGGCTCAGTCGGACCCGCCCCTCCGCCTGTTCCGACCGAGCCCGCTCAGTGACCAGCACCCCGATGGCACCCGTCGGATCGGGGAGTGCTGCGATCCGCAAGAGGGCCAGCGTGTGCTCGGCGTCGAGAGCGTCCCACTGCCGCTGCAACGAGCGGATGCGCGCCTGGGCGTGGTCGAGCGCGGCGGCATACGTCAGCAGCGAGCGGGAGGCGGCGGGCAGCGCCTCGACGACCCGGCGTGCGCGGGCGCCCAGCTCGTCCGCCTCAGAGCGAGCCGCGGTCGCCGCCTCCCCGGTCCAGACGGCCGAGAGCCGCGGTCCCAGCGTCCCCCGCACCGTGGCCGTCGCACGCGCCCGGGACGCAGCTTGGCCGAGCGAGCGCGCCGCGGCACGAAGACCCGCGACGTCACCCGTCGGGAGGGGAAGCGCAACGCCGCCGGGAATCGCCGCGGACGCGTGGCCGACCTCGTGGACGCGACTCACGGCACCACTGCGCTGACCGGATCACCAAGATTCACAGTGCTGCTCGCCGTCACACCGGCGAACCCGGCGGTCACGAAGAGCTCCACCGACCGAGCCTCGAGCGTCGACCGGTCGAGCCGGTCGGCCAAGGCGCCGGCAGCATCGGCGACGGCGTCGAGTGCGAGGGCATGGACCACCCGGAAGCGGTCGAGCTCGACCCTCAGCACGTCGCCCTCGTCGCCGGTCGAGGCCACCGCGCCGGCGGTCGCCGTAGCCACGTGCGACGCGCACTCGCGCAGCTCCGCCGGGTCGTGCGCCAGCGCGAGCCGCTCCCGGGACACCCCGTCGGAGTCGATGGCGTAGCGCGTCATGCCCCGACCGTAGGAGAGCCCCCGACGCCGTCTCCGGCGTCATCCACAGGCCCCGGTATGCCGTGAGGCCCCGTCCAGCAGGACGGGGCCTCACGTGCGGGCGGGTCGTGGACCCGCCGTCAGGACATCAGGACCAGCGGGCCCAGACCGTCGTGTCGGTCGGGACGAGGCCGTCCTCGAGCGGCCCGGAGGCCACGATGAGCTCCGCGCCCTCAGGGAGGGCGACGGGCTCGGCACCGAGGTTGGCGACGACGAGCACCCGGTCACGCCGGGACGAGCCGTTGGTCAGCGCGATGACGTCGCCGGCATACCCCTCGACCCACGTGAGCGATCCGGTCCCGAGCGACAGCTCGCGGCGCGCGGCGAGGAGCGAGCGGTAGAGCTCGAGGGTCGAGCCGGCCACGCCCTCCTGGCGATCGACGGCGTAGTCGGCGTAGACGGCGGGCTGCGGCAGCCACGCGCTGTCGCCCGGGCCGAAGCCGAGCGAGGGGCCGTGGGCCGACCACGGGATCGGGACGCGGCAGCCGTCGCGGCCGGTCTCGGCGCCGTGGGTGCGGGCGAACGTCGGGTCCTGGCGGAACTCGGCCGGCATGTCGGTGGAGTCGGGCAGGCCGAGCTCCTCGCCCTGGTAGATGTAGGCGCCACCGGGCAGCGCGAGCATGAGCGAGGTGGCCGCGCGGGCACGGCGCAGGCCGAGCGCGCGGTCCGGCTGCGGGTCGGTCGCCGAGATGCCGTTCATGCGGGGCGTGCCCGGTGCGAAGCCGAGACGCGAGGCGTGGCGCACGACGTCGTGGTTGGACAGCACCCACGTCGACGGGGCGCCGACGGAGTCCGCGGCGTGCAGCGACGAGGTGATGACGGCGCGGAGGTCCTCGGCCGTCCAGGAGGCGGTGAGGAAGTCGAAGTTGAACGCCTGGTGCATCTCGTCGGGACGGACGTAGGCGACGGCGCGCTCCTGCGGCTCGACCCACGCCTCCGCGCAGAGGATGCGGTCGGGCGTGCCGTAGGACTCGAGGATCTGGCGCCAGGCGCGGTAGATCTCGTGGACGCCGTCCTGGTCCCACATCGGGCTGCGCTTCGTGTGGTCGATCCGCGGCGCCTCCTCGACGGGGGCGGCCTCGTGCAGCCCCTCGAGGCCGTGCTCGTGCTCGGAGTGGCCGAGCATCGTCGTGCGCTCCTCCTCGGTGTCGGGCAGGCCCTGCTCCTTGATGAGGCCGTGGGCGACGTCGACGCGGAAGCCGTCGACACCGCGGTCGAGCCAGAAGCGCAGGATCGACTCGAACTCGGCGCGCACCTCGGGGTGCTCCCAGTTGAAGTCGGGCTGCTTCGTGTCGAAGATGTGGAGGTACCACTGGCCGGGCTTGCCGTCGGCCTCGGTGACCCGGGTCCACGCGGCTCCGCCGAAGACGGACTCCCAGTTGTTCGGCGGCAGCTCGCCGTGCTCACCGCGTCCCTCACGGAACATGTAGCGCTCGCGCTCGGCCGAGCCGGGGCCGGCGGCCAGGGCGGCCTGGAACCACACGTGCTCGTCGGAGGAGTGGTTGGGCACCATGTCGACGATGACCTTGAGGTCGAGCTCGTGGGCGCGCGCGATCATCGCGTCGGCATCGGCGAGCGTGCCGAAGATCGGGTCGATGTCGCGGTAGTCGGCGACGTCGTAGCCCGCGTCGGCCTGCGGCGAGGTGTAGAACGGCGAGAGCCAGATGGCGTCGACGCCGAGCGCGCGCAGGTGGGGCAGGCGCGAGGTGATGCCGGGGAGGTCACCGATGCCGTCGCCGTCGCCGTCGGCCCACGAGCGCGGGTAGATCTGGTAGATCACCGCTTGGCGCCACCAGGCGGCGTCCGGGCGGTCCGCGGCGTGCACGGGGGTGGCGTCCTCGCGCACCTCGAGGTCGAGCGCCGGGTGGTTCAGGGTCTGGGTTGCTGATCGCGTCACGGGCCACCATCGTTCCGCATCACGCCGAAAACTCAAAGAAAGTTCTGCAACTTCTTGCAACGCGTCGCCTGTGCCGGCCTGTCACCGCGCCTTGGTAGGAACGGAGGATGAAGAGCGGCTTCGTCGTCCCGTATGCCACCGAGCTCGAGTTCGCCGACCTGGCGCGGCTCGGCGAGGAGCGGGGATGGGACGCCGCTCTCGGCTGGGAGGCGCTCTACGGCGTCGACGCGTGGGTGCAGCTCGGCGCGGCCGCCATGGTCACCGAGCGCATCCGGCTCGGCACCCTGCTGACCCCGGCCTCCCGTTACCGCCCGTGGGACCTCGCCTCCCGCGTCGGCTCGGTCGACCGGATCAGCGGCGGACGGGCGTTCATGTCGGTCGGGCTCGGCGCTCTCCACCCTGGGTGGACGGCCTTCGAGGCCGACGAGGGTCGTGCGGTGCGCGCCCGCAAGCTCGACGAGTGCCTGGCGATCTACGCCGGCCTGCTCGGCGACGCCTCGACCTTCACGTACGCCGGTGAGCACTACAGCGCCGGGCCCAACGACTTCATGCTCCCGCCTCCGACGCCGCAGCGTCCCCACCCGCCCGTCTGGGTCGTCGGGGCACCGACGCCCGGGGGTGGGCGTCAGCGTTCGCTCGAGCGGGCGGCGCGCTGGCAGGGCCTCATCCCCGCGATCCATCCGCCCGACGGGCAGCCCAAGACCGTCGAGGCGTTCGCGGCCGTGGTCGATGCGGTGCACCGGCTCCGTGCGGAGGCGGGTCTGGCCCCGGAGCCCTACGACGTCGTCATCGAGGCCGACTCGTGGGGCTCGTTCACCGCGCTCGAGCCCGCTGAGCCGGCCGCCTGGGAGCAGGCCGGCGCCACGTGGTGGATCGAGAGCTGGTGGGACCTCGAGCCGGGGCCGCGCGGTCTTGCCGAGGTGCGCCGCCGCGTCGAGGCGGGTCCGCCCACGACCCGGTGAGCCCGCCACGTCGTGCGCGCGAACCACACGGCGTATGCCGTGGGGTGGCGTCGGTCAGGCGGGCTCGGGTGGGTGCCGAGCGAGCAGCGTCCGGTGCTCGTCGGTCAGCGCCGTGATCCGGCGGAGGTAGTCGCCCATGAACTCCAGCTGCTCGGTGTCCAGCTCGTCGAGCATCGGCTGGCCGGCCCGGACCAGCGGGCCGTAGGCCTCCCACGTCCGCGTCTGGCCCAGCTCGGTCATCTCGACGAGCACCGTGCGGCGGTCGGCCTCAGAGCGCGTCCGCCGCACGAGGCCCCGCTTGGCGAGCCGGTCGATGAGGGCTGTCGTCGCGGCCGGACGCAGGCCCGTCGCGGTGCTCAGCTGGCCGGCGGACTTCGGGCCGTCGACGAGCCAGTCGAGGCACCGCAGGTCGGCCGGTCCGAGTGCGAGGGCCCGCCCGACGGTGTCGTCAAAGGCCTGCACCGAGCGCTGGTACTGCTGCATCGCGTCCCCGAGCGCGTGGACGAGCTGCTCGCGGCTTCCGGGGTCAGGGGGTTGACGGACGGACGACATCGGCCTTACCTTTCGAATCTCGAAACATTCGATTCTCGTAGGGAAGGTTATCAAGATGAAGGCTCTCGTCGTGGGAGGCGGCATCGCCGGTCCGGCCGCCGCGCTCGCCCTCCAGCAGGCCGGGATCGAGCCCGTCGTCCTCGAGGCCTGGCCACGGTCCGACGGCGAGGCCGGGTCGTGGTTCACGCTCGCCTCGAACGGGTTGCACGCCCTCGACCTGCTCGGCGCACGGCACCTCGTCGCACCGATCGGCTTCCCGAGCGAGCGCAACGTCATGGTCGGCGCCACCGGTCGCGTGCTCGGCACGATGAGCCTCGGCGTGCCGCTCGACGACGGCACCGTCGCGGTGACCATGAAGCGCTCCCGCCTCGCCGCGGCTCTCCTCGACGAGGCCGGGCGACGCGGGATCGACGTGCGTCACGACAGCCGGGTCGTCGATGTGGCGAGCCGCCCCGACGGGGTCACCGTGACCCTCGAGGACGGGTCGAGGCTCGAGGGCGACCTGCTCGTCGGCGCCGACGGTGTCCGCTCTTTGGTCCGTCGCACCATCGACCCCGAAGCGGCTCCGGCGCGCTACGTCGGGCTGACGAACTTCGGAGGCATCACCGAGGCGACGTCGATCGCCGGCGCCCTCCCGGCCCGGGAGTGGCACTTCGTCTTCGGGTCGCGCGCCTTCTTCGGAGCCCACCCGACGCCAGACGGCGACGTCGTGTGGTTCGTCAACGTCCCCGGCCCGGCGATCACCTCGGCCGAACGCGCGGCGCGCACCCCGGAGCAGTGGCGCGACCACCTCGAGGGGCTGCTCGCCGCCGACGCCGGGCCTGCCGCCGACCTCGTGCGGAGCGGCCGGCTCGAGCTCTGGGCCGACAACACCCAGGACCTGCCGCGTGTCGCCCGCTGGCACCGCGACCGGATGGTCGTCATCGGGGACGCCGCGCACGCGCCGTCCCCGAGCTCGGGTCAGGGAGCCGCCCTGGCGCTCGAGGACGCCGTCGTCCTCGCCACGTGCCTGCGCGATGCGGGCACGGTGGAGGAGGCCCTGACGGCATACGACACCGCACGACGGGCGCGCGTCGAGCGCATCGTCGCCGCCGGTGCGCGCAGCAGCAGCTCGAAGATCCCGGGACGCGCTGGCCGCGCGGTCCGCGACGCGATGATGCGGCTCGTCTTCCGCTTCGTGGTCACCGATCGCTCGAGCGCGTGGATCACGGGTCACCGAGTGCGGTGGGAGCCCGGGGAGCAGAACGCCGAGGAGTCGGCACTACCGTCGGGGGCATGACGACCTTTGTCACCGCTGCGTTCTGCCTGGTGAGGGACGGCCACCTGCTCACCGTCCGCAAGGCCGGCTCGACGCGGTTCATGCTGCCCGGCGGCAAGATCGACCCGGGCGAGTCCGCGCGCGAGGCGGCCGTCCGCGAGGTGATGGAGGAGGTCGGACTCGACGTGTCGGGTGTCGGGGAGCCGCTGGGTCGGTTCCACGACGTCGCCGCGAACGAGCCGGGTGCGTGGGTCGACGCGACGGTCTACGTCACCCACCTGCTCCCCGAGGACTCCCCGGCGCCGCTCGCCGAGATCGCCGAGCAGCGCTGGCTGGGTCTCGAGGACGAGCTGCCGGCCGACCTCGCGCCGCTGCTGCGCAACCACGTCGTGCCCTCCCTGCGGGCGCACCTCGCGACGCGCTGAGGGCGTCACCCGGGACCCGGTGACGCCCTGCGACGGCGCAGTCAGCCCACCGTCAGTGGGGTCCGTCGTGCATGTCGATGACGCCGGCCTTGGCGGCCTTCTTGACCGCGTCGGCCTCCGCCTGGGTCAGCGTGCCGTCCTTGACGGCCTGCGCGAGGCGGTCGTCGAACGCCTTCTGCTCATCGGCCTCGTGCGCGGCGCGAAGGTCGGCGAACGCCGCCTTGACCTTGGCGGCATCGATGCCCAGCTCGCTCGCGAGCTTCGTCGCCAGCTCGTCCTGCATCGTCGCGCGGTCGGGCTTCGTCGCCGTGCCCTGACCGGGAGTGGGCTTGGCCTTGAGGTCCTGTCGCACGGCCTTGAGGGCATCCTCGAGCTTGGTCTGGTCGACGCCGAGCTTCGTCGCGAGCGCCGCGAGGTCCACGCCCTTGCCCATGCCGGGTCCCATGTCGCCGTGGCGGCCACCGGGGCCCCAGCCGCGCCCGTTGCCCGGCGTGCTGTCGGTCGTGCCCTGGTTGGGGTCTCCCTGGGTCGAGGTCGCCGTCGGGCTGGGGGTCGTCGTCGTGGCGTCGTCGGCGCGGGCCCCCTGCGAGACACCGAGTCCGATGGCGGCTGCAGCGGCACCCACCACGGCGATCCCCGCCACCTTCTTGTTGATCGACACCATGCCGCATCCCTCCGTCGTCGTCGGACACGTGGTCCGACCGTGGAAACGCCTGACTCCAGAGAACACCCGGCTCGAGGACCGTGACCCGTGAATGCGCTGTGAGTTGCTGTGAGTCCTCGGGAGTGTGAGGCCGTGCTCAGAAGGTGCCGTCGGGTCCCGGCGCGTTGACGAGGGAGTATGCCGCCCGGGTGAGGTAGTCGCGCAGCCGGTCGTCGTTCTCGGGGGAGAGCTCGAGCGTGTCTACGGCGTTCATCATGTGCAGCAGCCAGCGGTCACGCATGTCGGGCGTCACGGCATACGGCACGTGCCGCATCCGCAGCCGCGGGTGGCCGCGCTGCTCGGAGTAGGTCGTCGGGCCGCCCCAGTACTGCTCGAAGAACATCCGCAGGCGTTCCTGCGCCGGGCCGAGGTCCTCCTCGGGGTAGAGCGCGCGCAGCGGTTCGTCCTCCGCGACGCCGCGGTAGAACTCGCGCACGAGCTTGGCGAAGGTCTCGTGGCCGCCGAAGTCGTCGTAGTACGTCACGTCGGCCAGTCTCCCAGAGCGGTGCCGGCGGTCACTGCGGGGCCGCCCCGCCGTAGGGCGGCATGACGGGCTGGGGGCTGCGCACGCCGTCACGGTCGAAGGCCGCCTTGACCCGCTCGCGCATCTCGCGCTGCACGCCGAACTGCTCGTTGGCGATCGTCTTGGCGACGATGCGGATCGTGATGACGCCGTTCGCGATCGACTCGACGCCGACGACGTTCGGCTCCTCGAGGAGGATGTCCTTGAAGGCGTCGTCGTCGTCCATGACGCCGACGACGTCGCGGATCACGGTGATCGCCTTCTCTACGTCCTGGTCGTAGGCGATCGGTACGTCGACGATCGCCGTCGACCAGCCCTGCGTCTTGTTGCCGATGCGGATGATCTCGCCGTTGCGGACGTACCACGTCATGCCGCCCGCGTCGCGCAGCTGGGTGACACGCAGCGACACGTTCTCGACCGTGCCGACGACCTCACCCGTGTCGATGACGTCGCCGACGCCGTACTGGTCCTCGACGATCATGAAGACGCCGGAGAGGAAGTCCTTGACGAGGCTCTGGGCTCCGAAGGCCAGGGCCACGCCGCCGACGCTGGCGGAGGCGAGCATCGGCCCGAGGGGGATGCCCACGAGCGACATCACCGTGAGCGCGGTGATGCCGAAGACGACGAACGTCGTGATGCTCTTGAGCAGGGCTCCGACGGTCTCGGTGCGCTGCACGTGGCGGGCGTTGGCGACGCCGCCCACCGCCTGCAGCGCCCGCCCGGCGCCGGGGATCCTCGCGAGGTGCTCCGCGCGCCGGGACGTCGCCGTCGCGACCACCCGGTCGATGAGCCGGTGCAGCACCCAGCGCGCGACGACACCGAGGACGACGGTCGTCAGGATCAGCAACGGCGCACCGGCGAGCCAGTCGCCGACCCCGGCCCACGTCAGGGTCGACAGGTCGGGCATGGAAAGCGTCATGGCTGGGTCCTGGGCGGGTGGCGGGCTGGGTGTCGGGGTGGAGCCGAAAGGGGTCAGGTTCGTGAAGGCGTCGATCACAGGAGTCTCGGTCAGGGTCTCGTCAAGGGTCTCGGTCAGGGTCGGTCAGGGTCGGTCAGGGTCGGTCAGGAAGGCTCGGAGTCGGGCTCGGCGCAGCCTGGGTGCGGGGCGGCCCGTCCGGACGGCCCCGCACCACGGGCTCAGCCGCGGCGGTCGCGCTCCTGCGCCACGAGGGCGCGCGCGATGGTGTCGCGGTTCTCGGCGACCGTGCGCACGAGGCCGGGCGCCGCGTCGGCGTTGGCCGCGAGCCACGCGTCCGAGGCGTCCTTGAGCTCCTGGCTGGCGAGCGAGAACGGGTAGAAGCCGCCGACGACCCGCTCACCGATGGCGACGCTGCGCTCGGCCCACGCGTCGACGAGCATCGCGT
Source organism: Terrabacter sp. RAF57 (assembly GCF_052113925.1). Lineage (NCBI taxonomy): Bacteria > Bacillati > Actinomycetota > Actinomycetes > Micrococcales > Intrasporangiaceae > Terrabacter > Terrabacter sp. RAF57. The sequence goes on along the minus strand of NZ_JBFRDT010000004.1, from coordinate 175,578 downwards.
GGTAGCTCTCGACGTACGGCTCGAGCAGCGTCAGGTCGCGGCTGCGTCGGAAGCCGGCGCTGACCGCCTCGACCATCTGGTTGGACAGGTCGTTGCGCTCGACGGCCTTGGCCCAGGCGTCGGCCTTGGCCTCGGCGGTCGGACGAGCGGCGAGCGCCTCCGCGGCGCGCTCCTTGCCGGTGGCCGTCGGGTCACGGTCGAGCTCGGTCTCGATCTCGATCTCGTCGGCCACCCCGAGGGCCGCGAGGGCCTTGAGGAAGGTCCACCGCAGCTCCGTGTCGGTGGTGAGGCCCGGCAGCGTCTCGGTCCCGGTCAGCAGCGCGCGCAGGCGAGCCTCGTCGGCCGGGTCGGACGTCGAGCCCGCCCACGCCTCGACGAGCTGGAACTGGGCGTCGCTGCCGGCCTCGGCCGTCTCTGCGAGCGAGCGCAGGGACGACGACAGCAGAGCCGACACCTCGGACCGGTGCTCCGGAGCCGTGTAGAGCCGGGCCGCCGTCGACACCTGGCCGAGCAGGACCCGCAGCAGCGTGGAGTCCGTCTCGCCCGGCATCGACTCGAGGACGAAGCGGACGAAGTCACGAGCCGGCATCTCGCCGTCGCGCGTCATGTCCCACGTCGCGCCGAGCACGAGCGAGCGCGGCAGCGAGTCGCTGAAACCGCGGGGGAGGGAGAGCGCCGTCGCGAGCGACCGCTCGTCGAGGCGGATCTTGCCGTAGGCGAGGTCGTCGTCGTTGAGCAGCAGCAGGTCGGGCTGCTCCTGGCCGACGAGCTCGGCCAGGTCGGTGCGCTCTCCCGCGATGTCGACCTCGTCGTAGCCGATGCGCTCGAGCACGTCGCCGCCCTGACCCGGCCGGACGGCATACCGCCCGATGCCGATGCGGTGGGGGCGGAGCGTCGGGTACTCCTCGGTCGCGGTCTGCGTGACCGCGAACGAGCTGTAGCGACCGTCGGCGTCGACCTCGAAGACGGGGCGCAGCGTGTTGACGCCGGCCGTCTCGAGCCACAGCTTGCTCCACTCGGTCAGCTCGCGGCCCGAGGCCTTCTCGAGCTCGCCGAGCAGGTCGGCCAGCGTCGTGTTGCCCCACGCGTGCTTGCGGAAGTACTCGCGCAGCGCGGCCACGAAGGGCTCGCGGCCGACGTACGCGACGAGCTGCTTGAGCACGGACGCACCCTTGGCGTACGTGATGCCGTCGAAGTTGACCTCGACGTCCTCGAGGTGGCGCATGTCAGCCGCGATCGGGTGCGTCGAGGAGAGCTGGTCCTGGGTGTAGGCCCACGCCTTCTCCGACGTCCCGAAGGTCGTCCACGCGCTCGTCCACTCGGTGGCCTCGGCCTGGCACGTCGTCGACGCCCACTCGGCGAACGACTCGTTGAGCCAGAGGTCGTCCCACCACTTCATCGTCACGAGGTTGCCGAACCACATGTGGGCCAGCTCGTGCAGGATCGTCAGGGCCCGGCGCTCGATCTTCGCCTCGGACACCTTGGACCGGAAGATGTAGACCTCGACGAAGGTCACCGCGCCTGCGTTCTCCATCGCGCCCATGTTGTACTCGGGCGTGAAGATCTGGTCGTACTTCTCGAACGGGTACGGCTGGTCGAACTCCTCCTCGAAGAACGCGAAACCCTTCTTCGTGCAGTCGAAGATGTTGTCGGCGTCGAGGTACTGCGTCAGCGACTTGCGGCAGAAGACGCCGAGCGGCACGACACCCTTGCGGGTCTCGACCTCGTCACGGACCTCGTCGTAGGGGCCGGCGATGAGTGCCGTGATGTACGAGGAGATGCGCTGCGTCGGCTCGAACGACCACGTCGCGCGCTCGACGCCGTCGGCCACGCCGGCGGCCTGCGGGGCGGGCGTGGGGGAGTTGCTGATGACCTTCCAGTGCGCAGGGGCGGTCACCGTGAAGCGGAAGGTCGCCTTGAGGTCGGGCTGCTCGAACACCGCATACATGCGCCGGGAGTCCGGGACCTCGAACTGCGTGTAGAGGTAGACCTCGTTGTCGACCGGGTCGACGAAGCGGTGCAGCCCCTCGCCCGTGTTGGTGTAGCGGCCGGTGGCGTCGACGGTGAGCTCGTTCTCGGCGGCCAGGCCGGCGAGGGCGATGCGGGAGTCCGCGAAGACCTCGTCGGGGTCGAGGTCCACGCCGTTGAGCGTGACCTTCTCGACGGAGTCGGCGATGAGGTCGATGAACGAGTCGGCCCCGGGCTCGGAGCAGGTGAACGTGACCGTGGTGACGGTGTGGAAGTTCTCCTGACCCGTCGTCAGGTCGAGACGGACGTCGTAGGAGTCGACGCGCAGGATGCTGGCGCGGCTCGCCGCCTCGTCGCGGGTCAGGTTCTTGCCGGGCACGTAGGGACCTCCTGGGAAGGGTGCTGTGGGCGCGACGGATCGTCGGTCGGACGCCGTCGTCGCGGGCCATCCTCGCACGGAACCCCGACCCGTCCACCACCGCGATCGGCGGCCAGGTGGCAGTGCCATGATGGGCCGCATGGCCGATGCGAAGGACAGCCCGAAGACGAGCCGCGACGCCGTCGAGATGTGGTTCGACCCGATCTGCCCGTGGGCGTGGATGACCTCCCGCTGGCTCATGGAGGTCGAGCCGCTGCGCGACATCGAGGTGACCTGGTCGGTCATGAGCCTCGCGGTCCTCAACGAGCACCGTCACGACCTCGACGCCGCCTACCGGGCACGGATGGACGAGGCGTGGGGCCCGGTCCGGGTCATCATCGCCGCCGTCGAGGCGCACGGTGACTCCGTCATCAAGCCGCTCTACGACGCCATGGGCACCCGCATCCACCTGCGCAAGATGAACGACTTCGACGAGGTCATCCGCGAGTCGCTCGAGGAGGTGGGCCTGCCCGTCGACCTGGCCAAGGAGGCCCACCACAAGAAGCACGACGCGGCCCTGCACCGCAGCCACAAGCGCGGGATCAGCCTCGTCGGCACCGACGTCGGCACGCCGATCATCGCCGTCGACGGCGTCGCCTTCTTCGGCCCCGTCGTGACGCCCGCGCCCAAGGGCGAGGACGCCGCCCGGCTCTGGGACGGCTGCGTGCTCGTCGCGAGCACGCCCGGCTTCTTCGAGCTCAAGCGCACCCGCACGCTCGGTCCCATCTTCACCTGACCCTTGCTCCACCCGACGCACCCAAGGACGGACATGCGCATCCACATCGGCGGCGACCACGCGGCCTACGAGCTCCACCAGTCCCTCGCCACGCACCTGCGCGACGCGGGCCACGAGGTCGTCGACCACGGCCCGTTCACGTACGACGCCCAGGACGACTACCCGGTGTTCGTGCTCCGTGCGGCCGAGGCCGTCGCGGCCGACGAGGGCTCGCTCGGTGTCGTGCTCGGGGGGTCGGGCAACGGCGAGCAGATGGCGGCCAACAAGGTCAGCGGCATCCGGGCGGCGCTCGCCTACAGCGCCGAGCTCGCGAGCCTCGCGCGCGAGCACAACAACGCGCAGGTCGTCTCGATCGGGGCGCGGTTCACGGCCGACGACGTCGCCAAGGAGATCGTCGACACCTTCGTGGCGACGAAGTTCACCGATGAGGCGCGCCACAGCCGTCGTCTGGGTATGGTTTCCGCGTACGAGACCACGGGGGACTTGCCGGCTTTGCCGGACTCGGACGCACGCTGACGTCGCGACGTCCGCCGTCCCCCTTCATCGCCGCAAGGGAGGCACGTGGCCCACAACGAGAGCTCCGTCTCTCGACGCCCGCGCTACGCTGCCGGACCGATGCGACGACTCCGACTCCTGGGCCCGTGGCTCAGCCGTGCCCCCTGGGTCGTCGTCACGGCGTTCCTGCTTCTCAGCATCCTCGCGACGGCGGCCGTCTTCGTGTGGCCGACGGTGGTCCCGTGGGGCGTCTACGGCCTCATCGTCGTGGCCGCCGGCCTGTTCCTCGAGCCGCGCTACCTGCTCGTCGTCTACATCGGCCTCTTCCTCGCCATGGCGATCCTCGGGGCCTACCTCGGTCCGGTGAAGCCGACCACCACGGGGGCGCAGATCGTCACCGTCGTCACGATGCTGCTCATGATCTGGCTCTCGCACGCCAGGGCCCAGGTCGGCGTCGTCGGGGTCACGGGTGAGTCGATGCTCGTCGACATGCGCGACCGGCTCCGCGCCCAGGGCGAGCTGCCGCCGCTGCCCGCGCAGTGGGGGGCCGAGGTCGCGCTCGAGTCGGCGTACGGCGACAGCTTCGCCGGCGACTTCGTCGTCGCGAGTCGCTCCACCGACGGCTGCACCCTCGAGATCGCCCTCGTCGACGTCTCCGGCAAGGGTCGCGAGGTCGGTGCCCGGTCGCTGCTCCTCTCCGGCGCGCTCGGGGGCCTGCTCGGCGAGATGAGCGAGCGGGGCTTCCTCCAGTCCGCCAACAACCACCTGCTGCGACTGCGCTGGCCGGAGGGCTTCGCGACAGCCGTGCACGTCGCCGTCAACCTCGAGACCGGCAACTTCACCATCGGCTACGCCGGCCACCCCGCCGCCGCGCAGTTCGCGGCCGGGTCGGGCCGCTGGCGGATGCTCTCCGGTGGACGCGGGCCGCTGCTCGGCGTCATCGACCACGCCGAGTACCCCCGCGAGACCGGCACGATCCGTCGCGGCGACGCCCTCGTGCTCTACAGCGACGGGGTCATCGAGGCCCGCGACAAGGCCCTCGTCGACGGCATCGACCGCATGCTCGGCCGCGCCGAGTCGTTCATCCGCACCGGCTTCGAGGGGCTCGCCCAGCGGCTCTGCGACCAGGCCGCGGCCGGTCTCGGCGACGACCGCGCCGTCGTGACGATCTGGCGCACCTGACCGGTCGCGACCCTCCGGGGACCGGTCGTTCACGACGAAGGCGGTGACCCGGCCAGGTCACCGCCGCTCGCGTCCCGGCGCGCGGCGCCGTGACGATCAGTTGATGTCGTCGTCCTGGCCGTCGAGGCCGTCGAGCGCGTTCTTCAGGCCGTCCTGACCCTGGTCGACCTTGTCGGCGTACTGGCCGCCCGTCTTCTCGTCGACGAGGTCGCCGGCCTTGTCGACGCCGTCGCCCACCTGGTCGCCGTGCTGGTCCACGAGCTCGCTGACCTTGTCCTTCATGTTGTCGAAGACGCCCATGACTGGCCTTTCCGTCGTCGAGGACCGTCTCGTGGCCACCCCGTGCACCTGTCACCGTAGCCCCGCGCGGCCTCCTCGAAGCAGGCGTCCGCCGCGAACTTCGGGTGAACGCGGCCCGTCACTACGATGCCTGGGTGAGCGAGCACCCCACCGAAGCGACGACGCCGGCCCGCGAGGCCGGCCCCGACCGGCGCAAGGAGCACGTCGTACCCGACCTGCCGCCCGGCGTCGCGCCCGCGCGCGTCCGCACCTTCGTGCGCCGGGGCCGGCTGTCGTCGCTGACCAAGGACCGCGTCGAGCGGCTCGCGCCCGCCCGCTCCGTGCCAGACGGGCCCTTCGAGCCCGCGGCCGCGTTCGGGCGCACCGCCCCGGTGGTGCTCGAGATCGGCTGCGGCCACGGCCACGCCGCGATCGCGTATGCCGCCGCGTTCCCCGAGCGCGACATCCTCGCCATGGACGTCCACACCCCGGGACTCGCCCGGATGCTCGCCGATGCCGACGAGGCGGGCCTGCCGAACCTGCGTGTCGAGATCGGCGACGCCGTGCTCTTCCTCGAGGAGCGGGTCACCGATGCCACGTTCGACGCCGTCCACCTCTTCTTCCCCGACCCGTGGCGCAAGCAGAAGCACACGAAGCGGCGCTTCGTCAGCCCCGCCAACCTCGACCTGCTCGCGCGCGTGCTCAAGCCGCGCGGCCACGTGCTCATCGCCACCGACCAGGACTTCTACGCCGAGCACGCGCTCGCCGAGGTCGCGGCACACCCGCGCTTCGAGGCCCATCGCATCGACCGGCCGCAGTGGCGGCCACAGGACGGCTTCGAGGCCAAGGGGATCGCGGCCGGGCGCACGATCAACGAGCTGCGTGTGGATCTGTTGCCCTGACGCGGGCGGCGCGGTCGCCAAGGGCGTTGCAGGGTCGTGGAGTCTTGTCGGCACCGGGTGCCGGACGATCTCCGCGTCCTTCGGACCGAGCCGCGTCGCTGCCTCTCGGGGTGACAGGACGCCGGCCTCGCTGCCGCGGCTCGTTCCTCGCCGCGCCGGCTCGGCCTCCCGGCATCCTGTCTCCCCGACGCAGCGAAGCGGGGAAGGAGGGCCGACTGCGTCGGCTTCCTTCCCCGCTTCGCGAAGTCGGGGTGACAGGATTTGAACCTGCGGCCCTTGCGTCCCAAACGCAATGCGCTACCAAGCTGCGCCACACCCCGTGGCGTCGGAATCGTAGCCGACAACCGGCGGGCGAACCGACCTCTTCCCACGCGGCGCGGGCGGGTCGATTTCTGTGGATCGGGCGCGAACCAGTAGGCTGACGCCTCGGATCGCCGGCAAGACCGGTGCCCCGCGGGCGTAGCTCAATGGTAGAGCCTCAGTCTTCCAAACTGATCACGCGAGTTCGATTCTCGTCGCCCGCTCCAAAACTCCCTTGGCGTCGGCACGCCCGGCTTCCTAGCGTGGGTGGCATGTTCCGCCCAGACCTGCAGGACGCCCTCCGCGACCGCGACGCCGTCCTGCGCTCGTTCCTCGCCGCCGACGGCACCCTGACGAGCATCCCCACGAAGATCCGCAAGCGCCTCGTCGTCCTCGACCTGCTGTCGCAGGAGTTCGAGCCGGGGGAGCGCTACGACGAGAGCCAGGTCAACAACCGCCTGCGCGCCTTCCACCCCGACGTCGCGGCCCTGCGCCGCTACCTCGTCGAGGAGGGCTTCCTCGACCGGGCCGACGGGTTCTACTGGCGCAGCGGCGGGACCGTCGACTGACTGCGCCGGTCCCTCAGCCCGCGCCACACGGCATACGCGAGGTCGGGTTCAGCGGAAGCCGAGCGCCTCGCTGAGCCAGCTCTCGGCGCCGTCGGCCTCGAGACCGGCCTCGACGGCGGCAGCCGTGCGCGGCGACGGCCACCCGTGCACCCAGAAGAGCGCGAGCCCGCCCGGCAGGGCGATGAGCAGCGTCAGCCACGAGTGCGGGGTGAAGACGAACGAGCACGCGAACGCCACGAGCACGGGGGCTTCGGCCAGCGCGGTGCGCAGGGTCGTCGTCGACGTGAAGTAGCGCAGGCTCGTCGTCTCCGCGTTCTCGCGCGGCAGGCCGTGGGGGAGCGCCGGAACGGCATACCCGACGTAGCGGATCAGGGTGGCCGACCCGACGAGCGTGGCGAGCACGATGCCGATGGCCCACGGTGACGGCAGGGGCGCCGACGGGTCGACGAGGATCCGCACGGCACTGAGCATCAGGGCTCCCATGCCGACCGCGACCGACACCATCTGGATCGGGCGCAGGGCTGCGCTCTCCGGGGAGGCGAAGGGGCCGGGAGGGGTGCTCATGGCTCCCGAGCATAGGCGCGGGGCCCGGCGGACGATCCGCGCATTTAGCCATCCGCCGCGCGGCCTATAGCATGGTGCGCTGGCCCGTCCGTTCACCGTCGACGACCACGTCGGCACCAGCCCCTATGGAGTACCCCGCAGTGAAGAGTGCGCTCGAGACCCTCAGCCCGACCCGGGTCAAGATGACCGTCGAGGTCCCGTTCGAGGAGCTCAAGCCGAGCCTCGACGCGGCCATCAAGCACATCGGTGAGCACATCCAGGTGCCTGGCTTCCGCAAGGGCAAGGTGCCCGCCCGCATCATCGAGCAGCGCGTCGGCCGAGCGGCCGTCCTCGAGGAGGCCGTCAACAACGCCCTCCCGACGTTCTACGGCCAGGCCCTCGAGGAGAACGAGGTCCGCCCGCTCGGCCAGCCCGAGATCACCGACCTCCAGGTGCCCGCGACCGACGGCGAGGACTTCGTCTTCACGGCCGAGGTCGACAAGCGTCCCGAGATCGACCTGCCCGACTTCAGCGACATCGAGCTGACCGTCGACGAGGCCAAGGTCGAGGACGAGGCCGTCGAGCAGCGCCTCACCGACCTGCGCGCCCGCTTCGGCACGCTCAAGGGCGTCGACCGTGCCGTCCAGGACGGCGACTTCGTCTCCATCGACCTGTCCGCCGAGATCGACGGCGAGCAGATCGACGAGGTCACCGGTGTCTCCTACGAGGTCGGCAGCAAGAACATGCTCGAGGGCCTCGACGAGGCGCTCGTCGGCATGACGGCCGACGAGACCAAGCAGTTCACCGCCCCCCTCGCCGGTGGTGACCAGGAGGGCCAGGACGCCAGCTGCACCGTGACCGTCACCGCGGTCAAGGAGCGCGAGCTGCCCGAGCTCGACGACGAGTTCGCCCAGCTGGCCTCGGAGTTCGACACGCTCGACGAGCTCAAGGCCGACCTCACCGCCAAGGCCGAGGTCGACGCCAAGTTCGCCCAGGGCGTCGCGGCCCGCGACCAGCTCCTCGAGGCCATCCTCGAGAAGATCGAGGTCCCGATCCCCGAGAGCATCGTCGAGGCCGAGGTGCACAGCCACCTCGAGGGCGAGGGTCGTCTCGAGGACGACGAGCACCGTGCCGAGGTCGGCGAGAGCACCCGCAAGGGCCTCAAGACCCAGCTCGTCCTCGACGCCATCGCGGAGAAGGAAGAGGTCAAGGTCGAGCAGCAGGAGCTCATCGAGTTCCTCGTCATGAGCTCGCAGCAGTACGGCATGGACCCCAACCAGTTCGCGCAGTCGCTCGACCAGGAGGGTCAGATCCCCGCCATGGTCGCCGAGGTCGCCCGTCGCAAGGCGCTCGCCACGGTCCTCGAGAAGGTCTCCGTCAAGGACACCGCCGGCAACGTCATCGACCTCAACGAGGCCGTCCCCGGCACCGAGGGCGACGAGGACGAGGCTGTCGACGCTGCCGAGGGCACCGACGAGGCGAAGGCCGAGAAGGCCGACGCCTGACCGTCACCACCACGACTGCCGTGAGGCCGGCTCCCGCTCGGGAGCCGGCCTCACGCGTGTCCGGGGTCGGACCGACGGCGTGGCCCCGCTGGTGTCCCCGCGGTTGTCCACCCGGTGGCCCGGGTACGTGGCCTACGGTCGCCGTCCGGCGGCACGCACCTCGACGAGGGAGCCAGAGATGAGCAGCACCGACGAGTCGGGCGCCGGCATGGCGGACACCGACATCAACAGCACCGACGCCGACGGCACCAACGTCCCCGGGCACGACGACGGCAGCGACGGGGCCGCACCGCAGGGCCAGGGCGACGACGCCGACCGCGGCAACCTCGACGGCAGCAACGCCGTCGACGAGCCGCGGGACCGCTCGCTGGACCAGGCCGGCGGCAACGGATCCTTCGACGACGCGTCCGAGCAGGCCGGCCCCGAGAGCGACGCCGCCGACCTCGGCGACTCGGGCCAGGACAACGGCCTGACCGACTGACCGCGCTCTGCCCACCGACCCCGCCGGACGGCATACGACCGGTGGGGTCCGTGCGTGTGGTTGCGCCCCTCCCGCTCAGGTTTGTGCGCTCACGGCGAACAGAGCGCGGTTCGGGAAATCTGGCCGAGGGGTCGGGCGTTAGGGTCAGTGACGAGCCAGCCAGGCGCCACATCCCGTGGCGAGAGGCTGGACCACTTCGACGATGGAGACACGGTGATTTCGGAGACCTCCGCCAACGGCAACGGCATGCCGGGTGGTCTGGACGACCACATCTACAACCGCCTGCTCAAGGAGCGGATCATCTTCCTCGGGTCCGACGTGCGCGACGACAACGCGAACGCCATCGCCGCGCAGCTGCTGCTGCTCTCGGCCGAGGACCCTGAGAAGGACATCTGGCTCTACATCAACAGCCCCGGCGGCTCGATCTCCGCCGGCATGGCCATCTTCGACACGATGAACTGGATCCCCAACGACGTCGCCACCGTCGCGATGGGCATGGCCGCCTCGATGGGCCAGTTCCTGCTGTCGGCCGGCACGCAGGGCAAGCGCTACGCCACGCCCCACGCCCGCGTCATGATGCACCAGCCCTCGGGCGGCATCGGCGGCACCGCCACCGACATCAAGATCCAGGCCGAGCAGATGCTCTACGTCAAGAAGCAGATGGCGCAGCTCATCGCCGAGCACACCGGACAGACCGTCGAGCAGATCGAGAAGGACTCCGACCGCGACCGCTGGTTCAGCGCGGAGGAGGCCAAGGAGTACGGCTTCGTCGACCACGTGTTCAGCCGCTCCGACCAGGCGGTCGAGGGCAAGGGTGTCGGCCAGGCCGACGCCAAGGCCGAGAACTGACCGCGGCCTGACCAGGACTTGGAGACACGCATGAACATCGAACCCACCAACCGCCTCGCGGTGGCCCAGCCCTCGAGCCGCTACATCCTGCCGCAGTTCGAGGAGCGCACCTCCTACGGCATGAAGCGGTCCGACCCCTACAACAAGCTCTTCGAGGACCGCATCATCTTCCTCGGCGTGCAGGTCGACGACGCGTCGGCCGACGACATCATCGCCCAGCTGCTCGTGCTGGAGTCGCTCGATCCCGACCGCGACATCCTCATGTACATCAACAGCCCGGGTGGCTCGTTCACGGCCATGACGGCCATCTACGACACGATGCAGTTCGTCCGGCCCGACATCCAGACGTTCGTCATCGGCCAGGCCGCCTCGGCCGCCGCCGTGCTCCTCGGCGCCGGTGCGCCGGGCAAGCGCTTCGCCCTGCCGAACGCCCGCATCCTCATCCACCAGCCGGCGCTCTCGGGCGGCGACTACGGCCAGGCCTCGGACATCGAGATCCAGGCCAACGAGGTGCTGCGCATGCGGACGTGGCTCGAGGACACCCTCGCGCACCACACGGGGCGCACGTCCGAGCAGGTCCGCAGCGACATCGAGCGCGACAAGATCCTGTCGTCCGAGGACGCCAAGACCTACGGCCTCATCGACGAGGTCCTCGCCTCGCGCAAGGCCTCGCTCGAGGACTGACCTCCCGCTCGTCACGAGCACGTGTGCCGCTGGGCCGGGTTCCGCTGGGACCCGGCCCTCGGCGTACCTGCTTGGATGGGCGGTGAACCTGGTGTCGAGCGTGGAGGTCCGGTCATGGCGAGTGCGGAGTTCGAGCAGGCGGTCGAGTCGGTCAAGGGCCTGACGACCGATCCCGGCAACGAGGTCAAGCTGCGGCTCTACGGCCTCTTCAAGCAGGCGACGGCCGGCGACGTGAGCGGGTCGCGTCCCGGCTTCACCAACCCGGTCGGGCGCGCGAAGTACGACGCGTGGGCCAAGCTCTCGGGCACGGCCCCGGAGGCGGCGCAGGAGCAGTACGTCGCGATCGTCCGCGACCTCACGTCCGCCTGACCCGCCCTCGCCCCGCCGTGGCTGGATCTCTGCGGCGGACCGGGCGCTGGCGCCGCGATCATCCCGCCACGGCGAGGGTCTGGGGGCCTGTGGACGACGTCTACGCACGCCGTCCGGACCGCGCAACGATCGGGCATGCCGACTGAAGAGCCCTTCCGCCGAGGTCAGCTGCCTCCTGGCATCACCGACTGGCACTTGCGCACGTCACGGTTTCGGCGGCTCTTCCATGACGTCTACGTCGACCGAGAGGCCGAGCTCACTCCGCTCCTGCTGGCACGGGGAGCCCTGCTCGTGGCGCCGGACGCAACGGTCTCGCACCACAGCGCAGCGCGCCTGTGGGGAGCGGTCGTTCCGGACGACGGCTTCGTGCACCTGACCTGTCCTACTCGCCGTCCGCAGGTCGAGGGCATCCGCACCCATCGGTGCGGCCGCCCGAAGCGGGCGACGAGGTGGCGTGGCATCCCCGTCACGACGCCGGTCCAGACGTTCCTCGACCTCGCCGCAGTGCTGAGCCTCGTCGACCTGGTCGTACTCGGCGACTCGCTCGTGCGGCGGAAGCGAGTGACGGTCGACCTGCTCGTCGAGGCAGCGACTGCCCATCGAGGGACGGGTGGGCGGCTGGCTCGCAAGGCTGCAGGGTTAGTGCGCGCCGACGTCGACTCGGCCATGGAGTCGCGCCTTCGGATGCTCATGGTGCTGTCGGGACTGCCCGAACCCGTGGTGAACCACAAGATCCACTGGCCCGACGGTGAGGTACGGTTCCGTCTCGACCTCAGCTATCCGGACGACGGCCTCGTCATCGAGTACGACGGGTGGCAGCACGTGGAGTCGCAGACGCAGTGGGGCTCCGACCGCGATCGGCGCGAGTGGCTCGACGACAACGACTGGCGCATCGTCGTCGTCATCGCCAAGGACCTCCATCGCACACCGGCAGCGACCCTGTCCCGGATTCGCGCGGCGATGCGGGGCCGTGGCATGTCGGTCCCGCCGGTCGACGACGAGTGGCGGCGGCACTTCCCGAGCACGTCTGAGGACCAGCGGGAGCCGGCATGAGCGTGGGTCCCGCCGTGGCGGGATGTTTGCGGTCGGAGCGTCCACTTGACCACAACGATCCAGCCACGGCGCGACCGGCGAGGCGGCGCGTCGGGAGCTCCCGCCCTACGCTCGCGTCATGAGGACGTATGCCGTGCGCCTGGTCGCGCTCGTCGGTCTCGTGGCCGTCGGGCTGGTGGCGACGCCGTCGTCCGCCCTCGCCTCGTGCGCGGGCCGCGAGCCCGCCCAGGTGGTCGCCGACTCGGACGTCGTGCTCACCGGGCGCGTCACCGCGGTGGACGACCCGGGAGGCGACCACAACCCGCGTCCGGTCGCCTGGACCATCGCGGTCAGCGCGGTGCACCGGGGCAGTGCGCCGCAGACCACGCACGTCCGGGCCCTGACCGAGAGTCCCGACCTCGTGAGCTCGGGCGGGAGCTACGTCTTCGCCCTCGTCGAGTCCGGCGGCGAGCTCACGGCCACCGGCTGCCAGGACGTCGTCGCCACCGGCACCGATGCTGCCGGAGCCCTCATGGCTGCCGCCGGTCCGGCCCGGGCGCCGGCTGCGGACGGCGCCGTGCTCCCCGGTGCTGCGGCTGTCGACGTCGGAGGCGGAGGGATGTCGCTGACGACGATGCTCGTCATCGCGCTCGTGGGGCTGCTCGTCGTGACGTTCGGGGGTCTCGCGCTGGCGATCGGTCTCGGGCTCCTCACCCGTCGGCGGCGTGGCCGGACCGACGGCAGCGACGATGTGCGACAGCGCGATTCGAATGGAACGCCGTTCAAGTGACAGCCTCGTCGTTTGTCCGCCATCAGCGGACAAGCGGCGTTGCGCGAGCGGGAGGGGGCCACCTCGTCGTCTAATAGGAGTCGGCCCCTAGGTTGGGGCCTGCCGGGTGCACCCCAGCGTTCGGCGCCGACGAACCAGGAGCGAATCGGTGGCACGCATCGGAGAAGGCGGAGACCTCCTCAAGTGCTCTTTCTGCGGGAAGAGCCAGAAGCAGGTCAAGAAGCTCATCGCCGGTCCCGGTGTCTACATCTGCGACGAGTGCATCGACCTCTGCAACGAGATCATCGAGGAGGAGCTCGCGGAGAGCAGCGAGCTGGGACTCGACCACCTGCCGAAGCCGCGCGAGATCTTCGACTTCCTCGAGAACTACGTCATCGGCCAGGACGTCGCCAAGAAGTCGCTCGCCGTCGCCGTCTACAACCACTACAAGCGCATCCAGGCCGGTGAGGGCGTCAAGCGCGACGACGACCACATCGACATCGCGAAGTCGAACATCCTGCTCATCGGCCCCACGGGCTCGGGCAAGACGTACCTCGCGCAGACGCTGGCCAAGATGCTCAACGTCCCGTTCGCCATCGCCGACGCGACGGCGCTGACCGAGGCGGGCTACGTCGGCGAGGACGTCGAGAACATCCTCCTCAAGCTCATCCAGGCCGCCGACTACGACGTCAAGAAGGCCGAGACGGGCATCATCTACATCGACGAGGTCGACAAGATCGCTCGGAAGAGCGAGAACCCGTCGATCACGCGTGACGTGTCCGGCGAGGGCGTCCAGCAGGCCCTGCTCAAGATCCTCGAGGGCACGACCGCGTCGGTGCCCCCGCAGGGCGGGCGCAAGCACCCGCACCAGGAGTTCATCCAGATCGACACGACCAACGTGCTCTTCATCGTCGGCGGCGCCTTCGCCGGCCTCGAGAAGATCATCGAGTCGCGCTCGGGTCGCAAGGGCCTCGGCTTCGGCCAGCCGCTGCACAACCCCAAGGACCTCGGCGACAGCTTCCAGGACGTCATGCCCGAGGACCTGCTGAAGTTCGGTCTCATCCCCGAGTTCATCGGCCGCCTGCCCGTCCTGACGACGCTGGCGCCCCTCGACCAGCAGGCCCTCGTCAACATCCTCACGGTGCCGCGCAACGCGCTCGTCAAGCAGTACCAGAAGATGTTCGAGATCGACGGCGTCGACCTCGAGTTCACCGACGACGCCATCGCCTCGGTGGCCGACCAGGCGCTGCTGCGCGGCACGGGTGCTCGCGGACTGCGCGCCATCATGGAGGAGGTCCTCCTCCCGGTGATGTTCGACGTGCCGAGCGACGACGAGATCGCCAAGGTCGTCGTGACCCGCGAGGTCGTGCTCGACAACGTCAACCCGACGATCGTGCGTCGCGAGGCCGAGCCGCGGGCCAAGCGTCCGCGCAAGGAATCTGCCTGACCCCCATGGTCGCCCGCGCCGCGGCCGCGTGAACGGAGGCTGACCCGTGGTCGCTCCCTTCCGGCTCGTGGCCGGGGACCACGCGCCCGTGCAGCAGACGAGCACGACGTGCGGGTCGGCTTCGTTGACCGTCGCCCGCATGCTCGCCAACCCGGCGTTCGCGCAGTGGGTCCGGGACGGCATACGCAAGGATGCGCGTGACGGGGACGTGCCGGACGGCGGCACCGAGGCCCAGCGCTTCGCCGCCTACGAGCAGGTCGTCGCGTCCCGCACCAATGCCGTGGTCGGCGCGGGGGGCCGGCTGCAGCTGCCGTGGCCGCGGGCGCTCGGCACGCCCCCGTGGGGCGCGCTGAACGAGCTCGAGTACGGCGCCGCCGATCCCGAGGCCGACTACGACCTCGCGTGGTTCCGCCAGCGGGGACGCGTCGGGCTCCAGCACACGTATGCCGCCCTCCGCGCCCGGGTGCGTCCCGGCCGTCCGGCGCTCCTCTACGTCGGCAACGCCTGGGCGCCGCGGCACGTCGTGCTCGTCATGCCACCGACGGGGGAGCAGGAGCTCGACGTCTACGAGCCGTCGGTCGGGCGCGTCGTCGACCTCCCGGAGCACGCCTTCGTCGAGCGCCGTCTCGCCATCGCCGGATGGGACGTGCCCTGGGGCGCCGTCTGGGCCGATCCCCACCCCTGACACGGCGAGAGGCCACCGTTCGCATGAACGGTGGCCTCTCGGTGGCCCGTCGATGGCCAGCGGTGGGTCAGGCAGGTCAGCCCATGTGGGCCGGGGCCGCGCCGTCGGTCGCGAGCTCCTCGTGTCGCACGTGCAGCGCGACGAGCGTGACGACGCCGGCGACGGCGATCATGATCGCGGCGACGAGGTAGGCGCGGCTGGCGCCGTAGGTGAACGCCTCGTCGGCGATCATCTTCTGGGCCGCGGCCAGCTGCTCCTTGGAGGGAGCCGGGCCACCCTGCGGCAGCTTCGCGGTCAGCTCGGCGACCTTGTCGCCCATGTTGTTGACGAAGATCGTGCTCAGCGTCGCGAGGCCGAGCGTGCCGCCGACCTGCTGCATCGTGTTGAGCACGGCCGAGGCCACCGAGGAGTCCTCGTGGGCGACGCCGTGGACGGCCGTCAGGGTGAGGGGCACGAAGATGAGACCCAGGCCGAAGGCGAGGACGACGATCCACGGCAGCAGGTCGGCGGCATACGTGCTCTGCGGCGTCAGGTGGGTGAAGCCCCACATGCCGAGCGCCGCGAAGCCGGCGCCCGCACCGGAGATCCAGCGTGGGTCGACCTTGGCGATGAGGAACGACGCGAGCTGCGCGGCCACGACGATGCCGACCGAGAAGGGCAGGAACGCGAGGCCCGTCTTGAGCGGCGAGTAGCCGAGGATCGTCTGGATGTAGATGCCGAGGAAGTAGAACATCGCGAACATGCCGGCGCCGACGATGAGCATGACGAAGTACGACGTGCCGCGCGTCCGGTCGCCGGGGATGCGCATCGGCAGGAGGGGGTGCTTGACCCGCGTCTCGATGACGACGAAGGCGACGAGCAGGACGACACCGATGGCGAGGTAGGTGACCGTCGTGGCGTCACCCCACGAGGTGCTCGCGGCGTGGGTCAGGCCGTAGACGAGCGAGGAGAGACCCGCGATGGAGGTGATGGCGCCGGGGATGTCGAGCGTGCCGCCGCCGTCCTCGGACTCGGTGAGGATCCGCAGGGCGAGGATCGCGACGACGATGCCGATCGGCAGGTTGATGAAGAAGTTCCAGCGCCAGTCGATCTCGGTCAGCACACCGCCGAGGATGAGGCCGATGGCGGCGCCGGCGCCGGACATGGCGGCGAAGACGCCCATGGCGCGGTTGCGCTCCCTGCCGGCCGGGAAGGTCGTCGTGATGAGCGCGAGCGCGTTGGGGGCGGCGAGGGCTCCACCGAGACCCTGGACGGCCCGGGCGGCGAGCATCATCGCCTCGTTCTGGGCCACGCCGGCGACGAGCGAGGCCAGCGTGAAGAGCACGATGCCCCAGAAGAAGAGCCGCCGCCGACCGTAGAGGTCACCGAGGCGACCGCCGAGCAGCAGCACGCCACCGAAGGCGAGGGTGTAGATGGTGATGACCCACTGGAGGTTCGCCTGGCTGAAGCCGAGGTCGGTCTCGATGTGGGGGAGGGCGATGTTCACGATGGTGCCGTCGAGCACGATCATGAGCTGGGCGGCGCAGATGACCAGGAGCGCCAGGCCGAGGCGCTTCGGCGGTGCGTCGTGGGAGGTGAACTCGCCCTGGGGCTCGTCCACCTCTTCGACCGTGGTGGCAGACATGGGTGTCCTCTCGAAGACATGCAGGAATGGTGGGGTCGCCCCCCGTCGCGGTCCTGCTCAGCGAGTGCTGGGCGCGGGTGCGAGGGTGGCGGCGCAGGCCGGGAGGACGACGCTGTCCACGAACTCGGCGATGCGGTCCGGCCCGGGTCGACGTCCGGAGAGCAGTGCCTCGTGGATCGACAGGGACGGGAGGATCATCAGCAGGGTGTCGAGGTCGGCGTCGGCGCCGACCTCACCACGCTCTCGGGCGTGCTCGAAGATGGTGCGGGTGGCCTCGATCTTCGGGGCCAGGAACCGCTCGTGGATGCCGCGTGCCAGCTCTGGCTCGCGGTGGATGACGGGGAGCAGCGCCCCCCACGTGCCGATGACGACCTCGTCGTCGAGGCCCCCGTCGGCGCAGGCCTGGGCGAGCAGGTCGCCGCGCAGGCTCCCGGTGTGGGGGTCCTGTTCGGCAGGGCAGTCGATGAAGAGCCCGACGGCGTCGATGACGAGGTCGCGCTTGTGCGGCCAGCGTCGGTAGAGCGTCGCCTTGGACGCTCGTGCGGCCGTGGCGACGGCGTCGAAGGTGAGCCGGTCGTAGCCGCTCTCCCGCAGGACGTCGATCGCTGCCTCGAGGATCTCGACCTCACGGTCACCGGCGACACGCGGACGGCTCGCGTGTGCGGCGTCCGTCGTGCTCGCGCTGGTCGTGCTCATGCTCACCCCGGCCCCAAACCGATGAAACGAAACTGTTTCGTTTCATCAAACAGTAGATCGAGACGGGCCTGTTGGCAAACCACGTGTCGAGCCTTGGGTGCGTCGACCTGGCGGACGTCCCGCCCCGACGGACGGAACGGCTCAGACCCGCTCGACGGGCGGGCTCGTGCGCACGAACCACAGGCCGGCGGCCACCCCGCCGAGCCCGATGACGTATGCCGCCGGGACGAGTCCCGGCGAACGTCCGGCGAGCAGCCCCGCGAGGATCGCGACGGGCACGGCCGCCGCGAAGGCGAGGGCCGTGTGGCGTACCCAGCGACGGGTGGTGGCGGCGGTGAACGACCCCGCCGGTGGTGACGACGCGGAGAGCGCGGTCGCCGCATGGCCGACGACGCAGCCGGCGGCGGCCGGCAGCGACCACCACGAGAAGCTCCCCGCCGGCGTCAGCGTGAACCACCCGTAGAGCAGCAGGGTCCAGTAGGCGGCAGGAGCCGCCGAGCCGGCCCAGGCCATCGTGACCAGCGGCAGCAGCACGAGCGCCCACCAGAGGGAGTCGAACCCGCCGACCGCGAGGGAGAGGCTCGCGAGGTAGACGGCGACACCGCCCATCGCCGCGCCGGTCGCGCCGAGCTGGCTCAGCGACCACTCGGGTCCGGCGCCGAACCGCACGGTCCGGCGCAGCCGGACCGTGCGGGCCACCGACGGCGTACGCGTCGACCGCAGCGGCTCCCGGGGCAGCGGGTCCTCGGCAGGTGCCCGCACGGTCACCGCCTCGCCATCCGTGGTGCCGACGCCCGGCGCGCGATGTCGCGGAGGACCTGGTCGAGGGAGCCGGCGCCCCGCCAGGGCACGACCGGGACACCGCGCAGCCGGAGGTTGTGCACCTCGGCGTCGCGCGACAGCAGCCGGATCCGCCAGGCCAACGCCTGGTAGACGCTCGACGGGTCGGCGACGAGGTGGTCGGGGAACGTGTCGACGACGACGACGGTCATGCCGCGCGCCGCCAGCGTGTGGGCCAGCGTCACCATCGTCGGGTCGATGAGCGGTGAAAGGACGAGGCACAGGGCGTTGGGGTCGACGCCGCGGATCGCGTGCTCGCCGGTGTCGCGTCGCTCGGTGGCCGGCGAGATCGCGGCGAGCGTGTCGAGCACGCGCCGGAGGTGGTTCGTGCCGGAGCCGACGCCGAGGGTCGGGACCTCGGCCGCGCCGACGGTGCGCAGGGTCAGCCGGTCGTTGCTCCGGAGGAAGTGCTCGCTGATCGCGCCGGCGGCCCGCACCGTGACGTCGAGGCTCGTCGGGCGTCCGTCGATGCCCTCGCGAGGGCCGACGTCGCTGAAGCAGTCGACGAGCAGGAAGACGTGGGCGTCCTCGTCGGTGAACGTCGACGTGACGTGCAGGGCGCCCGTCCGCATCGAGACGGGCCAGTGGATCCGCCGCAGCCGGTCACCCGGGTGGAAGCGGCGGATCGTGTTGAACTCCGAGCCGGACCCGGGCCGGTTCGACCGGTTCAGCCCGACGATGCCGCGGGGGTGGGGTGTGGGGGCGCTCGCKTCGAAGGAGGCCGGCACKGGGAGGGTGGCCGAGTCGAGGTCGGGCAGGTCGACGGGACCGGCACGGAAGGCTCCCCACGTGCTGACGAGCGCGACGCTGACGGTGCCGACGCGACGTCGTCCCCATCGCGTGGAGCGCAGCCCGAGCGTCGCGGCCCCGTCCTCGAGCTCGGCGATCCCGCTCGACGGCTTGCGCTCGACCCACGGGGCCTGGGCCAGGGTGACGACGCCGTGGACGTCGTGCAGGGCCGGCTCGGTGGTCACGTAGACCCCGGTCGCCGACCCCTCGCGCAGCGTCGAGTCGCCGAGTCGCGCCGTCGCGGTCACCTCCGTGCGTGGCCGCGCGAGGTGGCCCCACAGCGCAGCGACGACGAGCGGCGCCACGATGACGAGCAGGTCGGCCCGGCGACCGACGACGGCGACGATCGCGCCCCCGGCGGCGAGGAGGATCGCCCGCTGGTGGGCAGCGGTCGGCTCCCACCCGCCGAGTCGGCGCGTGGCGGTCCGGTGGGGGTGCCAGGGCTGCACGGGCTCTCAGCCGCCAGCCGCCGGGCCGGCTGACGAGTCGGCGACCGGTCCCGGCGCCAGGTGCTCCCGGGCCGACGGGGTCGCGACCGTCCGAAGGAGGCTCTCGACGATGCTGCGCCCCGAGGCGTTGCTCATCCACAGCTCGGGCTTGACGGTGATGCGGTGCGCGAGGACCGGCACGGCCACGGCCTTGACGTCCTCGGGAGTCACGTAGTCGCGACCGTCGACGACGGCATACGCCCGGGCGCACAGGAGCAGGCCGAGCGCGCCACGGGGAGAGGCGCCCATGAGGACGTCGGCGTGGGTGCGGCTGGCTGCGGTCAGTGCGACGCAGTAGCGCCCGACCGACTCGTCGACGGCCGTCGCCTCGATGGCCGCCTGCATGGCGAGCAGCTGCTCCGCGTCGACGATGCGGCGCAGCTCCTGCTCCTCGCGCTGGCGGGCCATCCGGTTCGAGAGGATCTCCCACTCCTCGTCGAGGGTCGGGTAGCCGAACGAGATGCGCATGAGGAAGCGGTCGAGCTGCGCCTCCGGGAGCGGGTAGGTCCCTTCGTACTCAACGGGATTCGCGGTCGCGAGGACGTGGAAGGGGAGGGGCAGCTGGAAGGTGCGGCCCTCGACCGTCACCTGCTTCTCCTGCATCGCCTCGAGGAGCGCCGCCTGGGTCTTCGGCGGCGTCCGGTTGATCTCGTCGGCGAGGAGGAGTCCGGCGAAGAGGGGCCCCGCGCGGAACTCGAACTCGCCCGACCGCTGGTCGTAGATGAACGAGCCGGTGATGTCTCCGGGCAGCAGGTCGGGCGTGAACTGGGCCCGCTTGAAGTCGAGCCCCAGGGTCTGGGCGAAGCTGCGTGCCGCCAGCGTCTTGCCGAGGCCGGGGAAGTCCTCCATGAGGACGTGGCCGCCGGCGAGGATGCCGGACAGGACGAGCCGCAGCGACTCGCGCTTGCCGACGACGGCCCGGTCGACCTCGTCGAGGACGGCACCGCTCAGCTCACTGACCCGGGCCAGGTTCATCTCGGTCATGCGCTACCACTGCTCGATTCGTCGGAGGATGGGGTCGAGGCGCTGGGGACGGTACAGGTCGGGTGGGGGCAGGCCGACGAGCAGGTCCCACAGCTCGGGTGGCGTCACGCCCTGAGCCCACTTCGGCTCCTCCTCGGCGACGATGCCGTGCCGGGCG
Organism: Terrabacter sp. RAF57; assembly: GCF_052113925.1. Classification (NCBI taxonomy): domain Bacteria; kingdom Bacillati; phylum Actinomycetota; class Actinomycetes; order Micrococcales; family Intrasporangiaceae; genus Terrabacter; species Terrabacter sp. RAF57. The sequence continues at coordinate 154,787 of NZ_JBFRDT010000004.1, read as the reverse complement.
TAGAGCCGTTCGCGGATGAGCACCTGCAGCTGCAGGTGCAGGTCGTGCACGACGCTCTCGCGCCCCTCGCGGCGGGTGTTGGCCGCCTCGAGCCGTCCCGCGAGGTTGGTGACGCGGAAGTCGTTGCCGCGCGAGTGCCCGCCGAGGTCGCCGTCGACGAGGGGCCAGACCGTCAGGTGCTGCGGCGCGGTGTGGTCGATGAGGTGCCAGACGAGCAGCGCGGCGGCGAGCAGGATCACGAGGAGCACCGGCACGTCCGGTGCGAGACCGAGCCCCGCCGTGAGTGCCGCCAGGACCACCCACGTCAGGAACAGGCCGACGAGTCGACGACGCCACGGGCGCAGCGCCAGGGCGATCTCCCGGGTCCGCGAGGGCGCCCGGCGGACCGCGCCGCGGGGGAGTGGCCGTCCGGCCGACGCCGCTGCCTGGTCGCGCGCCTCGCGCGCCTCCCGCCGGGTCCGAGGAGGTATGCCGTCCGGCTGGCTGCTCACGACGACTCCTCCTGCGCGGCCGCCGACGCGCCACGCTCGGCAGCCTGCCGCGAAGCCACCTGCTCGAGGTCGGCGATGAGGACCCGGAGGTCGGCGATCGCCCGGTCACGGTGGCTCTCGCCGAGGTCGTGGACCGAGAAGCGCGCCTCGCGGTAGAGGGCGGCGAGGTCGCCCAGCCGGGCGGAGTCGACCGGCCACACGCCGATGACGCGCTCGGTGTACTCCGTCGACGTCTCGGCGGCCAGTCGCGGCAGTCCGGTCGCGGCGGCGGAGGTCTCGAGTCCGAGCCAGGCCGCGACGATGGCGTTGCGGGGCTCGCCGCTCTCCAGGTCCCGCAGCCGGTCCCGCGCCTCCTCGAGGAGCTCGGTCGGCACGAGCGGGATCGCGAAGTCGGGCTCCTCGTGCAGCTCGAGGTGCGGGCGCCGGCGCAGCAGCGACCGGACCAGCTGCGCGAGGACGACGAGCACCACGAGGGCTGCCAGCACGAGCACGATCTGGACGAGGGTGACGAGCACGGGAGACGGGTCGAAGGGCGTCGACGTCGACGTCGACGTGGGCTGGGACGGCGTCGCGGAGGGAGGCAGGGACGTCAGGGTCGGCAGCGGCGTGAACGTCTGCGCGTCGAGCGGCCGGGACAGCAACGGCACGGGTTGGCCCAACGCGGCCACGACCAGAGCGGCCATGACGACGGCGCCACCCACGATGGTGACCTGAGCCCCCGGCCTCGACATGCGAGTGACCCTATGCCAGCGGGCTCGTCGACGGTCCCCGAGCCGGCCGATCGTTGCCGTCCCGATAGGTCCGGACGGCACACGACCGACGGGTCGCTCGGTGGGTCAGCCCTGGGCGGGCGGCTTCTCGACGGGGACGAGCTCGGCGTCACGCACCTCGACGACCTCGCCCTCGGCATACGCCAGCTCGCTGATGCGGCCGCTGGCCCGCAGGTCGGACTCGGCCGCCCGCACGTGGGCGACCGACGCGGCGGGCGCGACGAGGGTCATGGTGCGCACCTCGGCACGCATGCCGACCTTGGCCTCCGACTTGACCTTGCGCACGCCCGCCAGCGCCGACCCCACCGACGCGAGGAGCGCGGGCTCGCCACCGGAGGGCAGCTCGCCACGGGTCGGCCAGGACTGGCGGTGCACGGAGCCCTCGCCGAACCACGACCAGACCTCGGCCGTGGCGTAGGGCAGGAACGGTGCGAGCAGGCGCAGCAGCGTCTCGAGGGCGAGGCGCAGCGCGGCACGGGCGCTCGCAGCGGCCTCGTCGCCCTGACCGCCGTAGGCGCGGTCCTTGACGAGCTCGAGGTAGTCGTCGCAGAACGTCCAGAAGAAGGTCTCCGTGGCCTCGAGCGAGCGGGTGTAGTCCCAGCCCTCGAACCCCTGGGTCGCCTTGTCGACGACGTCGGCGAGGGCCGCGAGCATCGACAGGTCGAGGGGGTGGGTGACGGCGGCACGAAGGTCGCCGTCGACGTCACCGAAGCCGAGGGCGAACTTGCTCGCGTTGAGCACCTTGATGGCGAGCCGGCGCCCGACCTTCATCTGGCCGGTGTCGTAGGCGGCGTCGGTGCCGAGGCGACCGGAGGCCGCCCAGTAGCGCACCGCGTCGGCGCCGTTGGCCTTGACGACGTCTTCGGGCGTCTCGGCGTTGCCCTTGGACTTGCTCATCTTCTTGCGGTCGGGGTCGAGGATCCAGCCGCTGATCGCGGCGTGCTTCCACGGCGCCACGCCGTGCTCGAAGTACGAGCGCGTCACCGTGGCGAAGAGCCAGGTGCGGATGATGTCGTGCCCCTGGGGACGCAGGTCGTAGGGGAAGATGCTCGCGAAGAGCGCCTCGTCCGACCCGAGCCGGTCGCCGTCGGCGGCGCCCTCGCGGACGGGCCAGCCGGCGGCGATCTGCGGCGTCAGCGACGACGTGGCCCACGTGTCCATGATGTCGGGGTCGGCGACGAAGCCACCGGCCTGGCCGCGCTGGGACTCCTCGTAGCCTTCGGGCACGTCGATCTGGGGGTCGACGGGAAGCGCGGAGGCGGGCGGGGTCAGCGGGTGGTCGTGGTCGACCTCACCCGCGGGGTCGACGGGGTACCAGACCGGGAACGGCACGCCGAAGAAGCGCTGGCGCGAGATGAGCCAGTCGCCGTTGAGGCCCTCGACCCAGTTCTTGTAGCGCGAGCGCATGAAGGCGGGGTGGAAGTCGACCTCGTCACCCATGCCGACGAGCTTGGAGCGCAGCGCCTCCTCGCGGCCCCCGTTGCGGATGTACCACTGGCGCGAGGTGACGATCTCGAGCGGCTTGTCGCCCTTCTCGTAGAAGTTCGCCTTGCGCTGGGTCTTCTGCGGCTCGCCGTCGAGGTCGCCGGACTCGCGCAGCGCGGCCACGACGGCCTCGCGCGCGCTGAACGTCGTCTTCGTCGCGAGCGACTCGGCGTAGAGGGACTCGCCCGGGCCGCCGGCGAGCCACTCGGGCGTCTCGGCCTGGAGGCGGCCGTTGCGGGTGATGAGCGACCGGATCGGCAGCTGCAGCTCGCGCCACCACATGACGTCGGTGAGGTCGCCGAAGGTGCAGCACATGGCGATGCCGGCGCCCTTGTCCATCTCGGCGGCGCGGTGCGCGACCACCGGCACCTCGACGCCGAAGAGCGGCGAGGTGACCGTCGTGCCGAAGAGCGACTGGTAGCGCTCGTCGTCGGGGTGCGCGATGAGTGCCACGACCGACGGGATGAGCTCGGGTCGGGTCGTCTCGATGAAGACCGGCTCGCCGCCGTCCCGGTGGAAGGCGACCCGGTGGTACGCGCCGGGGTAGTCGCGCGCCTCGAGCTCGGCCTGCGCCACGGCGGTCTGGAACGTCACGTCCCAGAGGCCCGGGGCCTCGCTCTGGTAGGCCTCGCCGCGCTCGAGGTTGTGCAGGAAGGCCTGCTGCGCCACGGCGCGCGAGCGCTCGTCGATGGTGCGGTAGGAGATGTCCCAGTCGAGGCTGAAGCCGAGGCGACGGAAGAGCGACTCGAAGGTCACCTCGTCCTTGACGGTGAGGACGTCACACAGCTCGATGAAGTTCTTGCGGCTGATCGGGCGCTGGTCGGCGGCCTTGATGGCCTTGCCCTTGGCGTCGACGCCCTCCTCGAAGGGCGGCGTGAAGCCCTCCTCGTAGGGCAGGCTCGCGTCGCCGCGCACGCCGTAGTAGTTCTGCACCCGGCGCTCGGTCGGCAGGCCGTTGTCGTCCCAGCCGATGGGGTAGAAGACCTCGAGGCCCTGCATCCGCTTGTAGCGGGCCATGCAGTCGGTGTGGGTGTAGCTGAAGACGTGGCCGACGTGCAGGCTGCCGCTCGCCGTCGGCGGCGGGGTGTCGATGGCGAAGACCTGGTCGCGGGGGAGCGACAGGGCCTTCTCGCGGTCGAAGGCGTAGGTGCCCTCATCGGCCCATACCTGCATCCACTTCTCCTCGAGCCCGTCGAGCGTGGGTCGCTCGGGGATCCGCGAGGTCGTGGGTGCAGGTGTGTCAGTCATGCGCCCAATCCTTCCATGCGCGCCGGGGTGCCCTCGACCGGCTTTCCCCCGACCGACCGGCACGGTCGGACCACGCGCGTATGCCGTCCGGCTCTGTCCGCGCGCCACCCCAGCGGGTCGGCACGTCAAGAGCCGCGACGGGCGTGGCGTGCGTCACGGCCGCGCTCGCTATCACGGTCATCCCGTGTTCGTCGGCAGGGGCGATCGGCCCATCGGCGTGCCGAAGCGGAGCGGCGCAGGGCAGAGTGTCCCCATGGAGCCCGTCTACTCGTCCGTCATCGGTTTCGCCCGCGGGGTGTTCGCGATGCAGGGGCTGAAGTTCACCGTCCTCGGCGACGACAACGTCCCGCGCACCGGGGGCGCGGTGATGACGATCAACCACACCGGCTACATGGACTTCGCCTACGCCGGGCTCGCCGCCCAGAAGTCCGACCGCCTCGTGCGGTTCATGGCCAAGGACGGTGTCTTCTCGCACGCCGTCAGCGGTCCGCTGATGCGCGGCATGAAGCACATCCCGGTCGACCGGACCGCGGGAGCGGCGTCGTACGCCAGCGCCGTCGACGCGCTCCGCGCCGGAGAGATCGTCGGCGTCTTCCCGGAGGCGACGATCTCGCGCTCGTTCGAGCTCAAGGAGTTCAAGACCGGTGCGGCCCGGATGGCGGTCGAGGCCGGTGTCCCGATCCTGCCCGTTGTGATCTGGGGCTCGCAGCGGGTCTGGACCAAGGGCCACCCGAAGCGGCTCGGCCGCACCAACGTCCCGATCCTCATCAACGTCGGGGAGCCGATCGCCGTCGCGCCCGACGCCGACCCCGTGGCCGTCACCGAGCAGTACAAGGCCGTCATGGCCGACCTGCTCGCGGTCGCCCGGGCGGCCTACGAGCCCCTGACCGGCCCGGACCTCAAGTTCCTCCCCGCGAGCATGGGCGGCACCGCCCCGACGCTCGCCGAGGCGACCCGCCTCGACGAGGCCGACACGCTGGAGCGGCAGCGACGCGCCGACGAGCAGCGGGGGTTCCCGCCCGGGTGACCCGGTCCTGGGTGAGGACGTTCGGGGCGACGAGCCGACGCCGGTAGCCTTCCGGGCATGGCTCGTCAGGCACGTCAGCGCGTCCCCGAGGGTCCGGCTCCGGACCCCGCGGTCCAGAAGCTCCGGATCCGCTACACGAAGCGGGGGCGACTGCGGTTCACCTCGAGCCGCGACTTCCAGCGCGCGCTCGAGCGCGCGCTGCGCCGGGCGGACGTGCCGATGGCGTTCTCGGCCGGCTTCCACCCGCACCCGAAGATCAGCTACGCCAACGCCGCGGCCACGGGCACCGGCAGCGAGGCGGAGTACTTCGAGATCTCGGTGACCCAGCGCGTCGAGCCCGAGTCGGTCCGCGCCGCGCTCGACGAGGCCCTGCCCGAGGGGATCGACATCCTCCAGGTCGTCGAGGCCACCCCCGGGGCGCTCGCCGACCGTCTCGAGGCGAGCGACTGGCTCCTCGAGTTCGCCGGGGTGCCGCTCGAGGTCCTCGAGGCGGCCGTCGCGGCTCTCATGGAGCGCGACTCGGCCGAGGTGACCCGGCTGACGAAGTCCGGTCCGCGCACCTTCGACGTGCGTGGCTCGATCGTGGCCGCACGCGTCCTGAGCCCGGGCGACGCGCTCGGCGACACGGTCACGACTCACGAAGTCGGGACCGACTGTGCGATACTGCGCATGGTCGTACGGCACACCACACCGGCTGTACGCCCCGACGACATTCTGACCGCGCTGCGTGAGATCGCCGACCTGCAGCCTCCGCGCCCCCCACTGGTGACGCGACTGGCGCAGGGACCGCTCGACACCGCAAACGTGCGGGTGACCGACCCGCTGGAATGACCTGCCAGGTCATGACGACGAAATGGTTGCCGACCAGGACGCCGACGGCATTCGATCACGGGGCCGCGCCCAGCGCGAACCGTTTTCGGGTGTAGCGAGACGACTTCCGTCCCGTCGCAGACGCGGCGCGACGACTGCAACCGCACTCGTGCGGTGTCGACGGCCCCGGCCGCGTGTGGGTCACACCGCACCTGACGGGAGGCTGCCTGATGGCACCCAACGACACCACCACCGGCGACGAAGCCACGCTGTTCCCCTCCGAGCAGGGCAACGAGCAGAGCGCGGACGCGCCGGCGCCGCGTCGCCGCGCCACGCGTCGCACCACGAAGAAGGCCACGACGATCGTGCCCTCCGCCGAGGCTCCGGCCGAAGCTCCGGCCGACGCGGCCACAGAGGCCTCCACCGACGAGCCCGCGGCCGCCGCAGCACCCGAGGGAGTCTCCACCGGCGACGCCCCGGCTGAGGCCACCGCCCCCGAGACCAAGCGTCCGGCCCGCAAGCGCGCGACGCGCAAGAAGGCGACGGTCGCCGCGCCGGTCGAGCCGGCCCCCGACACCGACGGGCCGAGCCCGGTCGCCGAGGTCTCCGAGGTCTCCGAGGTGTCCACCGAGCCCGCGCCGGCCGAGAAGGCCCCCAGGGCCGAGAGGGCACCGCGAGCCGCCCGGGCCACGAAGCGTGGATCGCGCACCAAGGCCGACCGCGCCAACGCGGCCGTCGAGGAGCTCGTCGCTGGCGCGCTCTCGGGTGACGACGCGACCACGGAGAGCCCCGCAGACGCGAGCGCGGCGACCTACACGGCCGCCGACCCCGCGGCGATCGACCTCTCCGCCCTCATCGACGTCGACGCCCTCGACGAGTCCGAGGACCTCGACGACGCTGCCTCCRCCGTTGACGCCGACGACGACCGCCAGGGAGCCGTCGTCCCCAGCTTCAGCRTGCYCTTCCAGGCCCCGGACGCGAGCCAGGCCGTGCCGACGCGTCGACGCCGTGGCACGCCCCCACCCGAGGCGGAGGAGCCGACCTCCGACGTCGAGGACGACGAGCCCACCGTCGCCGACGAGGACCAGACCGACGTCGACGAGCAGACCGACGAGCAGACCGACGAGGAGAGCAGCCCGCGTCGCTCGCGCCGCCGCCGCGGCGGCAAGGGGCGCCGGGGCCGCGCCACCGACGACGACGAGGCGCAGGACCAGCAGTCCGAGACCGACGAGCGCGACTCCCGCGACTCCCGACGCTCGGCCGACGCTCGCGGCGAGTCCGCCGAGGGCGCGGACGACGCCGAGTCCGACGCCGACTCCGACTCCGAGGGCGACTCCGACGACGAGGGCGGCTCGAGCCGTCRTCGCCGTCGCCGCCGCCGGGCCGGCTCCGCCCCGGAGTCCGGTGACGACACCCCCAACGTCTCGACCCGCGTGCGCCAGCCGCGCAGCCAGAGCGACGAGCCGGTCGCCGTCAAGGGCTCGACCCGTCTCGAGGCCAAGAAGCAGCGCCGTCGCGAAGGACGCGAGGCCGGGCGCCGCCGCACGATCATCACCGAGGCCGAGTTCCTCGCCCGCCGTGAGGCCGTCGACCGGGTCATGGTCGTGCGCAACAAGGAGGGGCGCACCCAGATGGGCGTGCTCGAGGACGGCGTCCTCGTCGAGCACTACATCGACCAGGCCACGAACGTCTCGATGGCCGGCAACATCTACCTCGGCCGCGTGCAGAACGTCCTGCCCTCGATGGAGGCCGCCTTCGTCGACATCGGCAAGGGCCGCAACGCCGTGCTCTACGCCGGTGAGGTCAACTGGGACGCCGCCGGCCTCGAGGCCAACCAGCCCAAGCGCATCGAGAACGCCCTCGGCTCGGGCCAGACGGTGCTCGTCCAGGTCACCAAGGACCCGATCGGCCACAAGGGCGCCCGCCTCACCTCGCAGATCTCGCTGCCGGGTCGCTACCTCGTCTACGTCCCCAACAGCTCGATGACCGGGATCAGCCGCAAGCTGCCGGACACCGAGCGGGCGCGCCTCAAGAAGATCCTGCGCGACGTCGTGCCGGACTCGGCCGGCGTCATCGTGCGCACCGCGGCCGAGGGCGCCAGCGAGGAGGAGCTGCGTGCCGACGTCGAGCGACTGACGCGCACGTGGGAGGACATCCAGGCCAAGGCCGAGGCTGCGTCCACCCCCCGCGCCGGCAAGAGCAAGGGCAAGAAGAAGAACGGTGCGGCCGGGTCGGTCACCGGCGGCCAGGCCCCGATGCTCCTGCACGGTGAGCCCGACCTCACGGTCCGGGTCATCCGCGACGTCTTCAACGAGGACTTCAAGCAGCTCGTCGTGGCCGGCGACCAGGCGTGGAACGAGATCCACCCCTACATCTCCTCCGTCGCGCCCGACCTCGCCGACCGCGTCACGAAGTGGACCGCCGAGGAGGACCTCTTCACGCACCACCGGGTCGACGAGCAGCTCTCCAAGGCGATGGACCGCAAGGTCTGGCTGCCGAGCGGCGGCTCCCTCGTCATCGACCGCACCGAGGCGATGACGGTCGTCGACGTCAACACCGGCAAGTTCGTCGGCTCGGGCGGCAACCTCGAGGAGACGGTCACCAAGAACAACATCGAGGCGGCCGAGGAGATCGTGCGCCAGCTCCGGCTGCGCGACATCGGCGGCATCATCGTCATCGACTTCATCGACATGGTCCTCGAGAGCAACCGCGACCTCGTCGTGCGTCGCCTGCTCGAGTGCCTCGGTCGGGACCGCACCAAGCACCAGGTCGCCGAGGTCACCTCGCTCGGCCTCGTCCAGATGACCCGCAAGCGCGTCGGGTCGGGCCTCATCGAGGTCTTCTCCGAGACGTGCGACCACTGCAACGGCCGTGGCTTCATCATCCACACCGACCCCGTCGACAAGGGCGCTCACGCGCACGAGCAGAGCCAGGGCGACAACGGCGGAGGTGGCGGCACCAGTCGTCGTCGTGGCCGGGCCCAGGGCGCCGGCCAGGCCTCGGGCCAGGGCGGCACCCAGGGCAACGGGGGGCAGCAGGCGAGCCAGCAGTCCCAGCAGGCACCGCAGGCGGAGTCCAAGGGCAACGGCCCCACGGCCGCCCAGATCGCGGCAGCGGCCCACGCGGCCGCGCTCAAGAGCGCCTCCGGCCAGCCCGCGGGGGAGGCGGCAGCTGAGGCCGTCGCCGAGATGAGCGCCGAGATGAGCACCGAGGTCCACGACGGGAAGGCCTTCCCCCAGGACGACGGCCCGTGGTCGGGAGACGACGCGCACGACGCCGACGCCGCCGACGAGCAGGCGACCCAGGGAGGCGCCCACGTCGAGCTGGAGTCCGACGTCTTGGACGAGACCGGTAGCGGCCGAGGTGCGGGTCACGCAGCAGCCGCCGAGGTGGCGCCCGCTTCGCCCGAGGTCAGCGCCGAGACCAGCGGCCCTGCTCCGGTCGAGGCGGTCGTCGAGGTGCAGCCCGCAGCCCGGGGTCGGCGTCGTCGCGGCCGGGTCGTCGCCCCGGCCGGCCCGCCTCGTGCCAGCGGCGACGCGGGCGGCGAGTCGGGCAGCACCGGCGGGGCCTGACCTCGGTTTGGAGGTCRGACCTTCCAGCCGGTAATCTTTTCCATTGGTGCGCCCACCGGGCCCGTGTTGACGGGCCGGTGCCGAAAGCGGCGATACCAAACCTTGATGAGAGAGTGAGTTTCACTGTGTACGCGATTGTTCGCGCTGGCGGTCGCCAGGAGAAGGTGTCGGTGGGCGATGTCCTGCTCGTCGACAAGGTGACGGGTCAGCCCGGCGATGCCATCGAGCTCACGCCGCTGCTCCTCGTGGACGGGACCACGGTCACGTCCGATGCCGACAAGCTGTCCAAGGTGTCGGTGAAGGCCGAGGTCGTCAAGGCCGCCAAAGGCCCCAAGATCGTCATCATGAAGTACAAGAACAAGACCGGCTACCGCAAGCGTCAGGGCCACCGTCAGCCGCTGACCCAGGTCAAGATCACCGCCATCAACGCGTGATCCACCCGGAACCCAGAGACTCACGAGAGAAGGACTGACATGGCACACAAGAAGGGTGCGTCCTCGACCCGCAACGGTCGCGACTCGAACGCACAGTTCCTCGGCGTCAAGCGTTTCGGTGGCCAGAAGGTCAACGCGGGCGAGATCCTCGTCCGTCAGCGCGGCACGCACTTCCACCCGGGCGAGGGTGTCGGTCGCGGTGGCGACGACACGCTCTTCGCCCTCGTCGCCGGCGCCGTGAAGTTCGGCTCCAAGCGCGGCCGCAAGACGGTCAACATCGAGCAGGTCGAGACCGCAGCTGCCGAGTGATCTGCTGATCACCACTGAGTTTGTACCGGAAGGGCGGGCCCGCGTGGCCCGCCCTTCCGCCTTTCCCGGGCACACGGCATCCCCAACGCGGGTATGCCGTCCGCCCACCCTGATCTGGAAGAGTGACCCCCATGGCTGTGACCTTCGTCGACCGCGTCGTGCTGCACCTCAGCGCCGGCGCCGGGGGGCACGGCGTCGCCTCCGTCAAGCGCGAGAAGTTCAAGCCGCTGGGCGGTCCTGACGGCGGCAACGGCGGGCACGGCGGCTCCGTGATCCTGCGCGTCGATCCCCAGGCGACGACCCTGCTCGACTACCACCGCCACCCGCACCGCAAGGCGGTCAACGGCCTGCCCGGTGCCGGCGACGAGAAGAACGGCGCCGACGGCGACGACCTCGTGCTCTCGGTTCCGGAAGGCACGGTCGTCAAGGACGGCGAGGGGCGCATCGTGATGGACCTCGTCGGCATGGGCACCGAGCACGTCATCGCCCGTGGCGGCCGCGGCGGTCTCGGCAACAAGGCGTTGTCGTCGGCCCGCCGCAGGGCGCCCGGCTTCGCGCTCCTCGGCGAGCCCGGCGAGGAGGTCGACGTCGTGCTCGAGCTCAAGACGCTCGCCGACGTCGCGCTCATCGGCTTCCCGAGCGCCGGCAAGTCCTCGCTCGTCTCGGTGCTGTCGGCCGCCAAGCCGAAGATCGCCGACTACCCCTTCACGACGCTCGTGCCCAACCTCGGCGTCGTCACCGCGGGCTCGGCCAGATTCACCGTCGCCGACGTCCCGGGTCTCATCCCCGGCGCGCACGAGGGCAAGGGCCTGGGCCTCGAGTTCCTGCGCCACGTCGAGCGCTGCTCGGTCCTCGTCCACGTCATCGACTGCGCGACCCTCGAGCCCGGCCGTGACCCGATGAGCGACCTCGACGTCATCGAGAACGAGCTGTCGCTCTACGTGCCCGACGCCGACCTCGGCGGCAAGCCGCTCGCCGACCGCACCCGGATCGTCGTGCTCAACAAGGCCGACGTGCCCGAGGCCCGCGAGCTGGCCGAGATGGTCAAGCCGGACCTCGAGGCGCGCGGCATCGAGGTCTTCATCGTCTCCGCAGTGGCCCACCAGGGCCTGCGCGAGCTGAGCTTCGCGATGGCCCGCCACGTCGATGCCGCCCGCGCCGAGATCGAGGCCGAGGCCGCCGTGCCGAAACGCGTCGTGCTGCGCCCCAAGTCCGTCGACGACAAGGGCTTCAGCATCGTCAAGGAGAACGGTCCGGACGGGCCGATCTTCCGGGTCGCCGGCGAGCGCCCCTATCGCTGGGTGCGCCAGACCGACTTCTCCAACGACGAGGCCGTCGGCTACCTCGCCGACCGGCTCGGCCGTCTCGGTGTCGAGGAGGAGCTCTACAAGGTCGGCGCCGTGGCCGGCGACACCGTCGTCATCGGTACCGCTGAGGACGCCGTCGTCTTCGACTGGGAGCCGACCCTGCAGGCCGGCGCCGAGCTGCTCGGCACCCGGGGCACCGACCTGCGGCTCGCGGAGTCCTCGCGGCCCACCCGTGACGAGAAGCGCGAGGCCCAGAAGGACCGCTACGCCGCCCGCGCGGCCACGCAGGAGGAGCTCGAGGCCGAGCGTCGCTCGGGCCTCTGGCACGTCGCCGCCGACGAGGGCGACGACGCCTGAGTCCACCCGCACCCCGTCGCGGGGTGTCTTCCGCCGGGCGGTCGGCGTCGGTCCCGCGGGTCGCGAGGACGGCGCCCCCGGCGCGGGGTAACCGCCTACAGTGTCGGCATGAGCTCGTGGGGCGCGTTGCTGCGTCGCGGTCACCTCGGCACCGAGGCCGACCGTGCGACGTACCGCACCCTGCACACGGCGCTGCTGGCCTCGCCCCCGCTGCGGATGGGCCTGACGCCGGCGGCCGCCGAGCGCTCGCTCAAGCACCTCCGGTCGCTCCTGGGAGCACCAGCGGTCGCCATGACCGACACGAGCGCGTTGCTCGCATGGGAAGGCGGTCGCTCGCACCACGCCCACCAGCCCGTCGTCATCTCCGCGGGGACGCTCGGCCACGGCCGGACGACCGTCGTCGACGGTGCGGACGTCGGGTGCGCCGAGCCCTCGTGCATCGTGCGCCAGGCGATCGTCGCGCCGCTCGACGTCGACGAGAAGGTCGTCGGGACGCTGCAGGTCTTCACCGGCCGGGCCTCGGCGGGTCTCGTCCGGGCCACGAACGAGGTGGCGCGCTGGGTGTCCGGACAGCTCGAGCTGGCCGAGCTCGACGCCTCGCGCACCCGGCTCATGGAGGCCGAGGTGCGCGCCCTCCGGGCGCAGATCAGCCCGCACTTCATCTACAACTCGCTGACCGCGATCGCGTCGTTCACGCGCACCGACCCCGAGCGGGCCCGGGAGCTGCTCCTCGACCTCGCCGAGTTCACCCGCTACTCCTTCCGGCGGCACGGCGAGTTCACGACGCTGGCAGAGGAGCTGCGGTCCATCGAGGCCTACCTCGTCATCGAGAAGGCCCGTTTCGGTGACCGGCTCACCGTGACGGTCCGCGTCGCGCCCGAGGTGCTCCCCGTCGTCGTGCCGTTCCTCTGTCTCCAGCCACTCGTCGAGAACGCCGTGCAGCACGGCATCGAGGGCCGGGCAGGCAGAGGTGAGATCAGCATCCTCGCGCAGGACGCCGACCACGAGTGCGTCGTGACGATCGAGGACAATGGCGTCGGCGAGGACCCGGAGCGGGTGCGCCGGGTCCTCGCGGGCGACCCGGGCAGCGACTCCGTGGGCCTCGCCAACGTCGACGAGCGCCTGCGCACCGCCTTCGGCGACGACTACGGTCTCGTCGTCGAGACGGCGCCCGGCGCCGGCACCAAGGTCGTCGTCCGGCTGCCGAAGTTCCGTCCGGGGGTGCACGTGTGACCACGACCCCGGACACCGAGCTCGCTCCGCTGCTGCGGGTGCTGGCCGTCGACGACGAGGCACCGGCTCTCGACGAGCTCACGTGGATGCTCGGCCGTCACGAGTGCGTGCGCCAGGTCGTCCCGGCCGGGTCGGGGGAGGCGGCGCTGCGCGTGCTCCACGAGGGGCAGGTCGACGCGATCTTCATGGACGTGCAGATGCCGGGCCTCAGCGGCCTCGACCTCGCGCGGGTGCTGTCGCGCTTCACGACCCAACCCCCGATCGTCTTCGTCACCGCCCACGAGCAGCATGCGGTCGACGCGTTCGAGCTCAACGTCGTCGACTACGTCCTCAAGCCGGTGCGCGACGAGAGGCTCGACCAGGCGGTGCGCCGCGTCGTCCGGCAGATCCACGGGCGTGAGACGTCCGCGGCGACGGGCGACGAGACCATCGTCGTCGAGCTGGCCGGGGTGAGCCGGCTCGTGCCGCGTTCCGACGTCCTCTACGTCGAGGCGCAGGGCGACTACGCCCGCCTGCACACGGCGAGCGAGAGCCACCTCGTCCGGGTGCCGCTCACCACCCTCGCCGACCAGTGGCGCGAGGCGGGGTTCGTCCGCATCCACCGGTCCTCGCTCGTCGCGCTGGGCCACATCACCGAGTGGCGCACCGAGGGCGGGCGCACGACCGTCGTCGTCGGCGGGCACGAGCTCGTCGTGAGCCGGCGCCACACGCGTGCGCTGCGCGACCTGCTCGTGCGACGTGCCCAGCCGCTCGGGCGCGGTGGCTCATGACGCCCGAGGCCCCCCGAGCGCGGGTCCGCGTCACGAGCCCCCGCACGTCGGCCGCGCGCACCCGCAACGTCTCGATCGCATCCGAGATCGACGAGCAGACCCGGCTCGGCGAGGTCTACATCACCTCGCTCATGCGCAGCCAGCTCCGCCTCGCCCTCGGCGTCCTGCTCGTGCTCGCCTCGACGCTCGGGCTGCTGCCCCTGCTCTTCACGGCCGTCCCCGGCCTTGCCGAGATCGACCTGCTCGGGGTGCCGCTGCCGTGGATCCTGCTCACGGTCGTCGCGTTCGCCGAGATCATCGGCCTCGGCGCGTTCTACGTGCGGCGGTCCGAGCGCAACGAGGCCACGTTCAGCGACCTGCTCGACGGCCGGTGACCCGGGTGCGTCACCGGTGAACAACGCCGCGAGCATCGTCGCCGTCGTCCTCGTCTCGATCGCGTCCCTCGCGGTCGGCGCGTTCGGGCTGCGGCTCTCGCGGACCATGAGCGACTTCTACGTCGCCTCCCGCGGCGTCAGCCCGGTGCTCAACGCCTCGGCCATCAGCGGTGAGTACCTTTCTGCCGCATCGTTCCTCGGGGTGGCCGGGCTCATCCTCGCACGCGGCGTCGACATGCTCTGGCTGCCGATCGGCTGGACAGCGGGCTACCTCCTGCTGCTCGTGTTCGTCGCGGCGCCCCTTCGCCGGTCGGGGGCCTACACGCTGCCCGACTTCGCCCAGCTGCGCCTCGAGTCCGTCGTCGCCCGCCGGGCGTCGAGCCTGCTCGTCGTCGCGATCGGCCTGCTCTACCTCATCCCTCAGTTCCAGGGCGCGGGCCTGACGCTGCGCACCCTGACCGGGGCGCCGTCGTGGGTCGGGCAGCTCGCCGTCGCCGTCGTCGTCTGTCTCAACGTCCTGCCCGGCGGCATGCGGAGCGTCACCCTCGTTCAGGCCTTCCACTACTGGCTCAAGCTGCTCGCCCTGCTGACGCCCCTCTTCCTCCTGCTCGGCGCGGTCGGCGAACGCAGCGACGACCCCGCCGCCGGCGCGGTGTTCGTCACCGACTGGGTCGAGCCGCTCCAGGGTGACCACGCCCTCTACCTGACGTACTCCCTCGTCCTGGCGACCTTCTTCGGGACGATGGGGCTGCCCCACGTCGTCGTCCGCTTCTACACCAACCCCGACGGCCGGGCCGCGCGGCGGACGACGCTCGCGGTCCTCGTGCTCCTCTCCGGCTTCTACCTGCTGCCCGTCGTCTACGGCGTCATCGGGCGCTACGTCGCCTCCGACCTCGTCGCCGCGGGCCGCGCCGACTCGGTCGTCCTCGAGCTGCCGAGCCGGCTCTTCGACGGCCCGGTCGCAGAGGGGCTCACCGCCGTCCTCGCCGCGGGGGCGTTCGCCGCGTTCCTCTCGACGTCGACCGGCCTCGTCGTGTCGGTCGCCGGCGTCGTGAGCCAGGACCTCGTGCGCTGGGGCGCCGGGCACCGCCAGGGCATCCGCACGTTCCGCCTGACGACGGTCGCCGTCGTGGCCGGCGCGCTCGTGCTCACCGTCGTCTCGGCCGGCGTCCCCGTGGCCCACGCGGTCGAGCTGACGTTCGCGGTGGCCGCGTCGACGTTCTGCCCGATGCTCCTCCTCGGGATCTGGTGGCGGGGGCTCACCTCGCGTGGGGCGATCTCGGGCCTCGTCGTCGGGGGCGCTCTCTCGATGGGAGCCGTCGTCACGACGACGTTCGGCATCGCCACCGGTGGCTGGTTCGGCGTCGTCCTGACCCAGCCCGCGGCCGTCAGCGTGCCGTTGGCCTTCGCGACGATGGTGCTCGTGTCGCTGGCCACCCGATCGAGCACCCCGGAGCACGTCGCGCAGACGATGGTCCGGCTGCACGCCCCCGAGAACGTCGACCTCAACCGGGGCTCGTTCCACCCCGAGCGCTGGTACCGGCGCCCGCCGACCGCGGAGGGGGCGTCCGACGGGACGCAACACCCGGCATACGGCAGCACGGCGGAGACCGTTCGTCGCCCCGGGACGACCGCTCGTCGCAGCTGATCCCGCGCACGGCGAGCCGTCGGCGCCGCTGGGCGATGCCGCCCACGCTGCGCCTGCCGGGGCACCGCGCGGGCTCCTACCTTGGCTCTCGCCGGCCCTGTGCCGGCAGCGCGGAGCGACAGGGGCGTCGACGTCACCACGGGACCGTCCGGGGGAGCGGCGGCGGCAGGACCGCGCTGAACGCCCAGCACCCAGGCACGACCCAACCGCCCCGGAGGTGGCCCAGTGAGCAAAGAGGCTCCAGAGCGCATGGTCGACGATCCCAACGTCGCCATGCAGAACTCGCCCGAGTTCGACCAGCTGCGCAGCAAGTTCCGCAGGTTCGTCTTCCCGCTGACCGCGTTGTTCCTCGCGTGGTACTTCCTCTACGTCCTGCTGTCCGTGTTCGCGAAGGACTTCATGGGGACGCGGGTCCTCGGCAACATCACGTGGGGCCTGATCCTCGGCCTCCTCCAGTTCGTCTCGACCTTCACGATCACGATGGTCTACGCCCGATGGGCCGACCGCGTCTTCGACCCCGAGGCCGAAGCCCTCGCCCAGAAGATGGGAGTGCAGCAGTGAGCGCGCTCCTCACCTCCGCCCCGTCCCTCGTCCCCGCGGCGACGACGGTCGGCAACCCGGCGATCAACATCGGCATCTTCGCCCTCTTCGTCGTCGTCACCCTCGCCATCGTCATCCGGGCGTCGCGCAACAACCGCAGCGCCGCGGAGTACTACGCGGGTGGACGTGCCTTCACCGGCCGTCAGAACGGCATCGCCATCGCCGGTGACTACCTGTCGGCGGCTTCCTTCCTCGGTATCGCCGGCGCCATCGCCATCAACGGTTACGACGGGTTCCTCTACTCCATCGGCTTCCTCGTGGCCTGGCTCGTCGCCCTGCTGCTCGTGGCCGAGCTGCTCCGCAACGTCGGCAAGTACACGATGGCCGACGTGCTCAGCTTCCGGCTGCGCCAGCGTCCGGTCCGCATCGCCGCGGCCATCTCGACGCTCGTCGTGTCGTTCTTCTACCTGCTGGCCCAGATGGCGGGGGCCGGTGGACTCGTGGCCCTCCTGCTCGGCATCGAAGGGGCGGTCGGTCAGCGGCTCGTCATCGTCGTCGTCGGCATCCTCATGATCTTCTACGTCATCTTCGGCGGCATGAAGGGCACGACCTGGGTGCAGATCATCAAGGCCGTGCTGCTCATCATCGGCGCGGCGATCATGACCTTCTGGGTCCTCGCCAAGTTCGGCCTCAGCCTGTCGAACCTGCTCGGCGAGGCGACGGCCACGTCGCAGGAGGCCGGCGGCAAGGACCTGCTCCAGCCGGGTCTGCAGTACAAGAACCCTGTCGACTTCATCTCCCTGTCGATGGCACTCGTCCTTGGCACGGCCGGTCTGCCGCACGTCCTCATGCGCTTCTACACGGTGCCGACCTCGCGTGAGGCCCGTCGCTCCGTCGTCTGGGCGATCTGGCTCATCGGCATCTTCTACATCTTCACGCTCATCCTCGGCTTCGGAGCGGCCGACCTCGTCGGCGCCGCTGCCATCAAGGCCGCACCCGGTGGCGTCAACTCCGCCGCCCCGCTGCTCGCCTTCGAGCTCGGCGGCGAGATCCTGCTCGGGATCATCTCGGCGGTCGCCTTCGCGACGATCCTCGCGGTCGTCGCCGGGCTGACCATCACGGCGAGCGCCTCCCTCTCGCACGACATCTACAACACGGTCGTCAAGAAGG
Organism: Terrabacter sp. RAF57; assembly: GCF_052113925.1. Lineage (NCBI taxonomy): Bacteria > Bacillati > Actinomycetota > Actinomycetes > Micrococcales > Intrasporangiaceae > Terrabacter > Terrabacter sp. RAF57. The sequence goes on along the minus strand of NZ_JBFRDT010000004.1, from coordinate 137,242 downwards.
GCACCGCCACCCCCGAGGAGGAGGTCAAGGTCGCGCGCATCGCAGCGCTCGTCCTCGGCGCCATCGCCATCATCGGCGGCATCTTCGCCCTGGGCCAGAACATCGCCTTCCTCGTGGCGCTGGCCTTCGCCATCGCCGCGAGCGCGAACCTGCCGACGATCCTCTACTCGCTCTTCTGGAAGCGGTTCAACACCAGGGGTGCGCTGTGGAGCATCTACGGCGGCCTCATCAGCGCCATCACGCTGATCATCTTCAGCCCGGTCGTCTCCGGCAAGCCGATCGACCCGCTGACGAAGAAGAGCCCGTCGATGCTCCAGGGGGTCGACTTCCACTGGTTCCCGCTCGACAACCCGGGCATCATCTCGATCCCGCTCGGCTTCGTCCTGGGCTACATCGGGACCGTCACGAGCCGTGAGTACAACGCGGCGAAGTACGCCGAGATGGAGGTGCGCTCGCTCACCGGTCACGGCGCCGAGACCGCGACCCACCACTGAGCCGACCGTCCCTCCGCGAGCTCGCGCGCCAGGGGCGTGCGCGGCCACTCGCGCGTCCTGGAGCCTCACCGGCGTCGTCGACGTCATCGGGTCCGGATGGCGGGCCGGGCTCGTCGCGCCGGTCTTCGGCTCCGCGGCGGGCGTCGCACCGTCGAGCGGTCCGCCAGCCGCTACCTCTCGGGCGGACGGTGACGGAGCGCCTTGGTGCTCGTCGTCAGATGACGACGAGGTCGTCGCGGTGGATGACCTCCCGCTCGTACTCCGGGCCGAGCTCGCGGGCGAGCTCCCTCGTCGACCGTCCCAGCAAGGACGGGAGCTCGGACGAGCTGTAGTTGACGAGACCGCGGGCGATCGCGGTGCCGTCGGGAGAGCACACGTCGACGGGGTCTCCGTCGTGGAAGGTGCCCTCGACGGCCGTGATGCCGGCGGGGAGCAGCGACTTCTTGCGCTGGACCAGCGCGGTGACGGCGCCGTCGTCGATGATGAGCCGCCCGCGCGCGGTCGTCGCGTGCTCGAGCCAGAGCCGTCTCGAGCGTCCGCGGACTCCGATCGGCAGGAACACGGTGCCGACGTCCTCGCCGGCGAGCACCTGGGTGACGCGGTCGGCGGCCGTGACCGTGGTGATCACGCCCGCGGCGGTCGCGATCCGGGCCGCCTCGATCTTCGTCGTCATGCCACCCGTCCCCACCTTCGAGCCGCTGCCCCCGATCTCGACGCCGACGAGGTCCTGCGGGCCGCGGACGACTGGGATGCGCTGGGCGCCGGGGCGGCTCGGGGGCCCGTCGTAGAGGGCGTCGACGTCGGAGAGGAGCACGAGGGCGTCGGCGTCGATGAGATGGGCGACGAGGGCGGCGAGCCGGTCGTTGTCGCCGAAGCGGATCTCGCTCGTGGCGACGGTGTCGTTCTCGTTGACGATCGGCAGCACGCCGAGGTCGAGGAGCCGCTCGAGCGTGCGTCGGGCGTTCGCGTAGTGCGTACGTCGCGTGACGTCGTCGGCGGTGAGCAGCACCTGACCGACGGTGATGTCGTGTCCGGCGAACGCCTGCGTGTAGCCGGCGAGCAGGGCGCCCTGCCCGACCGAGGCGGCTGCCTGCTGGGTCGCGAGGTCACGGGGTCGGGCGCTCAGGCCGAGCGGGTGGATGCCGGCGGCGATGGCACCGGAGCTGACGAGGACGATCTGGGTGCCGTCGAGGTGCTTGTGCGCCAAGGCGTTCGCCAGAGCCACGAGCCGGCCGTGGTCGATGCCGCCGTCGACGCCGGTCAGCGAGCTGGAGCCGACCTTGACGACGAGCCGTCGAGCGGTGCTGATGACGGAGTGGGGCGACACACCTCGAACTCTAGTGACGGGCCGTGGGACCACGCAGGGCTGTCCGTCGCGGACCACCGGTCCAGCCCCCGGAGACGGTCGGTCGTCCGGGAGCGCGACGACCTACGCTGGAGGCATGTCCCAGACGATCGACCCCGCAGTCGTCGAGCACGTGACGGCCCTGGCAGAGCGCGCCCGCGCCGCCTCACGACGGCTCGCCCTCATGTCCCGTGCCGAGAAGGACGCGGCCCTGCTGCTGCTCGCGGACGCCGTCGACGCCGCTGCACCCGCGGTCATCGAGGCCAATGCCGAGGACATCGAGCGAGGTCGGGCCACGGGGATGAGCGAGAGCCTCCAGGACCGGCTGCGCCTCGACGAGGCCCGCGTCGCTGCGGTCGCCCAGGCCCTGCGCGACGTCGCGGCCCTTCCCGACCCAGTCGGAGAGATCGTCCGTGGGTCGACCCTCGCCAACGGTCTGCAGATCCGCCAGGTGCGGGTGCCGATGGGCGTCATCGGGATGATCTACGAGGCGCGGCCCAACGTCACCGTCGACGCGGCCGGCCTCGCCCTCAAGTCCGGCAACGCGGTCCTCCTGCGCGGCGGGTCGGCCGCGGCGAGCAGCAACCACGCCCTCGTCGAGGCGATGCGCGGATCCCTCGCCGAGCAGGGCCTCCCGGTCGACGCCGTGACCCTGCTCGAGGAAGGAGGCCGCGACGCGGCGCGGGCCCTCATGACGGCGCGCGGCCACGTCGACCTCGTCATCCCGCGCGGCGGTGCCGACCTCATCGAGACGGTGGTCCGCGAGTCGACGGTCCCCGTCATCGAGACCGGCGTCGGGGTGTGCCACGTCTACGTCGACCGGGCCGCCGACCTCGACAAGGCCCGGGCCATCACGCTCAACGCCAAGACCCACCGCCCCAGCGTCTGCAACGCGGCCGAGTCGCTCCTCGTCCACCGTGACGTCGCCGCCGACTTCCTGCCCAAGGCGCTCACCGACCTCGCCGGGGCCGGGGTGCGACTGCACGTGGCACCCGAGGTCACGCCGTACGCCGAGGCGGCCGGTGCGGCACACGCCCTCGCGAGCGAGGCCGACTTCGGCACCGAGTGGCACGGCCTCGAGATGAGCGTGGCCGTCGTCGACGACCTCGACGAGGCGATGGATCGGATCCGTCGGTTCGGCACCGGACACACCGAGGCGATCGTCACGGAGGACCGGGCAGCGGCCCGGCGCTTCACGGCGGAGGTCGACGCGGCGGCGGTCATGGTCAACGCGAGCACCCGTTTCACCGACGGCGGAGAGTTCGGTTTCGGCGCCGAGATCGGCATCTCGACGCAGAAGCTGCACGCCCGCGGGCCGATGGCCCTGCCCGAGCTGACGACGACGAAGTGGATCGTCGAGGGCGACGGCCACACGCGCTGACGGGTGCCGGCGCAACCCCCGACCCCGGGTGGCATGATGGCGCACCATGGAAGGCACCGAGGTCCGCAAGCTCGCTGAGCTGGAGGACGACCACTGGTGGTACCGCGAGCGGCGTCACCTCCTGGCCAAGGCCATCTCGGGGCTGGTGCCCGGACGCGCCCTCGACATCGGCGCCGCGGGCGGGGGCAACACCCGTGTCCTGCGCGAGCACGGCTGGGACGCCGTCGCCCTCGAGTACGGCTCGGACGGCGCGGAGGTGGCGCACGGTCGCGGGCTCGCGACGCTACGCGGGGACGCGACCCGGCTCCCGCTCGCGGACGACTCGCTCGACCTCGTCATGGCCTTCGACCTGCTCGAGCACCTCGACGACGACGCCGCCGCGGTGGCCGAGGTGCGCCGTGTGCTCAAGCCGACCGGCACCTACCTCGTGGCCGTGCCGGCCGACCCGAAGCTGTGGTCCGAGCACGACGAGGCCGTCGACCACGTACGCCGCTACACCCGCGAGGGCGTGCTCGACCTGCTCGACCACGGCGGCTTCGACGTCACCGATGTGCGGTCGTGGAACGTGCTGCTGCGACCCGTCGTGGCGATGCGCCGCCGGACGAGCTCGGGCTCGGACCTCGAGAACCTCCACCCGGTCGTCAACTTCGGGCTGCGCACGATCATCACCGCCGAGCGCTACCTGCCCGTCGGCGGCTTGCCCGGCGTCAGCCTCCTCGTGCGCGCTCAGCCGCGCAGCTGAGTGCGCATCGGCTGCGGCGCCGGCTGGGGCGTGGGCTGGGGCGCCGGCTGGGGCGTGGGGTCCGCTGTCGGGTCGAGCAGCGTCACGGTGTCGGTCTCCGACTCGTCCGACGTCGTGAGGATGTGCTCCCCGCTCGGCTGAGCCGGCAGGGGAGTGTCGGTCGGACCGTGCGCGCCGATGTCGGTCGTCATCGAGTCGTAGGCGATGAAGTAGGTCGGGCGGCCCTGCATGTGGCCGTACATCCGGCCGATGTACTCGCCGAGGATGCCGACGCAGACGAGCTGGACGGCGCCGACGCCCGCGACGATGGCGACGGTCGAGGTCCAACCGGCGACGGTGTGGCCCTGCGACCGGGAGATCAGCGTGTAGAGGACGAGCAGCACGGCGAGGACCGCACCACCGAAGCCGGCGAACGTCGCTAGCCGCAGCGGCGCCGTCGAGAAGCCGGTCAGCGAGTCGAGCGAGAGCTTGATCATCTTGATCAGCGGGTACTTCGAGTCCCCGGCCGCGCGCTCCTCGCGCTTGTACTCGACCGTGTCGGACGGGAAGTTGAGGGCCGGCACGATGAAGCGAAGGACGCGGTTGTGCTCGGGGAGGCTGTTGACCGCGTCGACGGTGGCGCGCGACATGAGGCGGTAGTCGCCGGCGTCGGCGTGGGCCGAGGTCTGCGACATCAGGCCGATGAGCTTGTAGAACGCCTGGGCCGAGGCCCGCTTGAACCACGTGTCGGTCGAGCGGTCGTGGCGCACGCCGTAGACGACGTCGACGCCGTCGTCCTTCGCGGCCGCGAGCATCTGCGGGATGATCTCCGGCGGGTCCTGCAGGTCGGCGTCGATCGTGACGACGTAGTCGCCGAGGGCGCTGACGAGGCCGGCGGAGATCGCGGCCTGGTGCCCGGCGTTGGCGCGCAGGCGCACGACGCGCAGCTGGGACCACTCGCGGTGGTAGCGCTGGAGCAGCGCGGCGGTCAGGTCCTTGCTGCCGTCGTCGACGGCGACGACCTCGTAGCTGGTGCCCATGCCGTCGAGGAGCGGTCGGAGCCGCTCGACGAGGAGGGGGAGCACCTCCTCCTCGTTGTACATCGGGATGACCACGGACAACTCGGGAACCATGGGTTCTAGGGTACGGCCGCGGATGGGCTGTGCCTGTCACCTCGCTGTGCGCGTGCTGTACCCGGACGCCCCCTGCACGTCCCTGCTCGTGCCCTGCATCTCCGCCGCGGCGCCGGTAGCGTGCCGGGCGTGACCTGTGCCGCCGCCGACCGTCCGTCCCGACGAGGTATGCCGCCTGGCGGGCTCGAGCCCGGCACGGCCGTCGCCGGGCGCTTCACGAAGTGGGGCGGTGGCCGCCACTGGGAGTGGGACGGTCGCTATCTCGGGTCCGACGAGCACGGTCACTGGTGGTACGCACCGGTCGGCACGCGGTGCGTGCGTCCCGGCGTCGAGTTCGTCGAGTCGAGCGGCTGGGTCTCCCTCGTGCCGCACGAGGGCGCGTTCGTCGTGGGCTTCTACCCGGCCCACCGCGAGGTCAGCGTCTACGTCGACATGACCACCGAGCCGGTCTGGCGGCGTCTCGAGGCCGCCGACGGCGGGCCGGAGTGGGAGGTGACGATGGTGGACCTCGACCTCGACGTCGTGCTGACCCGCGACGGTCACCTCTACGTCGACGACGAGGACGAGTTCGCGCAGCACCAGGTCGAGCTCGACTACCCGGAGGAGGTCGTCGCCCTCGCCGAACGGTGGCGCGACCTCGTCCACGCGGCCGTCGTGGCCGGCGACGAGCCGTTCGCGACGGTCGGGCGCGACTGGCTGCGACGCGCGGAGGCGCAGGCGCCCGTCCCGAGCGGGGACGCGGCGCCGCGTGCCGAGTGAGCCGGGCGGACGGCATACGCGCCCGGTGGGCACGCGCTGCGTCGGCCGGGGCGGGCGGGCGCTAGGCTGGGCGCATGTCTGATCGTGTCCTCGCACTCGTCACCGAGGGGGAGGAAGCCGCCCGCGAGCTTCCCATGCCGGTGATCGCCTACTTCTTCATCACCTTCTCGCTGTTCCTCGTGGCGCTCGCCGTCACGTGGAGCTTCCGCAACACCGCCTACAAGGTGCAGTCGCCGCGCCGGGGTGAGGGCACGCACGGCAGCACGAGCGGATCCGACGGGGCCCACCACTGACCATGCGCCTCGGCGTCATGGGCGGGACGTTCGACCCGATCCACCACGGCCACCTCGTGGCCGCTAGTGAGGTCCAGTCGCGCTTCGACCTCGACGAGGTCGTCTTCGTCCCCACGGGTCAGCCGTGGCAGAAGGCGGACCGTCACGTCTCGCCCGCCGAGGACCGCTACCTCATGACCGTCATCGCGACGGCCTCCAACCCGCGCTTCACCGTCAGCAGGGTCGACATCGACCGGCCCGGGCCGACGTTCACGATCGACACCCTGCGCGACATCAGGACCGAGCGGCCCGACGACGAGCTGTTCTTCATCACCGGCGCCGACGCCCTGGCCGAGATCCTGTCCTGGAAGGACGCCGAGCACCTCTTCGAGCTGGCCCACTTCATCGGCGTCACCCGTCCCGGCCACGAGCTGTCCGACAAGGGGCTGCCCGAGGACCGGGTCACGCTGCAGGAGGTGCCGGCCATGGCGATCAGCTCCACCGACTGTCGGGCGCGCGTCGCCGACGGCGCCCCGGTCTGGTACCTCGTGCCCGACGGGGTCGTCCAGTACATCAACAAGTACCGCCTGTATGCCGCCGACCTGGCGAGCGCAGGCACCGTGCCGACGCACCTGTCGTCGGCACCGCCCCGAGGAGATTCGTGACCGCAGCAGACCACTCGATCCAGCTCGCGAAGGTGGCCGCCCTGGCCTCCGAGGAGAAGCTCGCCGAGAAGGTGATGGCCATCGACGTGAGCGAGCAGATGCCGCTCACCGACGTGTTCGTCATCGCCTCCGCACCGTCCGAGCGGCAGGTCGGCGCCATCGTCGACGAGGTCGAGGACCGCCTGCGTGAGCTGGGCAGCAAGCCGATCCGCCGCGAGGGCGAGCGCGAGGGCCGCTGGGTCCTCATCGACTTCGGCGACATCATCGTCCACGTCCAGCACGAGGAGGAGCGCGAGTACTACGCGCTCGAGCGCCTCTGGAAGGACTGCCCCGAGATCGACCTCTCCACGGTGGAGGCGCCGGCCCGTCCGGGGGCCGACGAGGTCGACGAGGTCGACCAGGCGTGACGGCAGCCGGGTCCGTGCCCCCCGTCGGGCCGCGCCGCATCGTCATCGTCCGGCACGCCGAGACGGTCGACAACGCAGCCCGCGTCTGGCAGGGCCACAAGGACACCGAGCTGTCCGACCGCGGCCACGAGCAGGTGGAGGCCGCGGCCCCGCACCTCGCCGCCTACGCGCCGGCACTCATCGTCTCGAGCGACCTCCGGCGTGCGGCCTCGACGGCCGACGCCATCGCGGGGTTGACGGGCCTCGAGGTGCGTCTCGACGCCCGCCTGCGTGAGGTGCACGTCGGCGAGTGGCAGGGCTTGCACGCCGACGAGGTGCGTGAGCGCTACCCGGACGTCATCGCCGCCCTCGACCGGGGGGAGGACACCCCGCGCGGGGTCACGGGGGAGACCCGGGCGCAGGTGGCCGAGCGTGCCGGCGCCGCGCTGCGCGACGTCTCCCGGGAGCTGCTCCCCGGCGAGACCGCCGTCGTCGTGGCCCACGGCGTGTCCGCACGCGTCGCGGCCAGCGCCCTCGTGAGGCTCGACCAGGACGTGTCGGACGCGGTGTTCCGCGGGCTCGACAACTGCCACTGGATCGAGCTCGTGGAGGCCGGCAAGAGCTTCTCCGAGGTGACCCGGTGGCGCATCAGCGGCTGGAACCTCGGGCCCTGGAACGTCTGACCCGAAAGGCCGCCCCCGATTTTGGCTCTCGGCCGGAGACCCGCTATGGTTACGCAGTCGCTTCGACGAGGTGACACCCGCAAGGGGCTRTGGCGCAGCTGGTAGCGCACCTGCATGGCATGCAGGGGGTCAGGGGTTCGAGTCCCCTCAGCTCCACCGTACGAAGAAGGGCCAGACGGGACGCCGTCTGGCCCTTCTTCCGTCCCGGGTGCGAGTTCAGGCGCGTGGGCGGGTCGTGACGACGAAGACCGAGTCGGTGCGCCAGTCGGCCACGGCCGCCGATGCGGTGCGCGGCCCCAGGCGCCGCGTCCGGGTGCCGCCGAGCACGCGCTCGAGGTTGGAGCGCAGGGCCGGCGGCCCGTCGGCGCTCCTCGTCGTCCCGGCGGCCGGCACGGCGCTGACGTCGAGCTCCTCCTGCTCGAGCGACCTCGGGTCGAACTCGAGCGTGCTCGTCACGACCATGAGCTGGTCGCGCAACGACACGGTGCCCGCCTCCCACAGCCCGTCGTCGACCTGGCCGACGAGGTCGACGCTCGTCGCCTCGCCGGGGCCGAGCGCCACCGATCCGGCCGGGAACGCGTCGGTGAAGATGCCGTAGGTCTCGGTGAGGTCGAGGAGCGCCGCCCAGAGGGGGGTGGACGTGGTGTTCGCGAGACGGACGGTGAAGCGGGGGGCGTCGGTGCCGGCATACGCGATCGGCAGGGTGCCCCCCGCACCGACAGGCCCGGTGCCCGCGTCCACCTCGACGCGGACGGCGGCGTCGGGCAGGCGCGTGGCGGGATTCGTGAGTGCGGAGAGGCGCAGCCAGCGGGCCACGCGCTCGAGGGCGAGGATGGTGCGCTCCTCGCGGGCCTCGCCCGCGACGACGGGCATGAGGGGGCGCGTGACGCCGGGACGGGTGATGACGAAGCCGTCAGGGGTGGCTTCGACGAGGAGGTCCGCAGGGCCGTCGCCGTCCCCCGCACCCTCGACGAGGTCGACCAGCGTCTCGTCCGCGGCGTCGGCGGCGGTCCGGAGCGCCGCCGTTCCAGCGGCGTCGCCGACGACCCCGACGCGCAGCGGCGCCAGTGGGATCGACGTGACGACGGCGCGGTAGACGTACGCCTCGTCGAGCTCGGGCGTCAGGCGGACGAGGCTGCGGTCGGGCAGGACCCTCGTGACGAGTGCGGTGGCGAGCGGCGACCCGGACGTCTCGCCGGTCAGGGGGTAGACGGCCAGCTCGGTCGTGTCGTCACCGATGGGCTCGGGCACGCCGTGGACGGCGCCCGAGTCGATCGACCAGCCGTCGGGCAGCCGGCTCAGGGTGAGCGGCCTCGGGGTGGCCGGGATCGCGCCGCCGAGGAAGGGTCGGTCGAGCTCGGTCGCGTCGGCGGTCTCGACCTGTGGGTGCTGGTCGGTGACGCGGTTCGTCACGTCGGCGGTCACCATCCGCAGGACGTCGCGGTACGAGGGGCGTCCGTCGCTGCCGAGCAGGGCGGCCTCGAGCGCCGCCGACAGGGCGCCGCGCTGGCGGCCGAGCACGGTGACCTCCTTCGCCTTCTCGGACGACCGGCAGGCGGCGAGCAGGACGTGACGGCCTGCGGGTGTCCAGCGCGCAGCACCCCGGGTGGGTGCGCCGGCCGTGGCGTCGCCGAGCCCCACGAACGTCGACGCGGGTCGGGGTCGCGGGTCAGGGGGCGCGAGGCGCACCACCTCGTCGGCGTCCCGGGTGCCGTCGCCCGAGTGGCAGCAGTCGAGCACGACGAGCGTGTGGCAGCCGGTCGCCGAGATCGAGTCGAGCAGGGCCGCGAGCTCCTTGTCGGCGAGGTCCCAGCTGCCGGCAGAGCGGCTGTCGACGCACACGAGGGTCTCGTTGCGGTGGTCGGGCTCGATGGACCAGAGCTCCTCGGGGGTCGTCTGCTGCGAACCGTGCCCGCTGTAGTAGAAGAGCGCGACGTCCTGGGCGCCCGCGCGGCCGAGGTGCTCGCTGAGCCGGCTGGTCACGGCCGCCCGCGTGGCCTGGCCGTCGGTGAGCACGACGAGGTCGAGGGCGTCCTCGCCGACGCGGTCGCGCAGGACGTCGGCGAAGCCGGTGACGTCGTTGACGCAGCCCGACAGGGGCGGGATCGGCGTCGGGTAGGCGTCGATCCCGACGAGGAGGGCGAGCAGGCGTCCGGCCATCTGAGGCGGCCGTCTCAGGAGGCCGCGTCGGCGAGGGTGATCGTCTGCCAGCCGTGCGGGAAGCCCTGCGTGTCGGCGGTGCGGGCGGCATTCGTGCTCTTCATGGTGCGCAGCCTCCACGTGGCCGGGGCGCTCGTCGCGTCGCTGAGGTTGACGTTCATGGAGAAGACGGAGCCACGGACCGGAGCCTTCCTGAGCTGGAGGGCCGACCACGGCACCCGGGCCTCGAGGTCGTAGCCGGTCAGCGTGTCGGCGCGCCCGACGGTGATCTCAGGGTGGCGTGTGCCGGTGGTGAAGGTGCCGCGGCCGGCCGGGTTGATCGAGGCGACGCCGGACGTCGGGGCGTCACGGGACAGTCCCACCATGACGTGGACGTCCTGACCGCGTCGCGTCGTGGCCTTCGGGTCGAGGCTCCGGGCGTCCGGGCCGAACTCGAAGGAGAAGCCGTCGCCGTTGAACCAGGCCCCGGGGGTGGCGAGGTTGACGCTGCGGATGTCCGGGTCGACGACGTGCAGGCGCAGGTAGAGCGCGCCGCTGTCCCAGACGACCTGCCAGTCGCCACCGAACTCGGGCTGGGGCGTGCCCACCTGGGCGATGACGTGCGGGATCGGGGCCGTGGGCACGCCGTCCCAGTCGGCGAAGTCACCGTCGATGGCCGGTGTCGTCGTGGCGCACCCGGCGACGAACGTCGTCGCCGGGGCGTTCGCGGCCGCGGGCGCAGGGCCGCAGGCACTCGTGACGTCGGCCGTGGCCCCCTTGAACCACTTCGGGACCTGGGTCGCGCCGAGCCAGAAGAGCCCGAAGAGGACGACGAGCCCGATGAGGCTGCGGACGAAGCCGTTGCCCCCGCGGCGGGGGTGCGGGTCGGGTGGTGCGGGCGCGTCGTCTCCCCGGCGGTCCGGCCGAGGGTCCGGCTGCGGCTCGGGACGGGCCACCGGTCGCGTGTCCGGCCGGGTGTCGGGCTGGGTGTCCGGCTGGGTGTCCGGCTGCGGGATCGGCTGCGGGATCGGCTGCGTGAGCGTCACGGGATCGCGGCGAGGCCGCGGCGTCAAGCCGTCGCCGACGGGCGCTGCCTCGGGCCGGACCCGCTCGAGCAGCTGGGTGACGTCCTGGTAGTCGGGATGCTCGGCGGCGATCTGCTCGAGCAGCGGGAGGGCTGTCGCGGGGGCGCGGGCCAGCAACGCGCCCTTCGCGGCGTCGTAGAGGGACTCGAGCCGGCTGTCGGGCCGCTCGGTCACGGCGGTGGCGCTCGTCGTGAACGAGAAGGGCTGGTCGGCGCCCGACCGCAGCAGCACGGCGGTGCCCCACTCCGAGGCCTCGTCGGAGACGGCCATCGCCTTGCGCACCTCGCAGATCGCGGCGTCGATGCCCAGTCCGCGGGTGAGGAAGTAGTAGAACTCGTGGCTGAAGACGAGGGCGGCCCGGTCGGAGATCTCGGTCTGCATCGCCACGACCGCCGGCAGACCCTGGCGCACGAGGGCCTGGCCGACGCCGGAGAACGCGTCGCGTCCCGACGTCCGTGCGCCCTCGCACGCGTTGAGGACGGCGAGCTGCATGGTCCGGGCGTCGTGGAGCAGCGTCCCGAGCCGCGCTCCGGAGACCCGGTGCGCCGTGCCGTCCTCGCGCTCGAGGACGAGGACGCCCTCCTGGGCCTGCTGGTCGAAGCCGCCGTGGCCGATGAAGTGGAAGACGTGGAAGTCGTCGAGCAGGGCGCGCTGGAGGCCTGTCAGGGTCGCGTCCTCGAGGACCGTCACGCTGAGGCGGCCGCCCTTGACGAGGTCGCCGGTCGTCGCCGTGAGCAGCTCTCGCTCGCGGTCCACGGCGAGCTCGGGCATGTCGCTCGGGCTCGAGATCATGACGAGGACGCGCAGGGGCGCATCGACGTGGACCACCGGCGGACGCTCGAGCGAGTCGAGCAGACGGACGATCGGCGTCTCCTGCGAGAGCGTGAGGAAGCGACCGAGCCTCGAGTCGTAGAGGTACTCCCACGGCACCGGGTCGAGGTCCGGCACGGCGTCGAGCCGCAGCCGCAGCCGCAGGTCCCTGCCCTGGCCGGTGGCGGTCGTCAGGCTCTCGCGGAAGGCCCGCCCGACATCTCCCGACAGCAGTGCGTCGCCGAGCCGGCGGCCGTACTCCTTGACGTCGACGACGCGCGCCTCGGCGGGCACGAGTCGCCTCGAGGACACCCGCGGCGGTCCCACCGCGATCATGAACTGGGCGAGGTCCGTGGCGGCGAACGGCAGCGTGAAGGGGGCCGACGCCTCGCCTGCGGGCGAGGCGAGGACGTGAGCGGCATACCCCTGGCCCTCACGGGTGACGGCGACGTCGAAGTCGAGATAGTCACGGCTCATGGCGATCCTCTGTTCGCAGGAGCGCGCCTGCACTCGACAGTACGCCGGGCGGGTGCTCCTGATACGTCGTTTCGACCCGGACGCGCCCCTTCGGTAGAATCGTCGGTGAGCGCGAGCCGCGCTCGCGGACGAGGGAGCCGTACCCGCACAGCGACAAGACGGCCAGATCGGAACGCCGTGCACTGGCTCGTCCTCATCCTGTCCGGCGCGCTGGAGGCCGTGTGGGCCACCGCGCTCGCCGCGTCCGGCGGCTTCCGCCGTCCGCGGCCGACCGTCCTCTTCGCCGTCTCCCTCGTGCTCAGCATGGTCGGCCTCGCGTGGGCCATGACCGCCCTGCCCACCGGCACGGCGTATGCCGTGTGGGTCGGGATCGGCGCCGTCGGCACCGTCCTGCTCGCGGTCGCCCGCGGCGAGGAGCGCCTCGGTGGCGCCCGGGCCGCCCTCCTGGTCGTGCTCGTCGCGTGCGTCGCCGGCCTCAAGGTGGTGGCGTGATGCCGTGGGTCGTCCTGCTCGTCAGCGCCGTCCTCGAGGCGGTGTGGGCCTCGGCGCTCGCCGCGTCCGAGGGGCTCTCGCGCCCCGTCCCGGCGGTCGTCTTCCTCGTCGCGGGCGCGCTCAGCATGGTCGGGCTCGCGCACGCCGTGCGCACCATCCCCATCGGGACGGCGTATGCCGTGTGGACGGGTCTCGGGGCCGCGCTCACCGTGACGTGGGCGATGACGACGGGTGGTGAGGCGTTCTCCGCCGTCAAGGTCGTCCTGCTCGTCGGGATCGTCGCCGCGGTCGTCGGACTCAAGCTCGTCGGGCACGAGCCGGCCGAGACCCCGGGCAGGGACGACGCTCCCGCGGGGTGAGACGCATCGCGCCGTTCACCCGGATATGCGGTGGTTCGGTGGTCGGTGTCGGCGCCGGCGGTGATGATGGGCTCGTCGCCCCGGCAGCGGGCCGGGGCACGACACGAAGGAGCTCTCACGTGCGCAGGACCACGACCAGGACGATCGCTCTCGTCACGTCGCTGGCCATCTCGGGGGCCACCGGGTCGGCGGTCGCCACGGCGGCTCCCGCTGCCCAGGCCCAGAGCCGGAGCGTCTCGGCGTCCGTCGCCGCCGACGGCCAGACCTACGACTACGTCTCGGGCACGACGACCGACCCGAGGGCGTCCGCGCTGCTCGCCGCGGCACGGGCGCACCTGCCCGCCGACTGGCGGGCCCGGGAGGCGAGCGCCCTCGAGAGGTTCGGTGTCGAGCCGTCTGCGGCCCAGGACGCCTTGGGGCGCGCCATCGACCCCACGCACTACCAGTGCGCGCCGACCCGGCTCGACGCGTACGTCGACGGGGTCGTGGCCCGCATCGACCCGTCGAGCCTGTTCGTGCTCTCACTGCTCGGCGGCTTCGACTTCCCGACCTACGACGCCCTGCTCTTCGGGTCGACGGGCGACCCGGCCTACGCCCTGACGAAGGACTCGCGCAACGAGCTGACGAGCTCGTTCCGGGCGGCCCAGAAGTTCTGGGACACCGACGGCACGGACATCCAGCTCATGGCGATGCACGGCGACGTCATGCGTGACCCCGCCCGGCTCGCCCGTCTGATCGGTGTGCTCTACAGCGTCTCCGACGCCGACGCGGCCAAGCTCGCGGCGATCGTCGTCGACGTCGTCACGTCCGACCCCGGCCTCGACGGCGGAGCCAGCCCGATCTTCACCCTCAACGCCTTCGCCTTCAGCGGGGTGGGCGACCCCGACCCGGTCATCTCCTCGCTGCCGGACAAGCTCGTCTTCGGTGACGGGATGCTCGATGCGCTCGGCGCCATCGGTGTCGGCGACGTCGGGCCGCGCGCCGTCCTCGGTCACGAGTACGGCCACCACGTGCAGTACGACAAGAACCTCTTCGCCTCGCCGCTGACCGGCCCGGAGGCGACCCGTCGCACCGAGCTGATGGCCGACGCCTTCGGGACGTACTTCGTCACCCACAAGCGGGGCCTCGCCCTCAACACCAGGCGCGTCCTGGAGGCCGAGCAGTCCTTCTACCAGGTGGGTGACTGCGCGTTCACCAGCGCAGGCCACCACGGCACGCCCGACCAGCGGCTGCGCGCCTCGTCATGGGGCGCGTCGGTCGCGGCCGACGCGCAGAAGCAGGGGCAGATCCTGCCCTCGCTCACCCTCGACTCCCGGTTCGAGGTGGCGCTGCCGCAGTTCGTCGCGCCCGACGCCTGAGCGGCGGCTTCGGGGTGGTCCGCGTCCGGGCGACGCGGGCCACCCCGAATCCCGGCCGGCCGGGTCGCCCCGGGCGCTAGGGTCGCGCCCATGGGTACCTGGTGGCTCGAGGCCGTCGGCTGGATCGGGTCGGCGATCCTCGTCTGGTCTTTGCTGCAGACGCAGCTGCGCCGGCTCAGGATCATCAACCTCGTCGGCTGCGTCGTCCTCATCGCCTACAACGCGGTCAACCACGTCTGGCCGATGGTCGGGCTCAACGTCGTGCTCGCCGGCATCAACGTCTACTACCTCGCGCGCATGTCGCGTGAGAAGCACGACTCCGGCGTCTACGAGGTGCTCGAGGTCGCCGGCGACGACACCTACCTGCGGCACGTGCTGCGGGTGCACGAGGGTGACATCCGGCGCTACAACCCGGCGTTCGTGCACGACCCGTTCGCGGGGGACCCGTCCTACCTCGTGCTCCGCGGCGACGAGACGGTCGGCGTCGTCCTGATGCGCGACGCCGGCCAGCACACGGCGCAGCTGCTGCTCGACTGGGTGACGCCGCGCCACCGCGACGTCACGCCGGGGGAGTTCGTCTTCGGTCCCGAGGGGCCGTTCCGACGGCGCGGGTTCCGGCGGGTGCTGACACCGCCGGACATGGTCGAGCCGTACTACGAGAGCCTGGGCTTCCACCGCGACGGCGACGCCTACGTGCTCTGACCGCTCGTGAGCCCCGTGGGGCGTGTGCGACGGTGACGTCCCGCACGCTCGCCGGCCGGCCGCACGGGTCCGGCCTACGCTGGAAGCAGGGAGCTGCGCAGAGTTCCTGCGCGGCGGCCCGCGAAGGAGCGGTGACGACCATGACCGCGAACCAGCTTCCGGTCGTACCCCACCACGACGCGCCCGACCCGACGATCGACCGCGCTGTCACGGAGGTCGATCTGCGCGGCAGAGCGCTCGGCAGGCTCAAGAAGAAGGCCGACTTCCGCGTCCATCTGCTCATCTACGTGCTCGTCAACGGGATGCTCGTCCTGATCTGGGCCATGACCGGGGCAGGCTTCTTCTGGCCGGTCTTCCCGATCGCCGGCTGGGGCATCGGCGTCGTGGCGAACGCCGTGGACGCCTACGTCGTCGATGCGCCGACCGAGGAACAGATCGAGACCGAGATGGAGCGCCTGCGGCGTCGGTGACCGCAGGTCAGCGCTGCCGGGACACGTCGGGCACGGCAGCCGGACCTCTCGCGTCGTCGCCCGGGTTCGGGTGGGCGGGGCCCGGGGGCTCGGCGCGACCGGCGAGGGCGATGCAGCCGCCGAGCGTGGCGACGAAGGCCAGCGCGGCGGCGGGACCCTGCCCGGGCGCGACGCGGTCACCGAGGAGGAGCACCCCGAGGAGGGCGGGGACGACCGTCTCGGTGGCGAACGTCAGGGCCGCGACGGTCGTGACCCGGCCGCGGGCCAGGGCCAGACCGTAGGCGACGGTCGCCAGCACGGCGTGGGCGACGAGGGCCCAGGCGCCTCCGTCCGTGGCGAGCTGCCAGGCCGACGGGGGGACCTCGAGCAGTCGGGCCGCCACGCCGACGCCTCCGAAGCCGAGGCCCGCGCCGACGCTGAGGACGACGGCCCCCCGTCGTCGGTCGTGGTCGACGGTCCCGACGACCAACAGCAGGGCGACGAGAGCGGCTGCCGCGAGGAGCCACCAGGTCGCGCCGGGCCCGGGGCGCACGGCCGGTCCGGCTTCCGCGGTCAGGGCGAGCCCGGTGAGCCCGGCGACGACGACGAGCAGCGCGACCACCTCGGCCCTCCCGAGACGCACGCCGAGCACGACGACCGAGAGCACCGCGGTGACGGCGACCGACGAGGCGACCGCGGACTCGACGAGGAAGAGCGGCAGCGTGCGCAAGGCGGCCAGCGACGCGAGGAAACCGACGCCGTCGAGGGCGAGGCCCACGGCATACGGCCAGCCGGTCCGCACCCGGTCGCGCAGGGTCGTGCCGGGAGGCAGCGCGGAGACGCGGCGTACGCCCACGGCCTGGAGCACGGTGGCCCCGCCGTAGGCGAGCGCTGCGAGGAGCGCACCGAGCAGTCCGAGCGTCACGCGGTCATCGTGGCAACCGCGGCTGGGAGGTGGCTGCGGGTCAGTGGACCCGCTGGCACTTGCTCATGAAGCGGTCCGGGTCGACGACGGCCCTGTGGAACTCGCCCTTGGCGATCTCCTCGCCGTCGGAGTCCTTGACGGTCACGTGGCAGACGAGGCGGCGTCCGTCGTTGATCGGCTCGGCGCACAGCACGGTGATCTCGGAGCCGACCGCGCTGCCCTTCACGTGCTCGAGCCTCACCATGGTGCCGACGGTCGTGTGGTCGGCGTCGATGTTCTGCTTGCAGACCTGGAACGCGGCGTTCTCGCACCACGTGATCAGACGCGGGGTCGCGAGGACGTCGAGGTCACCGCTGCCGACCTGGGCGGACGTGTCGTCGGCGGTCACCGTGTGCTGGAACTTGCGCATGGGCATTGGACGAGTCTGGCAGAGAACTGGACGTACGCCGATTCGTCTCGACAGGTGGTGGACGTCCGCAGCGTGTCTGCGCGGCGAACCTGAGCCGCGGCTGGGAATGTGGGTCCGTGACCACCCATCTGTGGGTTACCAGCGTGGCGCTCGGGGTGACGGCGCTCATCAACTGGGGCTCCGTCCTGCGCGGCGACCACCTCGTCGAGCGCATCACCAAGCCGCTCGTCGTGCTGCTCCTCATGGGGCTGGCATGGTCGCTCTACTGGGAAGGACGGGTGCCGGGCTCACCGCCGCTGCTGACCGTCATCGTGGCGCTCACGTTCTGCCTCATCGGCGACGTCGCGCTGCTGCACGCGACGGAGACCCGCTTCCTCGTCGGCCTGGGGGCCTTCCTCGTGGCCCACCTCGCCTACGTCTGGGCCATCCTCGAGACGGTGCGGGCGGAGGGATTCCCGTGGCCGGTCCTCGTGGCCGTGCCCTTCCTGGCGGTGCTCCACGCGAAGGCCGGGCGGGACATCGTGCGCCACTCCGGGCCGCAGAGGGGGCCGGTGTTCGTCTACCAGCTCGTCCTCTTCGTGCTCGTGCTCGTGGCGGCAGGCACGGGTGACTGGCTGCTGCTCCTGGGGTGTCTCGTCTTCGTCGTCTCGGACACCGTGCTCGGGCACGACCGCTTCGTCCACGAGCGCCGCTGGGCGCCGCTCACGGTCATCGTGACCTACCACGTCGCCCAGACCCTCATCGTCGTAGCCCTCTACCGCTGACCCCGGCCCCCACCACACTCGAGTGAGCGCGCATTCCCAGTCGAGTGAGCGCTCGTCCACACCTCTTTGCCTTCAGAGCTCGGCTTCCACAGACGTGTCCTCGCACTTCCGCTGTCGGTGCTCGGTGCCGACAGTGAACGGGTGCGCAGACTTCAGGTGCCAGAGCCCGTCATCGACGAGGCGCTCCTCGCTCAGTGCAGGGCGGCCTTTCCCGTGCTGCCAGCTTCCAGCGCGTTCTCACACGTGACTGCGGCGCGGCTGCTCGGTCTTCCCTTGTCGTATGCCATAGCGGAAGACGTGCGCTTGCACGCCATCAGGCCGATCGCTCACGCGCAGACGCGAATCGACGGGATCGTCGGACATCGCTTCCATCACCCCCGCGAGATGGTGACGGTCGACGGCATGCAGGTCGTCTGTCCTGCGGACACCTGGGTCGACATGGGTGAGCTGGTCGGGCGGGGGAGACCTGTCGGACTCGATGACCTCATCGTCCTCGGGGATGCCTGCGCGACGAGACTCGGCGCTGTCGAACCCCTACGCGTTGCACTCGGGCGGAGAACACGTCCGCGTGGCAAGCGCACGCTCCAAGAGGCTCTGGGACTCATCCGGTTCGGTTCGGCATCACCGATGGAGTCGGTTGTCCGGGTCATGTTTGTGCGCGCCGGCCTGCCGGAGCCGCTGTTGAACGAGCCGGTCCACGCGTCCGACGGCTCCGGTCGTCTGCTGGGGTTCGGTGACCTTGTCTGGAAGATCCATCGACCCGGCAAGAAGCCCGTCAAGGTCATCGGTGAGTACCAAGGAGAGGAGTTCCACGCATCCGACGAACAACGTGAGCACGACAAGCATCGCCGCCGCGGGTTCGAACGGGATGGCTGGACCGTGCAGGAGATCTGGAAGTCCGACGTCAGTGATGATCAAGCATGGCGATCCCTCGTGGAGAGGATGGCCTGGAGTTTGAGGGTTCCTGCCGACGAGCTCCGGCTCAGCGAGGTCAGCCCGCGCTTCTTCTCACAGCACGCGATCGACGTGGCGATCCAGCGAGGGATGCGGAACGGCGTGAGCCCGCGATGGTGACGGGGCGCTCACTCGATTGTGGCTGGGCGCTCACTCGAGTTGTCGGGGGACGACCCATGGTGTGGCGGGTGGGTGCGGGGCCGCTCGGCGTGGTGGGGGCGCACTCGGGTGAGCGCCCGCGGGATGGGGGAGTGGGGCTGCGCTAACCTTGGGCGCATGGCTGGCCTGCTGCTCCTTCCGCAGCCGCGTTGACGAAGGTCGGGACTCCCGACATCAACGCGGCTTCCCCTCCTGTGCGAGGGGTTTTCTTTTGCCCAGGCCGAGCAGCGACGAAAGAGAAGACATGAGCGAGCAGACATCCGAGAACCCGTTCCGGTACACCGCGGCGATGGCGCAGCAGATCGAGACCTCGTGGCAGGACCGCTGGGAGGAGGAGGGCACCTTCAACGCCCCCAACCCCGCCGGTCCCTGGGCCGAGCCCGAGAAGGTCGCGGCGCGCGGCGAGAAGCTCGTCGTCCTCGACATGTTCCCCTACCCCTCGGGCGTCGGCCTGCACGTCGGCCACCCGCTCGGCTACATCGCGACCGACGTCTACAGCCGCTTCCACCGGATGCTCGGCAAGAACGTCCTGCACGCCCTCGGCTACGACGCGTTCGGCCTGCCCGCTGAGCAGTACGCCGTCCAGACCGGGCAGCACCCTCGGAAGACCACCGAGGAGAACATGACGAACATGAAGCGCCAGCTGCGCCGCCTCGGGCTGGGCTTCGACAATCGCCGCACCTTCGCGACGATCGACGACGACTACTACCGCTGGACGCAGTGGATCTTCCTGCAGATCTGGGACGCGTGGTACGACGCCGACGCCGTGCGCGAGGACGGCGGCCGCGGCAAGGCGCGCCCCATCAGCGAGCTCGTCGAGGAGTTCGAGTCCGGCCGTCGCACCGTCGTCGACGCCGGCGGTCGCGGCTGGGCCGACCTGTCCGCGACCGAGCGCGCCAAGATCCTCGAGGGCCACCGGTTGGCCTACACCGACGACGCCCCGGTCAACTGGTGCCCCGGCCTCGGCACCGTGCTCTCCAACGAGGAGGTCACGAACGAGGGGCGCTCCGAGCGCGGCAACTACCCCGTCTTCCGTCGCAACCTCAGCCAGTGGAAGATGCGCATCACCGCGTACGCCGACCGCCTCGCCGACGACCTCGATGGTGTCGACTGGCCCGAGAAGGTCAAGCTCATGCAGCGCAACTGGATCGGTCGGTCCAAGGGCGCCCGCGTCACCTTCCCCGTCGTCACCGGCACGGGCGAGACGGACGGCATCGACGTCTTCACGACGCGCCCCGACACGATCTTCGGAGCGACCTTCATGGTCATCGCGCCGGAGCACCCACTCGTCGACGCGCTCCTGCCGGCCGGCGGCTGGCCCGAGGGCACCGAGGACGCCTGGACGGGTGCGGACGCCGACGCGCGGGCGACCCCGAAGGAGGCCGTGACGGCATACCAGCTCGCGGCGTCTCGCAAGGGTGACGTCGAGCGTCAGACCGAGGGCAAGGACAAGACCGGTGTCTTCACCGGGTCGTGGGCCACGAATCCCCTGACGGGAGAGCGCATCCCGGTCTTCGTCGCCGACTACGTGCTGATGGGCTACGGCACCGGCGCCATCATGGCTGTGCCGGGGCAGGACACCCGCGACTGGGAGTTCGCCGAGAAGTTCGACATCCCGGTCATCCGCACCGTCCAGCCCACCGAGGGCCACCCCGCCGACGAGCCGTTCCTCGGCGACGGCATCGCGATCAACTCCGCCAACGACCGCGTCTCGCTCGACGGCCTGCACGTCGCCGAGGCCAAGGCGCGCATCATCGCGTTCCTCGAGGACGAAGGCATCGGCGAGGGCACGATCAGCTACCGCATCCGCGACTGGCTCTTCAGCCGCCAGCGCTACTGGGGCGAGCCGTTCCCCATCATGTTCGACGAGGACGGGGTGGCGTATGCCGTCCCCGACGACGAACTGCCGCTGACCCTCCCGGACGTGCCGGACTACAGCCCCAAGACGTTCGACCCCGACGACTCGCAGAGCAGCCCCGAGCCGCCGCTGTCGCGCGTGCCCGAGTGGGTCGAGGTCGAGCAGGACCTCGGCGACGGCCGTGGCCCGCGCACGTTCCGCCGTGAGACGAACACCATGCCCAACTGGGCCGGCTCGTGCTGGTACTACCTGCGCTACCTCGACCCGGCCAACCACGAGGCGTTCGTCGACCCGGCCAACGAGGCGTACTGGATGGGCCGCCACGCCACTCCGGTGGAGGGCGCCCCGGCCGGCACCCGCGACCCCGGCGGCGTCGACCTCTACGTCGGCGGCGTCGAGCACGCCGTGCTGCACCTGCTCTACGCCCGCTTCTGGCACAAGGTCCTCTTCGACCTCGGCCACGTGCACAGCGAGGAGCCCTTCCGGAAGTACTTCTCACAGGGCTACATCCAGGCGTACGCCTACACCGACAGCCGCGGCCAGTACGTCACCGCGTCCGAGGTCGAGGAGCACCCGGGCAGCCACGGCGCCGAGCCGACGTTCACGTGGCAGGGGCAGCAGGTCTTCCGCGAGTACGGCAAGATCGGCAAGTCGCTGAAGAACTCCGTCAGCCCCGACGAGATGTACGACGCGTACGGCGCCGACACCTTCCGCGTCTACGAGATGTCGATGGGCCCGCTCGAGCTGAGCAAGCCGTGGGAGATCCGCGCCGTCGTCGGCAGCCAGCGGTTCCTGCAGCGCCTGTGGCGCAACGTCGTCGACGAGTCGACGGGCGAGGTCCGGGTCGTCGAAGCGCCGCTCGACCAGGCCCTGACGACTCAGCTGCACCAGACGATCGCCGGGGTCCGCGAGGACTTCGAGGGGCTGCGCTTCAACACGGCCATCGCCAAGCTCATCGAGCTGAACAACGCCGTGACGAAGCTCGACGCCCCGCCGCGCGAGGTGGTCGAGACGATGGTGCTCATGCTCGCTCCCGTGGCCCCGCACATCGCGGAGGAGATGTGGCAGCGCCTCGGTCACGACGGTGGGGTGGCGTATGCCGCGTTCCCCGTCAGCGACCCCGCGAAGATCGTCGAGGAGCAGGTCACCTGCGTCATCCAGATCAAGGGCAAGGTGCGCGACCGTGTCGAGGTGAGCCCCGACATCTCCGAGGACGACCTGCGCGAGCTGGCGCTCGGTCGTGACAAGGTGAGGGCGGCGACGGAGGGCGGCATCCGTACCGTCATCGTGCGGGCACCCAAGCTCGTCAACGTCGTCCCGATGTGACGAGCTGCTGACCGACGACGGAGGGAGCGGGACGTGACCACGAGGATCGTCACCGACTCGACGGCCTACCTGCCCGGTGGGGTCCTCGAGGAGCACGGCATCGAGGTCGTCCCGCTCCACGTCGTCGTCGGGGGCCGCGACCACGTCGAGGGCCGGGACATCTCGGCCGAGCGGGTCGCGGCGGCCCTGCGCGAGTACACCATCGTCACCACGTCGCGCCCGACGCCGCAGGCGTTCGCCGAGACGTACCAACGGCTCGCCGACGAGGGGGCGACCGCGATCGTGTCGATCCACCTGTCGTCGCAGATGTCGGGCACGGTCGAGGCAGCCCGGCTCGCGGCGGCCGAGGCCCCGGTCGCGGTCGAGGTCGTCGACAGCGAGACCATCGGCATGGCCATGGGGTTCGCCGTCGTGGCAGCGGCCGAGGCGGCCGCCGGCGGCGCCCACGTGACGGCCGTCCTCGACGTCGTGCGCTCGCGGCTCCAGCCCTCGGGCGTCCTCTTCTACGTCGACACGCTCGAGCACCTACGGCGTGGCGGTCGCATCGGTGCCGCGTCGGCCCTCCTCGGCTCGGCCCTCGCCATCAAGCCGATCCTCGCCGTCCGTGGCGGTCGCATCGTGCCGGTCGAGAAGGTCCGCACGTCCGCGCGTGCGGTGGCCCGCATCGAGGCGATGGTCGTCGAGCAGGTCGCGAAGGGAGGCCTCGCGGTCGACATCGCCGTGCACCACCTCGACGCACGCGCCCGCGCCGAGCAGATCGCGTCGGAGCTGCGCACCATGGTCCCGGGCTCTCCGGACGTGCTCGTCGTCGAGCTCGGCGCCGTCGTCGGCGCGCACGTGGGGCCCGGCACCGTCGCGATCGCCGTCAGCCCACGTCCCGGCGACCCGCTGCCGGACCGTCCGTCACCCAGCGAGGTCTCCGGGTCGTGAACGTCGGCACGGTGCTCGCCTGGGCGGGAGGAGTGGTCGCCGCCTTCCTCGTCGGCTCGCTCAACCCGGCGACGATGATCGCCCGCCTCCTCGGCCACGACCTCGCCTCGTCCGGGTCGGGCAACCCGGGCGCGACGAACGCCGGCCGGGTTCTCGGGCGCAAGTGGGGTGTCGTCGTCGGCGTGCTCGACGTCCTCAAGGGTCTCGTCCCGACGTTCGTCGCCGGCCACCTCTTCGGCGCCCACGCGGCATACGCCGTCGGCATCGCCGCGGTGCTCGGACACATCTGGTCACCCTTCCTCAAGGGACGCGGTGGCAAGGGTGTCGCGACGACGCTCGGGGCGATCCTCGGGGTGCACCCGTGGGTGGCACTCATCGTCGTCGTGGTCTTCGCCGTCGCCGTCGCGCTGACCCGCTGGGTCGCGGCCGGATCGATCTTCGGCGCCCTCGCGATGCTCGCGGTCGCCGTCCTCATCTGGACGGGTCACGCGCCTGGCGATGTGTGGACCGGCTTGTGGCTCATGGCGATCGGGCTGCTCGTCCTGGCCCGTCACAAGAACAACGTCGTCGGCTGGTGGCGTCAGCGGCACCTGCCCTGAGCGGCTTCGTCCCACTTCGACCGCTGCTTCTCACGAGTCTGCGAGTCGACGTTCCGTGGCGACGGTCGGGGACTGACGAAGAAGTGGGAGCTGACGACCGGCCGCGACGTCTCGGGCACTCCCGACGTCGACGGGAACCGGGTCCACGTCCCCCGACTGGGCGGGCAACCTGTGCCGGGGGCCTGCTCGGCGCTCACGCCGCGCTAGGTCTGCTGCCGCGCCTGCCGGCGAACGACTACTTCGACTCGATCCTCTCGCTCGACATGAGGTCAGGGCCCGTCAGGGCGGCGAGGGCGGCGCGGGTCGTCTCGGCCCGGAGCTCGCCCTGCTCCTCGCGGATCACGAGGCACGCCTCGAAGCACGTG
Source organism: Terrabacter sp. RAF57 (assembly GCF_052113925.1). Taxonomy (NCBI): domain Bacteria; kingdom Bacillati; phylum Actinomycetota; class Actinomycetes; order Micrococcales; family Intrasporangiaceae; genus Terrabacter; species Terrabacter sp. RAF57. The sequence continues at coordinate 113,243 of NZ_JBFRDT010000004.1, read as the reverse complement.
AGGGCCTCGTCGGTGCGCCCCGTGTCGACGAGGAACCGACCCAGGTGGTGCAGCGTGTAGTGCTCGAGGACCCGGTCGCCTGACGTGCGAGCGAGCTCGAGCGCCTCACGGAAGTGCGCCTCGGCAGCGGAGACCTCGTCGGCGTAGTGCTCGGCCGTCGCGAGCACGAGGAGCGCCCAGCGCAGCGTCTCGCCGCGGCCGGTGTCCCGGGCGACGTGGACCGCCGGGCGAGCCAGCGCGACGGCCTCCTGCTCCAGCCCGGCGATGGTGAGCGCCTCGGCGAGGTCGACGGCGGCGTCGAGCACCGCGCTGCCCGCGCCGTCGCCGGGCGCTGCCTCGACGGCGGACGTGAGGTCGGTGCGGGCCGCCTCGAGGGCGTCCTCGTTCTCCTCCGGCGTTCGGGTGAACCGACCGAAGTGCGGCTGACCGACGACGAACGCGGACCCACTCATGAGAGCACGCTACCGACCGGACGGCGCCCGCTCGGCGTCGAGCGCCGAGCGCGACAGAGCGCGGTCAGCCTGTGAGGGCACACGGCATACGCACGCTGTGGTGGCGGCTCAGAAGACGATGGTGCGGCGGCCCGAGAGGAAGACGCGGGACTCGGCGTGGTCGCGGACCGCGCGCGAGAGCACCCGACGCTCGACGTCGCGGCCGATGGCGACGAGCCTCTCGGGGGACTCGGCATGCGTGACGCGGACGACGTCCTGCTCGATGATCGGGCCCTCGTCGAGGTCGGCCGTCACGTAGTGGGCCGAGGCACCGATGAGCTTGACGCCCCGGTCGTGCGCCTGGTGGTAGGGCTTGGCGCCCTTGAAGCCCGGCAGGAACGAGTGGTGGATGTTGATGGCCCGGCCCTCGAGCGCGCGGCACAGGCCGTCGCTGAGGATCTGCATGTAGCGCGCGAGCACGACGAGCCCGACGTCCTCGGTCTCGACGAGACGGAGCAGCTCGGCCTCGGCGTCGGCCTTGGTGTCCTTCGTGACGGGGATGACGGTGAACGGCAGGCCGTAGTACTCGACGAGCCCGCGGCAGTCCTCGTGGTTGCTGACGACCCCGACGATGTCGATGGGCAGGTCGCCGGACTTCCAGCGGTAGAGCAGGTCGAGCAGGCAGTGGTCGAACTTGCTGACGAGGATGACGGTGCGGCAGTGCTCGTCCTCGGGCCGGGCCGCGAGGTGTTGGTGCGCGATGGCCGGGCTCTCACGGATCGCGGCCAGGACCTGCTCGACCTCGTGCGCCTCGGCGTCGAAGACGGTGCGCATGAAGAAGAGGTCGGTGTCCTCGTCGGAGTACTGCTGGTTCTCGACGATGTTGGCCGAGACGGCGAGCAGCGCCGCGGAGACGGCCGCCACGATGCCGGGTCGGTCGTCGCAGGTGAGGGTCATGATGTGCCGAGCCATTGGAGCAGTCTGGACCAGCCGGACACGAGGGCGTGAATCGACGCGCGGGCCGTCTCGGGCCGTGGCCGTCCACACCCCCTCCAGTGCGGGTCGGGTTGTCCCCAGCGGGTGCCCGAGGGCGGGCGGGTGGGCGGCGGGCTTCCTAGCGTCGGGGTATGCCGTTCCGACCCGCCCAGAGACCGCCGGACCTCGAGCGGGTGGCCCGGATCCTCGGCGCGGACACCGGTCGTGTCGGGCCGGGGGATGACGGTGCCCGCGCTGCTCCGGCGGAGGGCGAGGAGGTCGGCGGCTGGGTGCCTCGCGCTCCGGGCGCGGCCGTCGGCGAGAACCCGGTGGCGTCGGCAGTGCGGAGGCTGACCCAGAGGGCCACGGACGACGACGAGGTGGAGCGGCTCGACGCCGACCTTCGTCGGGCGCGGCGGCCGGGCGTCCTCACGGTCCCGGACGAGCTGCGCACGGGGCGGCGCGGGGTGAGCAGCGCGGCCGTCGTCTCGATGCTCGCCCTCGTCGTGGCCGTCGGTTGCGTCTTCGTGTTGCGCGTCCTGTGGGCCGAACGCTCGGCCTCCGCTCCGGACGTCGCGCCCGGACCGTCGAGATCGGTCCAGGTCGTGGGTGGGACGGCGACGGCAGCGGCCCGGGCGACGACGGACCCGTCGACTGGCGCTGTGTCGGGCGCAGTGTCGGGCGCGGTGTCAGGCGCTGCGTCGGGTGCGCCGTCGGGTGGCCCGACGTCCGGCGCGGAGCTCGTCGTGCACGTCGTCGGGCAGGTCGTGCGTCCGGGCCTCGTGCGGCTCCGTCCCGGAGCCCGCGTGGCCGATGCCCTCACGGCAGCCGGGGGCACCCGGACGGGCGCGGACGTCGCGGCCCTCAACCTCGCGCGGCTCGTCGTCGACGGCGAGCAGATCCGGGTGCCGAGGCCGGGGGAGTCGCCGGCCGTAGGTCCGGGAGCCGGAGGGGCTGGGGGCGCGGGAAGCAGCGGCGCCGGTGGCGCCGGTGGCGCAGGCACGTCGGGCTCGTCCGGTGGCTCGAACGGCCCGGTGAGCCTCAACGCGGCCGACGCGGCAGCACTCGACACGCTGCCCGGCGTCGGGCCGGTGCTCGCCCAGCGGATCATCGACTGGCGCACCGAGCACGGTCGCTTCACCTCGGTCGACGAGCTCGGCGAGGTGAGCGGCATCGGCGACAAGCTCATGGCCCAGCTGCGCCCCAAAGTGACGCTGTGACGCCGCGGGCGTCGGACCCCCCGAGGGAGCGCGAGCAGGCGCCGCGGGGCCCATCGCTCGTCGTGCTGACCGGGCGCGAGACGGTGCGGCGAGTCCGGCCCCGCACGTCGCGGCGCCTCGACCTGCGGCTCCTGGTGCCCGTGGTGGTGGTGTGGCCTGCCCTGGCTTTCTGGGGACTCCTCGCCCCGATCTGGCTCGTCGCCGCGGTGGCCCTGGCCGCCATCGCGGGAGGTGTCCTTGCTGCCACCGCGGCTGGGCGCGGGGTCACCGCGTGCCTACCGCGGCTCGTGCGGCTGCCGCGTCGCGGTGGGGGCGTGCGCGCGAGTGCCATGGAGTTCGGGCCGCCTGCTCTGCGCGGCGTGGCAGCCGTCTGCGCCGTCCTCTCCCTCCTGCTCGGCGCCGGCGTCGGCCACCGGGCCGTGCGGACCGCAGGTCCGGTCGAGGGACTGGCCGCCGAGCGAGCCGTGGTCACGGTGAGGGCCACGGTGGCCGCCGAGCCACGAGCGGTCGGTGGCGGGACCGGCGCCGGGGCGGCGGACCGTCCCGATGCCGCCGTCGTCAGCGTCGTGCGCCTCGACGTGACCCAGGTCGCGGGGCGAGGTCGCACCACGACGGTGACCGCTCCCGTGCTCGTCATCGGACGAGGCACGCAGTGGTCGACACTGCGGTGGCACGACGAGGTCGAGGCCGTCCTGCGGCTCGGACCGGCCGAGCCCGGCGACGACGTCGTCGCGGTGGCGACCCCCAAGGGCGCCGTCGAGGTCGTCGGGTCCGCCGGTGGGGTCTTCGCGGCGGCCGATGCGGTGCGTGGGCGTTTCCGAGCCGCCACCGCCGACCTCTGGCCCGACGCGCGCGGGCTCGTCCCGGCGCTCGTCGTCGGCGACACCTCACAGACGCCCCCCGACCTCACCGCGGCGATGCTCGAGACGGGTCTCAGCCACCTCAGCGCGGTGTCCGGCAGCAACGTCACGTTCGTGCTCGCCGCGGTGGTGTGGCTCTGCGGGCTGGTCGGAGTCCGGCGACGTTGGCGCCCGGCGGCGGCTGCGCTGGGCCTGCTCGGCTTCGTCGTCCTCGCCCGCCCCGAGCCCAGCGTCGTGCGCGCCGCCGTCATGGGGCTCGTCGGGCTGCTCGCACTCTCGACGTCGCGGCGCCGGGCGGGCATCCCGGCGCTCGCCGGTGCGATCGTCGTGCTGCTCGTGTGGGACCCGTGGCTGTCCCGCTCCTACGGTTTCGCCCTGTCGAGCATCGCCACCCTCGGGCTGCTGGTCCTCGCCCGGCCGTGGGGGCGCGTCATCTCCCGGGGGCTCCCGAGACTCCTCAAGCCCTTGGGTCCCGTCCTCGCGATCCCGGTCGCGGCGCAAGCCGTCTGTGCGCCGGTCGTCGTGCCTCTGCAGGGGAGTGTCTCGGTCGTCGCCGTGCTCGCCAACCTCCTCGCTGCGCCCTTCGTCGCGCCGACGACCGTCGTCGGCGTCGTCGTCGCGCTCGTCTCGGTCGTCTGGGTCGCGGGTGCGGCGGGGCTCGCGTGGGTCGCGGCGCTACCGGCCCAGGCCATCGCTGCCGTGGCGCGGTGGTGCGCCGACCTGCCCTTCGGCAGCATCGCCTGGGGCGACTCGGCCGGCGCGGCGATCCTGCTCGCCGTCCTCACCGTCGGCGTCGTCGCCGGGGCGCCGTGGGCGTGGTTCCGCACGAGACACCGCCCCACGGTGGCCGTCGCCGTCGTCGTGCTCGCGACGGGCTTCGCGGCGCCGACCGCGCCGATCGCCTGGCCCCCACCCGGATGGGCCCTCATCGCCTGCGACGTCGGTCAGGGCGACGGGCTCGTCGTCGACAACGGCGGCGGACACGTCGTCGTCGTGGACACCGGTCCCGGCCCGGAGCCGATGCGGGCCTGCCTCGAGCGCATCGGCGCGACGGCCGTCGACCTCGTCGTGCTGACCCACTACCACGCCGACCACGTCGGCGGACTGGCCGCGGTGCTCGAGAGGCCGGTCGCCGAGATCCGGGCCTCGCCCGTGCTCGACCCGCCCGCCGAGGCAGCCCGCGTCGCCCGGCTCGCCGCCGCCCGACGCATACCTCTGGGCGAGCTGCGGGCCGGAGAGCGCCTTGCCGTCGGGGCGGTGACTGCCGACGTCTGGTGGCCCGCGCGCCGCATCGACGCGGGCTCCGTGCCCAACAACGGCTCGGTCGTGATGACGATGCACGTCCACGGCGTCACCGTGCTGCTGGCAGGTGACATCGAGCGCGAGGCCGCCGGGCAGGTGCTCCACGAGTCACAGCTCGACCCGCAGCGCTGGGGCCGCGTCGACGTGCTCAAGGTGGCCCACCACGGGTCGAGCAACCGCGACGACCGCATCCTCGACCACGTCGACGGACGGCTCGCGCTCATCAGCGTCGGCGCCGGCAACGACTACGGCCACCCTGCGCCCGCCACGATGGAAGCCTTGCAGGACAGGGGTTTCCACGTGCATCGCACCGACCTCGAGGGTGACGTCGCAGTCGTCACAGACGGGGACGAGGTCCGCGCGGTTTCCGGGTGAGGGCCCGTCAGTCGTGCGCGGCCCCCGGCGCGAGCTCGAAGTCGGCGAAGTCGAAGCCGGGCGACACGAGGCAGCTGACGAGCGCGTCGTCATCACCCGGCACGGTGCGCTGCCAGACGTTCGCGGGGACGACCACCTGAGCCACCTGACCCGCCATGAGGTCGAGACCGAGCACGACCGGGTCGGCGCCACCCTCGGAGGGCGGCTGTGCTCCGGTGCCGCCCAGCTCGAGCACGACCGAGCCGGTGTGGGCGAGCCACACCTCGTCGGAGGCGACCCGGTGCCAGGCCGAGGACTCGCCGGCGGGCAGGAGGAAGTGGATGAGGGTGGCGGTCGCTCGCACGCGACCGTCCGGAAGCGTCACGGTGTCGGGGGAGAACCACGTCTGCCGGAACCACCCGCCCTCCGGGTGCGGCTCGAGGTCGAGGACGTCGGCGAGGGGCGGGCGCATGCCGTCCATCATCCCGCCCCTAGCACCGATGGTCATGGTGCCTGCTCAGCCGTGCTTCACCGACGGGTCTGCGGGCTTCGGCGGCCACGGGAAGAAGCCGCTCGTCCGGCGCACGTAGTCGGCGTAGTCGGGGCGGCGGTCGCCGATGTCCTTCTCGAGCAGCTTCTTGCCTGTGCCGCCGTAGAGGTTCCACACCATGACGGCCGGCGACAGGATCGTCAGCACGCCGGGCCAGGCGCTTGCCGCGACGAGGAACAGCCCGGTCCAGACGCTCGCGTCGCCGAAGTAGTTCGGGTGCCGCGTGTAGCGCCAGAGGCCGGTGTCGAGCACCGTGCCCTTGTTGGCGGGGTCGTTGCGGAAGCGTGTCAGCTGCAGGTCGCCGACCGACTCGAAGAAGAAGCCGATGGCCCAGACGACGACGCCCAGCCACAGCACCCAGCCGATGCCACCCTCGACGAACATCGCGATCTGGACCGGCAGCGAGACGAACCACATGATGACGCCCTGCGGGAGGTAGATGTGCAGCAGCGCGTAGGCGTTCGGGTTGCCGTCGGCACGCTTGAGCATCGCCTCGTAGCGCGGGTCCTCACCCTTGCCCCGTGACCGGCTGAAGATGTGCGCGGCCAGGCGAAGCCCCCACACGACCGTGAGCACCAGCGCCAGCCAGCGCCGCAGCGCGTCACCGTGGCCGCCGCTCGTCACGAACGCCGTGAGGGCGATGGCCGCGAACCCGAGCCCCCAGGTCACGTCGATGACGGCCTGCTTGCCGACGCGCAGCGCCACGGCGAACGTGATGCCGAGAACGACCACGACGGCGAGCGCCGTGAACAGCAGCGTGCGCCCGAAGGCGCCGCCGTCGAAGCCGGCGGCGTCGGCCGCCGGAGCCACGACGGGAGCGACGGACGTCCAGACTGACGTCACGGTGGTCACCAGGCCCGGACGGGCGGCATACCGCTGCGGCCGTCGGCCGTCGGCTTCACGGCGAGGATCTGGTCGACGCCCATGCGGCCCTCCTCGAAGGCGAGCGCGCCGCCGACGAGGTAGAGACGCCAGACACGGCCGACCTCCTCGCCGACCATGGCCACGACCTGGTCCCAGTTGGCCTCGAACGTGTCGTACCAGGCCTTGACGGTCCACACGTAGTGCTCGCGCAAGGCGTGCACGTCGCGGACCTCGAGACCGGCCTGCTCGATGAGGTCGACCGTCTCGCCGACCGGACGCATGTGCATGTCGGGCGCGATGAAGGCCTCGATGAAGGGACCGCCGCCGGGGCGCGTCGTGCGCGACATCTGCTGGATCAGCGCGCGACCGCCCGGCCGCAGCAGGCGGTGGATCTGCCCCGTGAACGCCGGGTAGTTCTTCTGCCCGACGTGCTCGCCCATCTCGATCGAGGAGACGGTGTCGAAGGGGCCGTCCGGCACCTCGCGGTAGTCCTGGAGCCGGATCTCGACGCGATCCTGCAGGCCGCGCTCGCGGATCCGCTCGTCGATGAAGGCCTTCTGCTCGCTCGAGATCGTCACGCCGACGACGTGGGCGCCGAACGTCTCGGCGGCGTGCAGCGAGAGGGAGCCCCAGCCGCAGCCGATGTCGAGGTGCCGGCTGCCGGGCTCGATGCCGAGCTTGCGGCACACGAGGTCGAGCTTGTCGCGCTGCGAGTCCTCGACGGTGTAGCCGGGCTCGGTGCTCGTCCAGTAGCCGCACGAGTAGGCCATGTGCGGGTCGAGGATGAGCGAGTAGAACTCGTTGGAGAGGTTGTAGTGGTGCTCGATGGCGCTGCGGTCGCGGGTCTGGGTGTGCAGGCGCCCGCGGAGCCGGGCCTGCGAGGCGGGCGGCTCGGGCGGCAGCCCCACGACGCCGAGGTCGAACGCCGTCCTGATGCCGTTCGTGGCGACGGAAGCCACGGTGCCGGCCGAGGGACGGCCGCCCGCGAGCGTACGGGCCGTCGACCACACGCGACGGAAGCCGTCGAGCAGGTCACCCTCGACGTCGAGCTCGCCCGTGACGTACGCCTGGGCGAGACCGAGCTCGCCGGGGTGGCGCACGAGGCGGCGCAGCGCCGCGGGATCGCGCAGGACGACGGTCGGGGCGTCGGCGGGTCCGGCGACAGTGCCGTCCCACGCCTTGAGGCGCACGGGCAGCTGGCCGCCGAAGAGGGGCTCGACGACGGCCGCCAGCCGGGCGGCGATGCCGTTCGGTCGGGAGGACGCCGCGGAGGGGGCGGGAGCGTCGGGGCGGTCGTCGGTCATGGTCATCGGGGTGGCCTCTCGTTGGGGGTCGACTCAAGATGATTCGGTGCCGGCCGCGCGACGGATGGGGCGGCACGGCGCACCGTCATGGAGATACCCGGATCCCGTCCTCGCGTCCCGCGCCTGCCCCCAGGAGCCGTCGGGGGACGCGCACGGACCATGCGCCCGTGGTGTCGACGGCGGCCGACCCGATGAGGGTGTCGGCAGCTCCGAGGCGCACGGTCACGAGATCCGGCGGCAGGCCCGTCGCTTCCCGACGACGCCCCACTCGCGGGCCGAGGTGCGATAGGTCGCCTGCATGACGACGACACCCAGCGAGGCAGCCTGCGGAGCCAGCTGGTTCGTCGGCGTCGCTGCATGGCCGTGCCCCCCGAGTCTCCGTCGGCCYTCCGACCGTCCGGGTGCGACGAGGATCGCACGGCACGCCCACGTCCGCACCGAGTTTGGTGGCGATGGCGACCGCACCCGGTCAGGAGGAGACCCCCACCGACCCGTCCCGTCTCGCGTCCCCGGCGGCTACCAGCCCGTCCGGACCCAGCACCGCTGCGCCCACCCCACCGAAGTACATGTGCGGCCCTGGGAAGCGGTGCGACGGGAATCCGCTCGCCTCGATCGCGGCCGCGATGTCGTCCGACGGCTCGTGCTCGACGCGTGGGGACCCATCGTCCATGAACCGCACGTGCAAGCGCGGGGCGTCGATCGAGTGCTGGAGGTCGTCGCCGCGAAGGAGTCCGCGTCCGAGCACCTGCATGAGCGCCGTCGTGATCCGGTCCGCCCCGGGTGAGCCGACGGCGAGCGCGGTGCCCGAGGAGCTGCGGCCGGTGGTCGGGGCCATGTTCGAGGCGAGCCGCGTGCCGGGGGACACGGCGTGGATGCCGAGCCGGTTGAGCTCCGGCTCGCCCAGGGCGTTGTTGAGCAGGATGCCGGTGCCGGGGATCACCATGCCGGCGCCGTATCCGCACGACATCGTGATGGCACACGCGTTCCCGTCCTCGTCCACGGCGGAGACGTGAGCAGTGGAGGCCGAGGTGGGAAGCCCCGCCAGCCCGTGTCGCTCCACCGCCTCGAGGAGGGCATGGCCGTCGGCGTCGAGGTCGAGGGACCTGTCGTGGACGGAGAGGCGGTAGGCGAGGACCCGGCGCTGGATCTCGATGACCTCGGCCCACGTCCAGTCCTCGTGCCGCGCCAGCTGGCCGAGCATGGCCGCGAGCATCGGGCCGCCCACGGAGGGCGGCGGGTTGAGGGCGATGTGCCAGGAGCCGACGGTCCGCATCGTGGGTGCACGCTCCACGGCCTCGTATGCCGTGAGGTCGGCCATCGTGATCAACCCACCGTTCGCGGCCATGTCCTCGACGAGAACGCGTCCGACGGCGCCGGTCGTGAAGAGCGAGGCCCCTTGTGCCGCAAGGAGGTCCAAGATATCGGCGAGGTCGACGTTGAGGGAGGTCTCGCCCGGCTCGAGCGGTCCGCCGTCGGCTCCTGTCACGAGGGCGTGGGCCTCGGGGTCGTGGCCGAAGAGCGTGTCGCGGACGATGCCGAGGTAGAGGGCGGCGGCCGCGCCGACCCGGTACCCGTCGCGACAGGTCCGGGCCGACGGCTCCACGAGCCGCCGCCACGGCACCTTCCCGAAGCGGTCCCTGGCGGCTGAGAGTGCCTGCACGGCACCGGAGTTCGCGACCGCAGCGTGTCCCGCACCGATCGTCACCCCGCCGCCGTAGTCGGTGGGGACCTGCCGGACGCCGTGGCCGAAGGCCGACCGGTCCAGTCCCCGGCCGGGCATCTCGACGTTGCCGTCGATGACGACAGGGTCGTCGCCGGCGAGCCACACGTTGACGAAGGCGCCACCCATCAGACTGACGACCCCGGGCTCGGTGCTCATGGCCGCCAGGGACGCGGCGATGGCCGCATCGACGGCGTTACCGCCCTCGGCTGCCACCTCGAGCCCGGCCTGCAGGGCCGCCGGACCCGGAGCGGCGAGCGCCACCCGGCTCATGAGGTCGCTCTGCCGCTCGAGTGGTACTCCGAGTTCGGCACGAGCCCCAGCGCCGTCGACACCCGGTTGGTGAGGTTGAACATCCCGACGACCTGGACGAGCTCGACCACCTGGTGGTCGTCGAGTCCCACGGCTCGCAGCGGGGCGAGGTCGGCCTCGGTGACCTCGGCGGGATGGAGAGTCAGCTTCTCGGCGTAGGAGGCCATCGCATACTCACGGCGGGCAAGCCCTGCCTGCCGCCAGTTCGAGGCGACGAGGTCGGCGGTCACGGGGTCTCCGGTGTGCTCCCGGAGGGCTGCGCCGTGGCTCACCTCGCAGTACGTGCACCGGTTGACGCTGCTGACGACGACGGCCAGCAGCTCGCGGTCGGCGTTGCTCAGGTGCCCCTCCTTGTTGACGAGGAGGTTGAAGTAGCCCCACCACGCGAGGAACTGTTCGCCGTTGACCGCCTGGGCGCGGAAGACGTTGGGCACGAAGCCGACGGTCTCCTGTGCCTTGTCCCAGAGGCGGCTCACGCCCTCCGGGACGTCGTCGCGCTCGGGCACGGCCAGGTACGAGATGCGCTCGCGGTCACCCATGAGGCCCACCGTATGCCGCGTGGGGGCCGAGCGCCCGTGGCGCGCCCTCGCGCGGCGAGCCACCCGTCAGGTCTTGGCGCCGACGAGCTCGGCGGTGGAGGCCTTCGGGTCGGCGCCGGCGGCCTCGCACAGTGCGTCGAGGGCAGCGGCGACGGCAGGCACGCGCTGCAGGTCGGGAGTCGTCACGGCGAGGATCTGGCGGCGCGACGCGGGGGAGAGCGGCAGGGTCGCGACCTCGTCGTGCTTGGCGGCGTTGAGGATGAGGTCGGGCACGAGGGCCACGCCCAGCCCGGCCGTGACGAGCCCGAGCTGGGCGACGTAGTCCTCGGTCTCGAACGCCACGTTGGGCCGGAAGCCGGCGGTGTCGGCGAGCGACAGGAGGTGGCCGCGACAGCGGGGGCAGCCGGCGATCCACTCCTCGCCCGAGAAGTCGGCGAGGGAGGCGGCCGCGTCGCCGGCGTGCGGGTGTGTGCCGGGGACGACGAGACGCACCTCGTCGTCCATGAGCCGGCGGGTCACGAGGAGCGAGAGGTCCTCCTCGAGCTCACCGAGGTCGYCACCCTCGTAGGCGAAGGCGACCGCGACGTCGCAGTCGCCGTTGCGCAGGGCCGCGAGCGACTCCGGCGGCTCGGCCTCGGTGAAGGTGACGGTGATGTCGGGGTGGCGGGCCTTGAGGATGGCGAGCGTCCGGGGCACCAGCGTGGCAGACGAGCTGGGGAAGGCCTGGAGGCGAACCCGTCCGGCGCGCAGGCCGGCGATCGCGGTGATCTCCTCCTCGGCCGCGTCGAGGGCGGCGAGGACGCCGACCGCGTGTCGGGCGAGTACCTGACCGGCCTCGGTGAGGCGGACCTGGCGGCCGTAGCGCTCGACGAGGACGGTCCCGGTGCGCTGCTCGAGCCGGCGGACCATCTGCGAGATGGCCGGTTGCGTGAAGCCCAGCGCGTTGGCAGCGCTCGTGAAGCTTCCCTCGTCGGCAATGGCCTTCATGACCCGCAGGCCGGCAGCATCGATCATGTGCTCATCATAACCGATGATTATGGAATCCTGCTGTAGCCGATCGGTCGAGAATGGTGCCGGAGCGGCACGTAGGCTTGCCGGGTGCAGCAGCCGAACGGCATACCCCCGCAGTCGACGGCCGCCGCGGTCACCCCGGCGACGACCCGGCTCTCCACCTCGCGCACCCTGCCGCTCCAGACGCACGACCTCGGCACCTTCGACGACCTCGTCGACCTCGTCAGTGGCGGCGGCGTCGTCGTGCTCTCCGGTGCGGGGCTCTCGACCGAGTCGGGCATCCCCGACTATCGCGGGCCCGACGGGACCCGTCGGGTCGAGCCGATGACGTACGGCGAGTTCGCGGGGTCGAGCGAGGCCCGTCGGCGTTACTGGGCCCGCAGCTACATCGGCTGGCAGCGCTTCAACGCCGCCGCCCCCAACGAGGGGCACCGCGTCGTCACCGACCTGCAACGTGCGGGCTACGTCGGGCCGATCATCACCCAGAACGTCGACGGCCTGCACCAGGCTGCGGGGGCGACGGACGTCATCGAGCTGCACGGGTCCCTCGACCGTGCTGTCTGTCTCACGTGCGGCGAGTACACCTCGCGAATCGGTCTGCACGAGAGGATGACCGAGGCCAACCCCGGCTTCATGGACCGCTTCGAGGAGGCGGCGCACGTGGTGGGCTCGCAGTGGGGTGAGCAGGTGCGGCCCGACGGTGACGTCGTGCTCGCCGACGCGCTCGTCGAGTCCTTCCACGCCCCGCGCTGCCTCGTCTGCGGCCACGACACCGTCAAGCCCGACGTCGTCTTCTTCGGTGAGTCGGTGCCCAAGGCGCTCGTGGAGCAGTGCTTCTCGCTCGTCGAGGGTGCCGGCGCCGTCCTCGTGCTCGGGTCGTCGCTGTCGGTCATGAGCGGCTACCGCTTCGTCCGTCGCGCGCACCAGCGCGACGTGCCCGTCGCGATCGTCACGCGGTCGGCGACGCGCGGCGACGCCGAGGCGACGCTGCGCCTCCACGCGCCTCTCGGCCCGACGCTGACGGAGCTGCGCGATGCCCTCGGGCACTGAACTGCCTTGGTATGCCGCCCTCCCGGAGTCCGGGGACGGCTCGTCCGTCCGCTGGACGTCCGGCGCGTTCGAGGCCGAGCTGCGCGAGTGGGTCGGTGGAGTCCTGGGCGGTCTCGGCATCGACCTCGTGTCGCTCGACGCGGTGCACCAACGCCCCTGGTCGACGGTGTGGCGCGGTGTCACATCCGACGGCGCCACCTACTGGGCCAAGCAGAACTGCGCGCACCAGTCGTTCGAAGCGGCCCTGCTCGTCGTGCTCGACCGCCTGTCGCCGCACCGGGTCGTCCCGGTCGTCGCGGCCGACGTCGAGCGCGGCCTGCACCTCGTGCCCGACCAAGGACCGGTCTTCGCCCTGACGGTCGCGGACGACGACGTCGACGCCTGGTGCCGGGTCGCCGCCGAGGCGATGCACCTCCAGCGCGAGCTCGTCGGCCACGAGGCGGACCTCCTCGGCGCGGGCATCACGGCCCTGCCTCCGGCCGAGTCGGCGGCCTACGTCGAGGCGAGGGTCGCGTCCCTGACGGCCCTGGCCCCGGACGACCCGCGCCGCATGGCCGACGACGTCGCGCACCGGTTGCGTGCGCTGCTGCCGGCGGTCACGGCGTGGGCCGACGACGTGGGGAGTCTCGGCCTGCGGGAGAGCCTCGTGCACAACGACCTCCACGCCAGCAACGTCTTCGCGACGGCGCACGGGATGCGCTTCTTCGACTTCGGTGACGCCGTGCTCGCCCACCCGCTGTCCGCGCTCTTCGTCCCGCTCAACGTGCTGCTCCACCGCTTCGGCGCCACCCCGGACGACCCTCGGCTGAGGCGGGTGGCGGACGCCGCGCTCGAGGTCTGGGGCGACGTCGTCCCGGTCGCTGCACTGCGCTCGGCCCTGCCGTCCGCGCTGCGGCTCGGGCGGCTCGGGCGCGCCGAGTCGTGGCTCCGGGTCACCGCGACCCTGACGCCGGAGGAGGCGGTCGAGCACGGCGACGCCGGCACGTGGTGGCTCGGTGCTCTCGGTGACGAACCGCCGCTGTCCTGAAGGCTATTCGGCCACGGACCGAGCCGAACGCGCCTCGGCGCCATCGGCCTCGCGCAGGTCCCACAGCTCCTTGGTCTGCACGCCCCAGTAGGCGGCGAAGAGCACGATGATGATGACCTCGGCGATGAGGATCAGGTGGTCGAAGCCGCGCACCGTCAGGGCCGTCAGCACCGTCGCCCCCAGGGCGAAGGCCAGGGCGACCGCGATCGCGATGTAGATGCGCTTGTAGAGCGTTCCGCTCGCGCCGGTGCCACCGGTGGTGCCTTGGTGGCGCTCCTCGGCGCGCAGGGCGCTGAAGACCATGACGGCGATCACCCCGGCCACCATGGTGCCCGCGGCGATGCCGTGGCTCAGCGCGATGAACCGGTCGCGCAGCACGAGGAAGAGGGTGAGCTCCGCGAGCAGCACCAGACCGCAGACGGCCGAGACGACCATCGAGCGCACCGTAGGCCGGTCGGACGGGGCGCGCGTCATCGCGCCGCGCTTGAGCCAGGCGGCCACGAGGGCCGCGAGGACGGCGACGACGACGAGAGACCAGATGTTGTTGCGCACGGCCGCGGCGATCTCGGCCGGGGTCTGGGTGTACGCGTTCGGCCCGCACCGCCCGTCCGGCACCGTCGGGACCATGGCGACGACGAAGGCCATGAAGCCCGAGAAGTTGAGCAGCACGTCCTCCTCGGGCGAGTGCCCCTTGTAGGCGATGAGGCTGGCCCCGAGCGCGCACAGCGAGCCGACGAAGACGGTCCGCGCCGGCGTGTAGTAGTACGCGCTGATCGAGCCGAGCCAGCACGAGTGGTCGGTCTCCCACCACCACTGGTAGCCCACCGAGAGGAGCAGCATGAGGAGCAGGGCGATCATTGCGCCGCGCAGGTAGCGGTAGGTGAAGACGACGTCGCGGGTGCGGCCGGGTGCCATGGCGGTCTCCTTCGCAGGACTCACGAGTCAGAGTCTCGCGCCGTCGCGTCCGATACGCCTCCCGGACGCGACGATGCCGCCGGCGCGAGGGGCGCCGACGGCATCCGTCGTCGGGTGGGGGAGCGGCGCGTCGTCAGAGCCGGCGCAGGACCGCCGTGACCTTGCCGAGGATCGTCGCGTGGTCGCCGTCGATGGGCGAGAAGTCAGGGTTGTGCGGCATGAGCCACACGTGCCCGTCGGTGCGCTTGAACGTCTTGACCGTCGCCTCGTTGTCGAGCATCGCGGCCACGACGTCGCCGTTCTCGGCGTGCTGCTGCTGGCGCACGACGACCCAGTCGCCGTCGCAGATGGCGGCCTCGACCATCGAGTCGCCGGTGACCTTGAGTAGGAAGAGATCGCCCTCGCCCACGAGCTGCTTGGGCAGCGGGAAGACGTCCTCGACGACCTCCTCGGCCGTGATCGGCACGCCGGCGGCGATCTGGCCGAGCACCGGGACATAGGAGGCCTCGGGGCGCGCGTCGCCCGAGTCGGTCTCGGTGTCGTAGTGGTCGCCCCGTGGACGTGGCACGGTCGGGTCGCCTCCGCGGTAGCCGAGCTCCTCGGCCTTCGCGTCGGGAGAGACGACCTCGAGGGCCCGCGGCCGGTTCGGGTCGCGTCGCAGGTAGCCCTTGGCGACGAGGGCGTTGAGCTGGTGGGAGACGCTCGAAGGGCTGGCGAGGCCGACGGCGTCGCCGATCTCGCGCATGCTCGGCGGGTAGCCGCGCCGGTCGACGGAGTTGCGGATGACCTCGAGCACCCGCCGCTGGCGGACGGTGAGACCGTCGCCGGTCTCGCGATCGGGAAGCTCGGTCACGCCCATGGTGTCCCCTTCGTCGGCTCGTCAGTCCGCGTCGTGACGCTGGGTGTGGGGCCAGTGTCAGTGGTGGCTGGTGAGGTCTGTGGTGTGAGGAAAGACTACGCAGTTCGAACACAGTTGCCAAACACCTGTTCGATGCGTGTCTCGACTTCATCGAACATACGTGCTACAACTCGTACAGACGTTCTATCGAACACGTGTTCGCCAGATCAGGAGCAAGGGGAGGTCACCATGAGCGCCATCGTCCTCGAGGCCGTTCGTCAGCCGCACACCGAGGAGCCCGCGCGGTCGCAGCCGACCGGTCGGCCCCGTCTCGTCCTCGTCCCCACCGGGCCGGAGGCCGCTCGTGCGGCGCGTGCCGCGAGGCCGCCGATGCGCCTGACGCGTTTCGGTCGCCTCGTCGTGACGCTCCTCGTCGCGGGCGTCGTCTCCCTCCTCGGCGTCGGACTCGCCGGTCAGCTCGCGTCGGCCACGGGCGAGCCGCGCACGATCACGGTCCGGTCCGGCCAGACCCTGTCGGGCATCGCCGCCCGCGAGCTGCCTGAGCTCACCACGGCCGAGGGTGTCGTCGAGTTGCAGATCGCCAACGCGCTCAGCACCAGCTCGGTCCACGCCGGCCAGCAGCTCGTCGTCCCGGGTCGCTGACCCGGGGCCTCCTGGGCCGGCCGAGGACGTATGCCGTGTGTCCGGCTGCGCCCGTCCCGGCCCTTCCGATCCGCCGCGTTGGCTCCACCTTCAGCGGCTGGCGGTAGCGGCGCTTCGACCCCGCCGTTCCTGCCCCGGACGCCGCATCCCTGACCGGGGTGCGGCGTCCTGCTGTGCCCGCAGCTGCCGTTCCCGACCCCTGTGGATGACGGGCTCGAGTCCTCGGGCGCCTTGCCTAGCGTGGCTGTCCTCGGAAGGGAGCAGGGGATGCGCTACGACGTGGACACCGACGCGCTGCGCGAGGACGCCGCCTCGGTCGGCGAGGTGCTGGCGCGGGTGCGGCGGCTGAGGATCGCCGACGAGCTGCGGCCACTCGGTGGGGCGATCCCCGGTGGTCGTGTCGCCGGCGGCCTCGGCCAGGTCGCTGCGGCGTGGGAGGCGCGGCTGGCCGGGACCCGCTGGGAGCTGCGCGAGCTGGGCCGCTGCCTCGCCACGGCCGCCGACACCTATGACGCCGTCGAGCACGCGTCTCGGCAGGCCCTGCGGTCGTCGTCATCCGGCGGCACCCGATGAGACCTGGTGTGGCGGGTGCCGGTGCTCCGCTGACCATGACCGTCGCCGATGTCCGGGCCTGCCGGCCGCAGTCCCTGCTCGAGGTGGGCCGGCGCCTCGAGGAGCACCGCCTCCGGGTCCTCGGACTCGCGGAGCTCGTGCTGTGGCGTCGCGCCGCCGCGCCGCGCTGGTCGGGCGCGGCCTCCTCGGCGGCCGCCGACCGCTACGGCCTCGTCGTCGCCGGCCTCGGACGGCTCGCGGGGAGCATCGCGGTGACCGGTCACGCGGTCGGGCACGCCGCGGCACGTCTGCAGTCGGCGCTCGAGCTCGTCGGTCGCGCCGACCGTCGAGCCGCCGACGAGGGCGCCTGGGTCGACGGCGAGGGTCGGCTCTTCCTTCCCGTCCGCGCGTCGCTCGGTGACCCTGCAGGCGAGGCGCACCGGGCACGGCTCGACGAGCTGTTGAGGGTCGAGGTGCACGCCTGTCTGGCGCGGGCCCGACAGGCCGCGAGCCAGACCGACGACGAGCTGTGGAGAGGGCTGCTGACCGCTGCCCGTGGCGCGACGGCGTCTCCGGGGACTGCCGGGCAGCTGGACCCGCAGCTGCCACCTCCGCCGGCGGGGCCCTCGACGAGTGCCGGGGTCGGCGGTCAGGTGTTCGCCTCCGCCGCCTGGTGGCGGTCCCTGACCGACGAGGAGCGACGCCGCGCCATCCGTGAGCGTCCGGACTGGGTGGGTCCTCGCGACGGGGTGCCGGCCGCCGCTCGCCACGAGGCCAACCTCGTCCTGCTCGGCCGAGCGGAGCAGGCTGCCTGGACCCGCGAGCAGGAGGCGCAGCGGGCGGCGTCTGCGAGCAATGCCGCCGAGCGCACCCGTTCGGCCGAGCACGTGGCGGCCCTGCAGGCGGTGCGCGACGTGCTCGGGCGTCGCGACGGTGGACCCCGACGTCTGCTCCTCGTCGACGCGAACGGACCCGACGTCAAGGCGGTCGTCGCGATCGGCGACGTCGACCGGGCCGAGCACGTCGTCACGTTCGTCGGCGGCCTGTCGACCATGGTCGGGGCCGATCTCCGGCGCTACGACGACACCTTCGTGCGGATGCGTTCGGAGGCCAAGGCGGTGGCGCGTGGTGAGGACGTCGCACTCGTGACGTGGATGGGCTACGACGCGCCGCAGGTCCACGAGATCGTCACGTCGGTCGACCGGAACGTCCTCAACGGCAAGCTCGCCCGCGACAACGCCGGCGCGCTGGCCGACTTCGTGACCGGTGTCGAGGCCTCCCGTCACCGTCCGGCTCACCAGACGGTCTGGGCCCACTCCTACGGCGGCACTCTCGCCGGCCAGGCCTCGCTCCGCACGAGTGCGATCGACGATGTCGCCGTCTTCGGTGCGCCCGGCCTGCCGTTCTCGGACGTGGCGCACACCGCCCTCAAACCCGGCTCCCTCAACGTCCTCGGCGCGGTCGGGGACGACGTGTTCGCCTACGGCTGGATGGTGCACGGCACGGCGCCGGCGGACGTCGTGGGCGCGAGCCGGCTCTCGACCTTCGCGCTCAAGCAGACCGGGACCGGCTGCAACCACTGGCTCCACCCGCGATCGGACTTCGTCGACGTCCGTCGCACCTCCGCCGGTCACTCCGACTACCTCCGGGCCGGCACCGACAGTGCGCGCAACCTCGTCGCAGTGGCGGCCGGTCGTCCCGACCTGCGGGTCTTCCAGGGCGTCGACGAGAGGGCGTGCACGACGACCGGACCGAGCCTTGGGACCGACCCCCTGCGCTGGCCGAGGCTCGTCCCGTGACCTCGTTCGACGACGGCCCGACCCGTCCGTTCGACGGTCTGGTCGGGTCCGCCCGACGCGACCGCCTCGTCGCGTGGGCGTGTGGGTGGCTCGCGGTGCTCCAGGCGCTGCCCTACGTCGCGGTCGGCTGGATCACCGACGGCGGGACGGCTGCCGGCGACGGTGCCCTGGACGCGTTGTCACCCAGCGCGCTGCTGGGCGTCGTCGCCTTCGGCGTCGTCCTGGCGGTGGCGCTGTCCCGGCCCGGGATGCAACCACTCGTCGACGCAGGCGTGGAGGTCGACGATACGGGCGGTCCCCTCCTTCCGACGCGCCCGACAGGCCCGACGCGCCTGACGTGCCCGACGTGGACGACCGGGTCCGTCGTACCGCGGTTGCGGTGGGCCGCCTTCGCGGCTCTGGCCGAGGCGGCGACCGTCGCCGGAGCGGCCCTGCTCGTGAGCGCCGAGAGCTCAGGAGCCTTCTCCGTCGGGGACGCTCTCGACGACGGTTCCGCCCTCGGGGCCTACGTCGCCACGGTCGTGCAGGTGCTGCTCATGGATGTCAGGGCACCGACAGCGTTCGTCGTCGCGCTCGTCGTCCTCGCRCGGGCGCGACGTCCGGTCAGTCGCGGCGGGGACCGTCGTGCTCGTCCTGACGGGGGAGCTCGGCCGGCAGCTCGAACCACACGTCCGTCCCCGGACCGTCCACCGAGCTGATCCCGATCGACCCACCGTGGGCCTCGATGATGCGCTTGACCGTGGCCAGGCCGATGCCGCTGCCGTCGACGGACGTCTCGACGCGGTTGAAGAGGCCGAAGACCCGCTCACGGTCGGCGGCCGAGATGCCGATCCCGTTGTCGCGCACCGAGAGACGCCACGAGCCGTCGACCCGCACCGCCGAGATCTCGACGACGGGCGCGATGCCGGGGCGGGCGTACTTCACCGCGTTGGACACGAGGTTGAGCAGCACCGAGTAGAGCTGCTGCCCGTCTGCGGGCAGGGTCGGCAGCGCCCCTGTCGTGACGGTCGCCGACCGGGCGGTGAGCGTCGGGTCGAGGTCCTCGAGCACCGAGGAGAGCACGTCGTCGAGGTCGGTGTCGCTGCGGTGCAGCTCGGCTCCGACGCGGGCGTGGGCGAGGATCTGCTCGATCATCCCGGCCATCCGCGTGGCGGAGCGAAAGGCCGTGGCGACGAGGCGTTCGGACCACTCGTCCTCGGCGACCGCGGGCTGCTGACCGAGCATCTCGGTGCTCGCCATGATCGCGGTGAGCGGCGTGCGCAGGTCGTGGCTCACCTGTCCGGCGAAGACCGACAGGRCCTCGTTCGACCGGTGGAGCTCGTCCCTCGTCTCGGTGAGGGCCGCGAGCGAGTCCTCCAGCTCGCGGGTGCGCAGGCGCAGCTCGAGGACGTCGACGACGCGCTCGGCGATGGCGACGAGGGCCTCCTCCTGTGCTTCGTCGAGCGCGCGTGGCTGGGAGTCGAAGACGCACAGGCGACCGATGATGACGCCGTCCGGCGTGGTCAGTGGCGCTGACGCATAGAAACGGACGGTCCCGAGGATGCCCGTCACGAAAGGGTTCTCGCGGAACCGGGCGTCGAGGCTGGCATCGGGCACGACGACGCGGTCGGTGTGCTCGAGCACTGCTGCGCACATCGAGTCCTCGCGGGCACAGATGGCGGCGGCGAAGCCGGTGGTGGCGATCTGCTGCTGGTGGGTCGCGGTGATGAGGTTGATCGCAGCCCGGGGGACGGCGCACACCTGCGCCGCGATGTCGACGAGGGCCTGCAGCTCGCGCTCGGGAGCGTTGCCGAGCACGTCATAGCCCGCCAGCGCGTCCTCGCGTCGCTGGGCCGGGTCGAGGACGTCCGCTGATGATGTCCGGTTTGTCACGATAGGAAGCCTCTGTCATGACGGCGTGCGGGGCAAGCACCCGGGCCTGACGCGTCACGTCCCGCCTCCACCGACACGCTCGGCAGCGAGACGGGGAACGCCCTGCTCGACGTGCTCACCGCCGTCCACCATCCGACCCGCCGCTGGCTGTGCGAGCTGCTGGCCGTCGAGGGCCCCGCGACCGTCGGTCAGCTGGCACGGCGCACCGGCCTGGCGGTCGGATCGGTGAGCCACCACCTCGGCACGCTGCACCGTTACGGCTTCGTCGAGCCGGCGCCCGAGCTGGCCCGGGGCATCCGGGAGAGCTGGTAGCGCAGTCGTCCCGGACAGCTCTCGTGGGACACGACCGACAACGGCGAGGGGACCGTCGCGCGGCGGATCGCCTCGACGGCCGAGGCCGAGAACTTCGGCACCACGTGCGCGCGGTCCAGCGGTGGCTCGCGGAGGGCGAGTCGGCACCGGCCGAGGTGCGGCACGCGTCGGTGGCGACCGAGACCCGGGCAACCGCCACTGTCGACCAGATGGGCGAGCTGAGCCGTCGGCTCACTGCGCTCGTCGTCGAGAGCGACGAGTGCCGCGCCGACGTGGAGGTCCACCCTGACGCCGAGCGTCTGCCGGTCCGGGTCTCGGCGCGCGTCTTGCCGAGCGGACCGGTGAAGCCGTGAGGGCCGGCCCCGGGCCGGCGAGGGGCGGGGCGTCCCCACCCGCCACCGACCCGTCCCTGATCGGTGAGGCACCGCCGATGTCGGTGCTCTGCCTGTGGTTCGCGACCCAGCCCGGCGTCGCGCGGCTGCGCTGAGCGACGGGCGCGTGCACGGCCCCCGGAACGTCCCTCCTCGTCTTCGTCGAATGCCTACCCGCGCGCTCCGAGGAGGGCTACCGTCGAAGGGCCGGCCCGCGAGTGGGCCACGAGGTGGGAGGCACTTCATGAGCCTGAAGGACTCGCTCTGCGCCGTCGAGCTCTTCTGCGAGCTGCCCGACGAACTCGTCGAAGAGGTGATCGCGCGCGGATCCACGGTGAAGGTGGGCCCCGGCGTCCCCGTCGTCAAGCAGGGCGACCGCGGCGCCGGCATGGTGATGCTGCTCGAGGGGACGGCCGACGTCGACGTCGACGGCCGAGGAGTCGGCTCGCTGTCGAAGGGTGACTACTTCGGTGAGATGTCGCTCATCGACGGGTCGGGGCGCACGGCCACGGTCACGAGTGGCCCCGAGGGACTCAGTGCCTTCCGGCTCTCGCCCGCCGCGTTCACCGACCTCATCGACCAGCACCCGCACACCGCCGTCCTGCTGCTGAAGGGGCTCGTCACCCGCGTGCGCCAGCTCGAGGTGCAGCTCGGCGAGGCCGCGGCCCGCTGACCGGCGGCGCCACCCGACCCCGCGCACCGGGCCGGCTCTGACGGCCCGGGTGCCCGGAGGGGCCCGATCGTCGCGGTCGCGGCCGGGCGGCATACCCTCGTGGACCCGTAGATGGGGGAGTGGGTGGCGCGGGCCACCCCTAGATGTTGGGGATGGATGCTTCGCGACACGCCGGGACGCCTGGGACTGGAGTGACGTTTGTGCAGGTCAGGGACGCGCCGCGCCGGACCTCGCTCACGTGCTTGCGATCGGGGTCACACCATGCCTACAGTTACCCCTACATCTAGTAGTTACGCAGATGTAAGACGTCCACATGTAGTCCCCAGGCAAACGGGGGTTACGCACAGGTCATCCCCACGTCATCCCCAGCCCCGACCGGTCCCACGAACACCGGGCGGGGGTTGGGACGGGCTCGGGACGGCATACGGGACGGCTTGGAACCGTTGAACGACTGGGTCTCGGGGAAGGGAAGGTGACCAGACGTGCACTGTCCGTTCTGTCGCCACACCGACTCGCGGGTCATCGACTCGCGCACCACCGACGACGGCGCCTGCATCAGGCGTCGGCGCCAGTGCCCCGAGTGCAACCGCCGCTTCACGACGCTCGAGACCTCGAGCCTCAACGTGATCAAGCGGTCGGGGGCCTCCGAGCCGTTCAGCCGGGCCAAGGTCCTCTCAGGCGTGCGCAAGTCATGCCAGGGGCGGCCCGTCAGCGAGGACGACCTGGCCCTTCTCGCCCAGAAGGTCGAGGAGGCGATCCGGTCGCAGGGAAACGCCGAGATCGAGGCGCACGAGGTCGGCATGGCCGTCCTCGAACCGCTCCGCGAGCTCGACGAGGTCGCGTACCTCAGGTTCGCCAGCGTCTACCAGGCCTGGGAGAGCCTCGAGGACTTCGAGGGAGCCATCGCGCTCCTTCGAGCCGAGCACGACGCGCTGGGGGAGGAGCCCACGGCTCCGTCCCGGCTCGACGTCCAGCGGTAACCACCCTCCACAGCACGTCCGGGACACCCGCCCTGTCGGTGCCCCACGCAACACTTGAAACCAGCAGCAGATTCGGTCAGGGAGGCCGCACGACATGACGGAGATCGGTAACCGCAGCTCACGCTCGAAGGCAGGCGCCAAGGGCGTCAAGATCGAGCGCATCTACACCACGCCCGGTGTGCACCCGTACGACGAGGTCACGTGGGAGAAGCGCGACGTCGTCCAGCAGAACTGGAAGACGGGCGAGACGATCTTCGAGCAGCGCGGGGTCGAGTTCCCCGACTTCTGGTCGGTCAACGCCAGCACCATCGTCACCACCAAGTACTTCCGCGGCGCCGTCGGCACCGCCGCCCGTGAGGTCTCGCTCAAGCAGCTCATCGACCGCGTCGTGCTGACCTACGTCGCCGCCGGCAAGAGCAACGGCTACTTCGCCTCGCCCGACGACGCCGAGATCTTCGAGCACGAGCTGACCCACGCCCTGCTGCACCAGGTCTTCTCGTTCAACTCGCCCGTGTGGTTCAACGTCGGCACCAAGAGCCCGCAGCAGGTCTCGGCCTGCTTCATCCTCGCCGTCGACGACTCGATGGACTCGATCCTCAACTGGTACAAGGAGGAGGGGAAGATCTTCCAGGGCGGCTCCGGCGCCGGCCTCAACCTCTCCCGCATCCGCTCCTCCAAGGAGCTGCTCTCCTCCGGGGGCACGGCCTCCGGTCCCGTCTCCTTCATGCGCGGCGCCGACGCGTCCGCCGGCACCATCAAGTCGGGCGGCGCGACGCGTCGTGCGGCCAAGATGGTCGTCCTCGACGTCGACCACCCCGACATCGAGGAGTTCGTCGAGACGAAGGCGCGCGAGGAGGACAAGATCCGCGCCCTGCGCGACGCCGGCTTCGACATGGACCTCGGCGGCAAGGACATCGTCTCCGTCCAGTACCAGAACGCCAACAACTCGGTCCGCGTCAACGACGAGTTCATGAAGGCTGTCGAGGACGGCACGGAGTTCGGGCTGCGCTCGCGCAGCGACGGCTCCGTCATCGACACCGTCGACGCCCGTGAGCTCTTCGGCAAGATCGCCAAGGCCGCGTGGGAGTGCGCCGACCCGGGCATCCAGTACGACGACACGATCAACGCGTGGCACACCAACCCCGAGACGGGCCGCATCACCGCGTCAAACCCGTGCTCCGAGTACATGTCGCTCGACAACAGCTCGTGCAACCTCGCCTCGCTCAACCTGCTGAAGTTCCTGCGCGACGACGACACGTTCGACGCCGTCACCTTCCAGAAGGTCGTCGAGCTCGTCATCACGGCGATGGACATCTCGATCTGCTTCGCGGACTTCCCGACCGAGCCGATCGGCGAGACGACGCGCAACTACCGCCAGCTCGGCATCGGCTACGCCAACCTCGGTGCGCTCCTCATGGCAACCGGCCACGGCTACGACTCCGAGGGTGGCCGCGCGCTCGCCGCCTCAATCACCTCGCTGCTCACGGGTGCCGCCTACAAGCGTTCCGCCGAGATGGCCTCGGTCGTCGGCGCCTACGCCGGCTACGCCCGCAACGCGGACGCCCACAAGCGGGTCATGCGCAAGCACCAGGCCGCCAACGACAACATCAAGACGCTCGACGCGATGGACTCCGACGTCCACAAGCTCGCGACGAAGGCGTGGGACGACGTCGTCAAGCTCGGTGAGAAGCACGGCTACCGCAACGCCCAGGCGTCGGTGCTGGCCCCGACCGGCACCATCGGCTTCATGATGGACTGCGACACGACCGGCATCGAGCCGGACTTCTCGCTCGTGAAGTTCAAGAAGCTCGTCGGTGGCGGCTCGATGCAGATCGTCAACCTGACGATCCCGCGGGCGCTGCGCAAGATGGGCTACACCGGCGAGACGGTCGAGGCGATCGTCGAGTACATCGCCGACAAGGGTCACGTCATCGACGCCCCCGGCCTCAAGCCCGAGCACTACGAGGTCTTCGACACCGCCATGGGTGCGCGCTCGATCTCGGCCATGGGCCACGTGCGCATGATGGCCGCGACGCAGCCGTTCCTCTCCGGTGCCATCTCCAAGACGGTCAACCTGCCGGAGACGGCGACGGTCGAGGAGATCCAGGACGTCTACATGCAGGGCTGGAAGCTCGGCATCAAGGCGCTCGCCATCTACCGCGACAACTGCAAGGTCGGTCAGCCGCTGTCCGACGGTGGCTCGACGGCCAAGGACAACAAGGCCGCCGCCGAGGCTGCTGCCGCCGAGGTCAAGGTCGAGAAGGTCATCGAGTACCGCCCGGTCCGTCGCCGCCTGCCCAAGCGCCGCACCTCGCAGACGACGTCGTTCGCCGTCGGTGGGGCCGAGGGCTACCTCACGGCCGGCACGTACGACGACCAGCAGCTCGGCGAGATCTTCCTCAAGTTCGGCAAGCAGGGCTCCACCCTGGCCGGCGTGATGGACGCCTTCTCGATCGCCGTGTCCATCGGTCTCCAGTACGGCGTGCCGCTCGAGACGTTCGTGGAGAAGTTCACGAACCTCCGCTTCGAGCCGGCCGGCCTGACGGACGACCCGGACGTGCGCATGGCGCAGTCGATCATGGACTACGTCTTCCGCCGCCTCGCGCTGGACTACCTCGACTTCGACACCCGCTCCTTCATGGGCATCCACACGGCGTCGGAGCGGGCGCGCCAGGTCGAGACCGGCTCCTACGAGGCCCTCGAGTCCGACGAGTCCGACGAGGACCTCGAGGACGAGCTCGAGTCGCTCCAGCAGTCGGCCCCGGTCTCCAAGAAGGCCGAGCACAAGGCCGAGGAGGCCCACGCCGAGTCTCCGGCCGCGGCCGCCGAGGTGAAGTCCGGTGCGGGCGCTGCCTCCGCCCGCGAGATCTCCAGCGACGTGCACAGCTCGGCCGAGCTGCTCGAGAAGTTCGGCGGCATCACCGCCGACGCGCCGATCTGCATGACGTGCGGCACGAAGATGCGCCCGGCCGGCTCCTGCTACGTCTGCGAGGGTTGCGGAAGCACCAGCGGCTGCAGCTGATGATGCAGCTGACGTAGCTGGTCCGACCACGAGCGGCCAGCGACCCCGGCCCGGCCTCCCTTGGAGGCCGGGCCGCGGCTGTTCAGCAAATCGAGCGGCAAGCGCAGCCGGAACTGAACCGGGAGCCCGGGTCCAGTCCGTCGTACACGGATCCGGAGCACCTGCCGCGGCCCGTCGCCGCCGGCCCCCGGCGACAAACGAGTCGAAGTCTCCCAAACAAGGTCACGGGGACGCAGGCCCCGGACCTCCCCGGGGACACGTCGGGCTGGTGGGGGCGCAGCAGATCGCGCCGAACGGGGAAATGGCCCCTCAGTTTCGTTGACGCGCATCGCCGTTGGGGAAAAACTGGAGGGCACGAGGAAGGGGTTCGACGATGGCGTGGAATCTGACCGGTAGCTACGTGGAGACCTGTTCGTGCGAGCTGATGTGTCCGTGCAACCTCTCCCTCGATCACGGCGCAACCTACGACTTCTGTCGGGTGACCCTCGCCTTCTCCATCAGCGAGGGCCAGGTCGAGGGCACTGACATCAGCGGGCGGAGGGTCGTGCTGATCGCCGACACCCCGAAGGTGATGACCCAGGGCAACTGGCGGCTCGGGGTCTACGTCGATGATGACGCCAGCGACGAGCAGTTCGACCAGCTGGTCAAGGTCTTCGGCGGCCAGCTGGGTGGGCCGATGGGTGCTCTGGCGCCCTTGGTGGGGGAGGTCGTGGGGGTCGAGCGCGCCACCATCGACATCTCGGACGACGGGCTGCTGCACCGTGTGCGGGTGGGGGACTCGATCGACTTCGAGATCGAGGACATCGTCCCGTTCGGCGTCGAGACAGGAGAGCCGGTGCGTTTCCACGGAATGTTCCACCCGGTCGGTTCCGACCTGACGATGGCCGAGGCACGCCGCACCCGCATCAACGCGTTCGGGATCTCGTACGAGGGCAAGACGGGCCTGTCGACGTCCACGTTCGCCTGGGCCGCCTGACCTCGATGCGCGCGCCGGCCGAGCCGGGGGGTGACGCGGCGGGTCCGGGTCCGGCGATCGCCGCGATGCGCACGCGCATGGGTCTGGTTGTCGCGCTCTTCGCCCTCGCCGCGCTCGGCTGGCTGCTGACTGCGCGTGAGATGCGCGGGATGGATGCCGGACCGTGGACGAGTCTGGGCAACCTCGGCTGGTTCCTGGGCATCTGGGTGGTCATGATGGCGGCGATGATGTTGCCTTCCGTGGCACCCACGGTCGCCTTGTACTCCCGTCTCACCAGGACCAGTGCGCCGCTGTCACCCTGGATGTTCGCCGCGGGGTACCTGCTGACCTGGGCCGTCGCGGGGGTCATCGCGTACGCCATCGGGGTGATCGTCGGTGCCATCTTCGGGGATGCACTCGCGTGGGACAACGCCGGGCGGGCCGTCGCGGGCGTCACTCTGGTGGTCGCCGCCGTGTACGAGCTCACCCCCCTCAAGGACGTGTGTCTCGGCGCGTGCCGCAGCCCCCTTGGTGCGCTTCTTGGCTCGTGGCGCGGTGGCATGAGCGGGGCCCTGAGGATGGGGGTTCGCAACGGGGCCTGGTGTGTCGGATGCTGCTGGGCGCTGATGGCTTCCCTCTTCGCGCTGGGTGTCATGAGCCTCACGTGGATGGCTCTCGTCGCGGGCATCATCGCCCTCGAGAAGCTGCTCCCGTGGCGGCGCGTCGTCACGTACGCGACGGCCGCGCTCCTGCTCGTCCTCGGCCTGCTGCTGTTGTCCGCCCCGAATGCGCTCCCGGGACTGACCACTCCGTCGGGCATGACGATGTCGGTCGGCCTGCCTCGATGACATGGCCTGACCCGGCATGGCTACCGGAGCCGTGGCTCGCGTGGGGCCGGGTTCAGGGGGCGTGCGGCTCCACGAGCCCGCTCTCGTAGGCCATCACGACGAGCTGGGTGCGGTCTCGGGCTCCGAGCTTCATGAGGAGCCGGCTCACGTGGGTCTTGGCCGTCGCCGGGGTCACGAAGAGCTCGGTGCCGATCTCGTGGTTGGACAGGCCCCTGGCGACGAGCAGGAGAACCTCCCGCTCGCGCTCCGTCAGCGCATCCAGGGTCGCGGGCGGGTCGGGTCGTCCGACCACGTCGGCCGGCTCTCGCCGGACGAACTCCTCGATGAGCAGGCGCGTCACCGTGGGCGCCAGCAGCGACTCACCACGCGCGATGACTCGGATCCCGTCGAGCAGCTGGGCCGGCGGCGTGTCCTTCAGCAGGAAGCCGCTGGCTCCCGCGCGCAGGGCTCCGAAGACGTACTCGTCGAGGTCGAAGGTCGTCAGGACGAGCACGCGTGTGGACAGGCCGAGGGCGGCGATGGCGCCTGTCGCCGCGAGTCCGTCCATCACCGGCATCCGGATGTCCATGAGCACGACGTCCGGCTCGAGCTCGCGCGCGAGCGCGACCGCCTCGGCACCGTTCTCGCCCTCACCCACGACCTCGAGGTCGGGCGCGGAGCCCACCAGCACGCAGAACGCTCCTCGCACGAGGGCCTGGTCGTCCACCACGACGACGCGCACCGGCGCACTCACGGCGTCTGCACCGCATACGGCAGCGTGGCGTGCACCCGGAACCCGCCTCCGGGCCTCGGGCCGGCCTCGAAGCTCCCGCCGTAGAGCTCCACCCGCTCCCGCATGCCCACCAGTCCCTGGCCGGCGCCCGGGGCGACACCGACGTCCGACTCCGGGACGTCCCCACGGCGCGGACGCCTGGCTGGTCCCTCGTCGAGCACCTCGAGGTCGACCGTCTCCTCTGAGCAGGCGATGTGGACGTGAGCGACGGGTCCGCCGTGCTTGAGGACGTTCGTCAGCGCCTCCTGCACGACGCGGTATGCCGCGAGGTCCAGGCCGGCGGGCAGGCTCGCCCCGTCGCCGGTCGAGCTGACGGTGACCCCGACACCGGTCCGGCGCGTCTCGGCCACGAGCCGAGGGATGTCGGCGAGCCCGGGCATGGGGTGCATCGCGGTCTCACCGTCCTGGCGGAGCACCCCGAGCATCCGACGCATCTCGGTGAGCGCACCACGGCTGGTCGACTCGATGACCGCCAGGGCGTCTCGAGCTGCCGTCGGGTCGGTGGCGATGACGTGGCTCCCGACACCCGCCTGGACCGCGATCACCGACATCGAATGAGCCACGACGTCGTGCAGCTCGCGGGCGATCCGAAGCCGCTCCGCCGTCACGGCCGCGCGGTCCCGGTCCTCCCGCTCGCGCTCGAGCAGGCGGGCTCGCTCTTCGATCGCCGCCCACCGGAGGCGTCGCTGGCGCAGGTTGTCGCCGGCCAGCCACGCGACCGCTGTCGCGAGCAGGGTCGAGATGACGTCGCTCGGGGAGACCACGCCTGCGGGTTGGGCGGCGATGGCCAGACAGAAGGCCCCCACGGTCGCGCCGAGCGCCAGGAGCGAGTCGCGGCGTCGACCGTGCAGCGCGAGTCCGAACAGCAGAGCGAAGGCGCTGACCCCGGGGTAGGGGGCGTAGTGCAGCAGCGAGAAGGCCACCAGGGCCACGAGCGTCACGGTGAGGGCGAGCCACGGGGCTCGGCGGTGCACGGCGTACGGCGCCGTCATGAGGATGCCCAGCACCCAGGCCCACGCGTCCACCGGCCGCTGCCCTGCGCGGACGGCCACGCCGAACGACAGGACGAGCAGGACGAAGAGGCCGAGCGCGACGAGAGCGTCGGCGACCCGTGGGTCCAGCCGCCGCGGGCGTCGCCGCCAACGCGTGTCCATACCTGAAGGGTAGGGAGCGCGGGCCTCCGTGGGATCGGCTTCGGGGCGTACGCCCCCGGAGGTATGCCGTCTCGTGGGCGACCGATGACCCCACCCCCAGGCGCACGCGGAGGCTCGGCCGCACGGCCGACGACCCAGGACCCCGTGGAGCCGGATCGTTGGTCTCAGCCAAACCGGCCCGACACAGGAGCTCAGCACCATGCCAACACTCTCGTTCCACCAGCTCACGAAGCACTACGGTCCCGTCACCGTCCTCGACGGCTTCACGGCGACAGCCCTTCCCGGCCGAGTCACCGCGTTCCTCGGCGTCAACGGGGCAGGGAAGACGACGAGCATGCGGATCATGCTCGGTCTCGCCGACCCGACCAGCGGGGAAGCGACGATCGACGGCGTCCGCTACGCCGACCTGCCCCATCCGACTCGCGTCGTCGGCGCGGTCCTGGACCAGGGATTCCACCCGAACCGCTCTGCCCGCAACCACATCCGCCTGACCGCGAGGCAGGCGGGGGTTCCCACCGACACGGCAGACGATCTCCTCCACCGCTTCGGTCTCGGGGCCGCGGCCGGTCGCCGGGTCGGTGGCTTCTCGCTCGGCATGCGTCAGCGGCTCGCCCTGGCCTCGGCGCTCGTGGGCGACCCGTCAGTGCTCGTCCTCGACGAGCCGCTCAACGGCCTCGACCCGGACGGCATCCGCGAGATGCGCCGCTTCCTGCGGTCCTTCGCGGATGCCGGCGGCACCGTCTTCCTGTCGAGCCACCTGCTCAGCGAGGTCGCGGCGGTCGCTGACGACCTCGTCGTGATCCACCGTGGCACCCTCGCCGCCGCCGGCCCGGTCCGCGACATCGTCACCGACGACACCGACCTCGAGTCGGTCTTCCACGACCTCATCCACTCCACCGACACCCAGGAAGTCTGGTCATGAGAACCCTTGTCTCCCTTGAGCTCTACAAGCTTCGCACCACCCCCGCTGCGTGGGTGAGCCTCGGCATCACCCTCGTGCTCGGAATGGCCTCCGTCGCCGCCAACGCACTCGTCCCCAGTCCCGGGGGACCGGCCTTCGGGTCGACGGACCACGTCAACCACACGCTCTCCGTGTCGGCGCTCACCTCGATGGTGATGCTGGCCATCGGGGTGCTCGTCGTCGCTGGCGAGTACCGACACCGCACCATCATGCAGACCTTCCTCGGCGAGCCCCGCCGGGCCCGGGTGCTCGCGGCCAAGGCCGTCACCGTCCTCGGGCTCGGAGCACTCCTGGGCGCCGGCACCTTCGGCATCGCCTACGCGGAGGCCGTGATCATCTACGGCGCCCGCGGGGTGCACTCGCTGCCGATCGACGTGGCCCAGCTCTGGATCGGCGCCACGGTGGCCTCCGCCCTCTACGGCCTCGTCGGCGTCGCACTCGGGGCACTGACCCGCAACACGGTCGCTGCCATCGTCGGGGCGATCACCTGGGTCATGATCATCGAGGTCGGCATCCTCGCCAGCGCCCTCCCCGAGGTCGCCCAGTGGCTCCCCGCGGGGGCTGCCATCGCCCTGACCAGCGTCGGCACGGCAGCGCACGGGATGCTGAGCCCGACGACTGCTGCCCTCGTGCTCACCGGTTGGGCGGGTCCACACCGGACCCGAGACGTGGTCGCCTGCCGGGTGGCGGTGCTGGGCCCGAGCCTCACTGGCCGTCGAGCAGCCGCAGCAGCGACTCGGCCTCCTCGTCGCAGGCTGCGCACCCTCGCAGGTGGGCGGCCATCGCCTCGTCCCGGTAGGTGGGGTCGTGCACCAGCGCCTCGGCGTAGCTGTCCACCCGATCGAAGCACTCGTCGCACGAGAGCCAAGGGGTCGTGTCCTGCAGCAGCGCGCTGACGTTGCGTGGTGTCAGGGCGGCCGAGTCGGGGCGAGGTGTGGTGCTCATGGAGTGCCTGCCGTGGGGGTGGGGGAGATGCGTGAGCTGGCGTCGGAGGGGGCCGGATTCGGTGGGTTTGCCGGGTGGACGGGCAGGTAGCCGTTCGTGGTGAGCTCCGTCCGCAGGCGGACCCGTAGGTCGTGCAGCGTCTTGTAGAGGGCTCCTCGGTTGGTGCCCAGGCGCTCGGCAAGAACGTCGATCGGGATGCCGTCGACGAGGAGGGCGATCGCGATGCGCCGCTGGTAGGGCGAGAGAACGCCACGCATCGCAGCGGCCACGGCCGCCGCGAGGTCGTTTCCCTCCGCATACAGCTCGGGGTCCTCGTGCCGCGGCGCGCTCGGCACGTCGAGGTCACGGAGCTCCACCTCACGGTGCTGCCACTGCAGCCGCCGGACCTCGGTCGCCGCCTGGAGGATGGCGAACTTGAAGGCCCACGTCGTGAAGCGGCTCCGCCCCTCGAAGGTGTGCAGCTTGGCCAGCAGCGCTGTCATGGCCTCGTCGGCCGCCTGGTTGACGATGACGTCGACCGCCGACGGGGAAGGATCGGGCAGCGCGGGACGCATGCGCCACACCTGGTGCGCGGCGGCCCGGAGCATCAGCGCATGCAGCTCTCGCAGGGCCGAGGCCTGTTCGGGTCCTCCACCGGTGAGCGCCGCCACCCAGTCCATCGGGCCCGGGACATCCGACGGTGGTGACGACACCGAGGTGTTCGAGCGCTGCTCGTCCCTGCTCACGGCGGTCATCGGCCCACCTGCGGCGCATCGAGGCCGTCGAGGCCGTCGAGCGGGGACAGGATGCGTGCCGCGAGATCCGGCGGGCAGCCGGCGTCCACGAGCTCGAGCAGCGCGTGCAGGTCGACCCGCTGCCGGGCCAGGTCACGAGCGAGCAGGGCCGGGAAGCCCGCCTCGCGTAGCCGGCACCTGCGCCACTCGACGACGTCGAGCGGTGGTCCGGCGGACTGGCAGGGGACCGCGGTGGCCGGGGTGTGGGTCTGGTGCGGGGTCATGCCCTGTTGGCGGTGTGCAGCGTCGCCGGTCTTACCGGTCGGGGACAGCGCGGTAAGACCGATGACGCGTGGACGCACTAACACCCCGTCAGCGTCCCACCCGGCCGCCTCGATGTCGCGGAGCAGCCCGGAGGGCACCGAGCCACCAGTCCAGGAGGACACGCATGGTCACCATCGGCAGTCCCAGCACCACCCGCCGGGTCGAGCACCCCGCACGTCCGGACAGGAGTGACCCCACCTACCAGGCGTATGCCGTGCTGCGCGCGGCCTTCGTCGTCGCCCCGGTCGTCTTCGGTCTCGACAAGTTCACCAACCTCCTCGTGCACTGGGACCAGTACCTGGCCCCCGTGCTGTCCCGGCCGCTGCCGGTCACACCGCACCAGGCGATGTATGCCGTCGGCGTCGTCGAGGTGGTGGCTGGCCTCGTCGTCGCCCTCCACCCGCGTCTCGGCGCCATCGTCGTGGCCGCGTGGCTCGGCGGCATCATCCTCAACCTGCTGCTCCTCCCCGGCTTCTACGACGTGGCCCTGCGCGACCTCGGCCTGCTGTCGGCGGCCGTCGCCCTCCAGCGGCTCGCCACGCGCTTCGACCCGCGCCCCGTGCTGTGGCCGGTCCGGCGGGGCTGACCATGAGCACGGCGTTCGTGCTGACCGGGGGCGGGAGCCTCGGCGCGGTGCAGGTCGGGATGCTCCTGGCCCTGCGCGACTGCAAGATCGAGCCCGACCTGCTCGTCGGCACGTCCGTCGGCGCCGTCAACGCGGCCTACCTCGCCGGACCCGGGAGCACGCGGGACAGACTGGAGGCCCTCGTGGGCCTCTGGCAACGGATGCGTCGCCAGGACATCTTCGCCCCGGACCCGCTTCGGTGGCTCGGGGCCGCACGCGGGACCCAATCGTCGCTGTTCGCCGGCACCGGCCTCGAGCGCCTCCTGCAGAGCAACCTCGGCTACGACGGCCTCGACGACGCACGGGTCCCGGTCGAGGTCACGGCCACCGATCTCGTGACCGGTCAGGGCATCGTGATGGGCACGGGTGCAGCCGTCAGCGCCGTCCGGGCCAGCGCTGCCGTCCCGGGACTGCTCCCACCCGTGGTGCGTGCGGGCAGGACCCTCGTCGACGGCGCCATCGGCGAGCTGGACGTGCTGGCCCACACGGCGGCGCACGGCGTCACGGACATCTATCTGCTGCCCGCCGGCTACCCGTGCGCGGGAGCAGGTCCGACGACCGCGCTCGGCTCGGTCCTGACGGCGCTGAGCCTGCTGCTGCACCGCCAGCTCATGGCGCAGGTCCGCGGCTACGACGGCGGTGCGCGGCTGCACGTCCTGCCCCCGCTGTGCCCCCTGTCGGTGTCACCCGCCGACTTCAGCCAGACGACCGCTCTCGTGGCGCGGGCCCACGAGAGCACCCGCCGTTGGTTGCGTTCGGCCTCGTCCCGTCCCCGGGGCGACGCGGGCGTCCTGGCCCTCCACGACCATGACGGGCTCCGCGCCCGGGAAGGAACGAGCGCATGAGCCCGTCACCGGAACAGGCTGGACGTCGTGATCGCGCCCGAAGGCACTGGGCGGGAACCGGTGCCGTCACCGAACCGGACCTGGCGCATGCGACCTCCGGAGCCCGAATCCTGCTGGAGGCACTGGGAATCGACCTGGACAACGAGTCACTGGCGCGCACACCGGAACGCATGGCCGCATCGCTCGCCGAGCTGATGAGCCCACGACCGTTCCAGATGACGACGTTCCCCAACGACGGCGGCTACGACGAGCTGATCGTCGCGAGGGGCATCCCGGTGCGGTCCCTCTGCGAGCACCACATGCTCCCGTTCGTCGGGACCGCGCACATCGGCTACCTCCCGGGCGGGCGCATCCTCGGTCTGTCAAAGCTGGCTCGGGTGCTCGAGCACTTCTCGTCGCGTCCCCAGGTGCAGGAGCGACTGACCGTCCAGGTCGCCGACTGGCTGTGCGCCCAGCTCAGCCCGGTCGGGGTCGGCGTGGTCGTCGAGGCCGAGCACCTCTGCATGACGCTGCGCGGCGTGCAGGCCCCGGGCACCACGACCATCACCTCGAGCCTGCTCGGCGCCCTCCGGGACGACTCACGCTCGCGGGCGGAGTTCCTCGCCCTGACGCAGGCATCCCGCTGAGGCGTCGGCCGCGTCGGCCGCGGCGGAGGCGTCTGCGGTGTCGGCGGCGTCCGCCGGGCTCGTCGGACATCCAGCACGTCCTCGACGCGAGGGGTGGTTGGCAGGACAATCGAAGGCATGTCCCGTCTCTGGACGGTGACGAGTCGCCTACCGCTGACGAGCATTCTCGTCGTCGCCACCCTCGCGCTGTCGGTGTGGACCCGGTCCCTCTGGGACCCGCTCCTCGATCGGCCGCTGAACGACTCCGTGAGCTACGGACTGCCCGCGTTCGAGCAGGGCTCCTGGTCCACCGTGCTGACCGGTGCCTTCTTCGCGGCGCGCCCGTTCCAGTACGTCCCGATCCTGCTGGGGCTCATCGTGTTCGGGGGCTTCGCGGAGTGGCGCCTGGGCTCGCTCCGCTACGCGGTGGCGCTCGTGTCCTGCCACGTCGTGGCCGTCCTGGGTGCCGCCGGTCTGCTGTGGCTGACCCGTGACCACGGCTACGCGTGGACGACGCACCTCGCAGCAGTGCGTGACGCGGGGCCGTCCGCCGGTTTCCTCGGCGCGGCGGCCGCAGCGTCGGTCACGCTGTCACCCCCGTGGCGTGGCCGGGTCCGGGCGTTGCTCGGCGCCTACGTCGTGCTCTTCGTCATCCACATGGGCGCACTCGCGGACCTCGAGCACGTGCTGGGGGTGGGTTTCGGCCTGCTCCTCGGACCGACTCTCATGGGCGGCGCGCCGTCGCTCACCTTCCGCCACCTGACGCGACGAGACTTCCGCCTGCTCGCGTCCGGCTTCTTCGTCATCGCCGCGGTCGAGGTCGCGCTACGCCCCTTCACCACCGAGGACGGCCCGTTCGCGGTCACCATGAGCCCGGAGGCCCGCGCCGCGGAGCTCGCCGACACGGACCTGCTGCTCGGCGTCCTCCAGATCGTCCTCTGGCTGTGGCTCGCCCGGTCGCTCTACAAGGGGCGACGACTGGCCTGGCGCTGGGCCGTGGGGCTCCTGCTCGTCGTCATGGTCATCCAGGTCCTGAACCTCGGGTACATGATGGCGGTGGGCGAGCAGGGACTCCTCGCTGCGGGCTGGGAGCTCTTCGGCAACGGGCTCGGCCTGTCCGTGTGCCTCGTGGGTCGCCATGCGTTCCGCAACCCGTCGCCCCGCCGCGCTCGCCGCACCAGCGGCAGCATCGTCGCTCCCGCCGACGACGACCAGCGCTCACGGGCCACGCACCTGCTGCGGCAGCAGGGCACGGTCAACCGTCTCGCGTGGATGACGACCTGGCCGGAGAACCGCTGGTTCACGCCGGCCTCCGTGTCGGGATACGTCGCGTACCGCGTGCACGCCGGCGTCGCGGTCGGGTTGTGCGACCCCGTGGCCTCGGCCGAGGAGGACCGGTCCATGCTGCTCGGCGCCTTCGCGAACGCCGTGCACGCCCAGGGGTTGGTGCCGTGCCTCTTCACCGTGACGGGAGAAGCCTCTCGACATGCGCGCGCGCAGGGATGGCACTCCCTCCAGGTGGCGGAAGAGGCCTGGGTCGACCTGCCCACGCTGGACTTCGTCGGCAAGGCATGGCAGGACGTGCGCACCGCCCTGAACCAGGCGGCCAAGCTCGGCATCGGCTTCCGGCTCGGCCCACTCAGGGACATGCCCCGCGGCATACAGATGCAGGTCAAGGCGATCTCGTCCGAATGGGTCGAGGACAAGGGGCTGCCCGAGATGGGCTTCACCCTCGGTGGCGTGGATGAAGCCCTCGACCCTCACGTCCGAGTCGGCCTGGCGATCGACGCTGACGCCACGGTCCACGGGGTCACGTCGTGGATGCCGTTCCACGCGAGCGGGGGTGGGGACCCCGCCGGCTGGACGCTGGACGTCATGCGGCGCCTGCCCGGAGGCTTCCGCTACTCCATGGAGTTCCTCATCGCCTCGGCCTGTCTCGCCTTCAAGGAGGAGGGCTGCGCCCTCGTCTCCCTCTCGGGTGCGCCGTTGGCCCGGACTCGGCCCTCTGCAGGAGACGAGTCCCTGGACCGGGGCACGCTCGACGTCTTCCTCGACCGACTCGGCGAGTCCTTGGAGCCGTACTACGGCTTCAGGTCCCTGCATGCCTTCAAGTCGAAGTTCCAACCGAGGCACGAACCGCTCTATCTCGTCTTCCCGGACGAGGCCGCGCTCCCGCGCATCGGGCTGGCCCTGAGCCGCGCGTACCTGCCGGATGCCGGGATGCGAGAGCTCGTGGCCCTGGCCCGTTCGGGTCGGCAGTGAACCAAGGGGCGCGCGTCCGGGCCGGTCACGAAACGGATGCGCCGGCCACGACCTCTGCGGCATGCCGGCGACATTCCTGACGAGACGGTCGGCATCCGAGCGGGCCGACCGTCGCGGGTGGAGGATGAACGGGTCGGGCACCGTTGCTCCACGCGAGAGGACTGTCATGGCCATCCCGAGTCCTGGGTACTCGATCACCGTCCGGGTCGAGGTGCCGGCCGCCGCGAACGCGACGTCGGCTCTCACCACCGCCGTCTCGTCCACCGGCGGAGCCCTCACGGCGCTCGACGTCGCCGAGAGCCGCACCGACCGGCTCGTCGTCGACGTCACGTGCGACACGCGGGACGAGGCGCACGGTCACCTCATCACCGAGGCGATCGCCGCGATCCCGGGGGCGGTCGTCCGCAAGGTCAGCGACCAGACGTTCCTGCTCCACCTCGGCGGCAAGATCGAGGTGAACCCGAAGGTGCCCCTCAAGCACCGCGACGACCTGTCACGCGCGTACACGCCCGGAGTCGCCCGCATCTGTCAGGCGATCGTCGAGCACCCGGAGGACGCCCGCCGTCTCACGATCAAGCGCAACACCGTCGCCGTCGTCACCGACGGCTCGGCCGTCCTGGGGCTGGGCAACATCGGCCCGCTCGCGGCCCTCCCGGTGATGGAGGGCAAGGCCGCGCTCTTCAAGCAGTTCGGGGGAGTCGACGCCTGGCCGGTCTGCCTGGACACCCAGGACCCCGATGCGATCGTCGAGATCGTGCGCGCGATCGCCCCTGTCTACGGCGGCATCAACCTCGAGGACATCTCTGCCCCAAGATGTTTCGAGATCGAGTCACGCCTGCGTGACCTCCTCGACATCCCCGTCTTCCACGATGACCAGCACGGCACCGCGATCGTCGTCCTCGCCGCGCTCAAGAACGCCCTGCGCGTCGTCAACAAGTCCATCGACGATGTGCACATCGTCGTGTCCGGCGTCGGTGCCGCGGGTCACGCGATCATCCGTCTCCTGCTGACCCAGGGTGCCCGCAACATCGTCGCCTGCGGTCGCACGGGTGCCGTCCACAACGGCAACGAGGGCATGGAGCCCTTCCGCCAGTGGATCGCCGACCACACGAACACCGGTCACCAGAGCGGCACCCTCAAGGAGGTCCTCGTCGGTGCGGATGTCTTCATCGGCGTCTCGGCGCCGGACCTTCTGACGGGTGACGACATCGCGACCATGGCTCCCGACGCGATCGTCTTCGCCCTCGCCAACCCCGTGCCGGAGGTCGACCCGATCGCCGCGAGCGAGCACGCCGCCGTCGTCGCGACCGGCCGCTCCGACCACCCGAACCAGATCAACAACGTCCTCGTCTTCCCGGGCTTCTTCCGCGGGCTGCTCGACGCCGGCGTCTCCGACATCACGGACGCCATGATGGTCGCCGCGGCGACCGCCATCGCCGACTCGGTCGAGCCGGGCGAGATCAACCCGAGCTTCATCATCCCCAGCGTCTTCGACGCGAGCGTCGCGCCGGCGGTCGCCGCAGCGGTGTCCCGGGTGGCCGGCACCCGCTGACCGGACCCGGCGTCAGGCGGCGCGGCGGTGCTGGGAGCCGGCGCGGACGACAGAGCCCTCGGAGATGACGTCGTCGCTGTCGACGCGCGCGCCGTCCCAGACGTGGGCGTTGGCGCCGATCTTGACGCGTGCGCCGATCCGGGCATCGCGCCCGACGACGGCGCCGGCGGCCACGTGTGCCGTGGTGCCGATGCTGGCTCCGGCGTGGACGACCGCGCCGCGGTCGATCCAGGCGCCGCTCGCGATGCGGGCTCCCGCGCCGACGACCGCTCCGCGGTCGACGTAGGCGTTCTCGGCGACGTAGGCCGCAGGGTCGACGTGGGCGTGCGACTCGACGAAACCGCCACCGTTGTCGTGGCGGGCGTAGCGCAGCACGGTTCCGTTGTCCTCTTCGAACTCCTCGTACTTCCTTCGCCTCATCGTGCACCCCCTTCGGGTCGTGCGTGGACCGTCTGTCCACGCGTGCCTCGTCTGGATCAACGTTCAAGTGAACATGAAGATTCCGTCGAGGTGATGACTGGTGTCTACCCGCCCAACGCGCGAGCCAACCGTGCGGTTCCATCGGCTGGGACGGTGCGGGACGACCGGGGATGACAGGTGGGCGACCGCGTGGGCGCAGGACGACGTGGCCGTATGCCGTCACCTCGGGTGGCGGCATGCGGCTGGGCGTCAGGCGGTCGGCAGTGGTGCGGGTGGGGCGGATGGGGCGGTCAGACGCCCTCCTGAACCTCGTAGATGGCGTCGGCGACGAGCCCGTGGGCGTCGCGGTGCACGGTGTTGGCAGCCTCGGCGTCGGGAGCCTCGACGAGGCAGAAGATCTGGCCCCGGCGCTCGTCGACCCAGTAGCGCAGGTAGTTGACGCCGTGGGGGTCCTGCGTGGCGAGGTCGGCCCGGTGTGCCTGGGCGACCGCGTCCATCGTGACCCCGTCGCCGAGGGAGTGGACGTCCATGAAGAGCGGCATGCTCGTGGTCCTTTCGGGATGGGAGAGCTGGGTGTCTCCAGCGTCGCTCCCGCCGAACCGCAGGTCATGGGTGCCGACTACCCACGCACCCCGTTCGCTCCACCCATCTTGAGCAGCTCGCGCCGGCTCTCGAGCCCGAGCTTGGTCAGGACCGACGAGACGTGGTGCTCGGCGGTGCGCCGCGAGATGACGAGGCGCTCGGCGATCCCGGCGTCCGAGTAGCCCTGCGTCAACAGCTCCATCACCTCGGTCTCGCGCGGGGTCAGGCCTGAGGGGTGCTCGCGGGTGGTGGCTCTCGGGGCACGAGGCGCGGGCCAGCCACGGGTGCGCAGCTCGGCGCGCGATCGCGCCGCCGCAGCGTGGGCACCGACCCGCTCGAAGACCGCGATCGACTCCGTGAGGGCCTCGCGGTCGCCGCTGCGCGCCAGTGCGAGCCCCTGGTCGAACGGGCATCCGAGGGACCTCCAGATGTCAGCGGCCTCACGCCAGGCACCGGCAACCTCCGCGGCGAAAGGCGGAGCGAGTGGGCCGCCCAGCTCGAGGTCGGTAACCGACCCGTCAGGCTCGCCGAGCGCCTCGATGCCGTCGCCGACGAGCCACCGCGCGACGGCGCCGCGATTCCACGGGCAGTCGGCCGAGACCGCGAGCGGCCAGGCCTCTGCCGCCACACGGGCGGCGGCGCCGAGGTCGCCCGCGAGCCAGGCGGCCTCGCAGCGCACGGCAACGACCGGAGCCACCCGCTGCAGCTCGCGCATCCCCGAGGCCAGAGACCACGCCCGCGCCATCAGCTCGTCGCCGCCGGGCTCACCCACGCGAGCGCGCACGTGGGCGAGGGTGACGAGCGGCTCGATCTCGCCGACGCTCGCGATGTCGGGATGGCGGAGCAGGGACTCGGCCCGGGCGCGCGCCGCGCCGAGGTCCCCCCGGTCGAGGTGCAACTGTGACTCCCACCCCTCGAGATAGAGGGTCCACGAGTCGAGATCGCGCTCTGAGCAGTACTCGATGCCCTCGAGGAGGTAGCGCCGTGCGTCCTCGTGCCGCCGCTGCAGCACGGCGCTCGACGCGAGGTTGCAGTAGGCGCGAGCCGCGTGCTCGTGGAGGTCGGCGGCGCGTGCCTGCTGGAGGCTGTCGCTGAGCATGGCGGCCCCGGAGGCGAAGTCACCGGCCGCGATCTCGATCGTGCCGAGGTTGTTGAGGGCGTGCACGCGCACCTCGGTCTGCTGCGCCAGGTCGTCGAGGGAGTCGGCGAGGTCCAGCGTGCGGTGCGCCCACTCCCGGGTGCCGGCCAGGTCGGTGGCCAGCATGCGGAGCTGCGCGAGGTTGCTGTAGGCCAGAGCCAGCTCGAAGGTCGAGCTCCCCTCGAGCACGTCGACGGCGACAGCGGCCTGCGTCTCGGCCTCGGCCTTGCGCCCCGCGAACCAGCTGAGCCGTGACAGGCACCGCCACGCGTCGCCGACCCGCGTGGCGTCGTCGTCGGCGTCCCAGATCCGGCGGGCCGCGTCGACCGCCTCGATGGCGCCCTCGATGCGGTCGGTGAGATAGAGCTCGTAGCCGAGGGCCCAGAGCAGGTCGGCCCGGCGGTGGGCGGGCACCTCCGTGTCAGGCAGGGAGTCCGCGTGCTGCAGGGCGCGGCGGTACTGGTCGACGGCTTCCCGGTGGGCGCCGAGGCGAGCGGCCCGCGCGCCGGCCTCGGGCGCATGGGCCAGCACGGCCCGGCTGTCCCCGGYGGCGTCGGCGTGGTGCGCCATCCGTGCCGGGTCGGCCCCGCGACTCTCGAGCGCCGCGAGGAGCCGGCGGTGGATGTGGAGCCGTCGTCCGGCAGGAACCTCGTCGGCGACGGCGAGCCTGCCCAGCTCGTGACGGAACGTCACCTCCCGGCCCGACATGACGACCAGTCCCCGGGCGAGCGGCTCGTCGAGGACGGCCAGACCCTCGCTCAGGAGTCCTTCGAGCAGGTCGGTCTCGGCTCTCGACCCGGTCAGCGCGACCACCTCGAGGGCTCGCTGTGACGACTCGTGGAGACGAGCGACGCGGGCGAGCACCGCGTCGCGCACCGTCGGGGGCACGCCGACCGTGTCACCGGAGAGCACTTCAGTGACGAAGAACGCGTTGCCGCCCGTGACGTCGTGCAGTCGCTCCACGTCGATCCCGGTCTGAGACAGCCGGTCGCGCGAGCGTTCGGCGACGAGGGTCGCCACGGCCCGTGGGCTGAGCGGCGGCAGGTCGATCCGCCGGGTCCCACTGGCGGATGCCGTGTCCCCCAGGAGGATTCGCAAAGCGCTGCCGGCACCCGCGTCCTCGGGGCGGTAGGT
This sequence comes from Terrabacter sp. RAF57, assembly GCF_052113925.1. Classification (NCBI taxonomy): domain Bacteria; kingdom Bacillati; phylum Actinomycetota; class Actinomycetes; order Micrococcales; family Intrasporangiaceae; genus Terrabacter; species Terrabacter sp. RAF57. The sequence continues at coordinate 71,892 of NZ_JBFRDT010000004.1, read as the reverse complement.
GACGAGCACGAGGGCATGGCAGCCGTGGACGCGCCGAGCCACGTGGCGCAGGAGGTCCAGGGTGGCTTCGTCGGCCCAGTGCGCATCCTCGATGACGAGCAGGTAGGGCCGGTCCGGGGGCGCGTCTCGGAGGGTGTCGACGAGGCGCGTGAAGACGTCCTGCCGACTCGCCTCCTCCGGCCACAGGCCCGCCGGGAGCGAGGGCACCATGTCGCGCAACGGACCGAGAGGTGCGGGGGTGGCGGATCCGTCACAGCTGCCGATGGCGACGCGTGCGCCGGTCTCGAGCTCGGAGGCCGCGGCGGAGACGAAGGTGGTCTTGCCGATGCCGGCCTCGCCCGAGACGTAGACCAGTCGCCCGTGCCCAGCGCGTGCGTCGTCCAGGTAGCCAGCGACTGCGCGAAGGTGCTCGACGCGCTCGAGAAGCGTCACCTCGCGATCGTACGTGCGTCCCCTCGCCGGGGAGCGGGGTCCGAGCAACATCGCAGGCGGCATACGGTGGACGGATGAACTTTCGATACCTCGGCAACAGCGGACTCAAGATCTCCGAGATCACCTACGGCAACTGGCTGACCCACGGCTCGCAGGTCGAGAACGACGTCGCCACCCAGTGTGTCCGGGCGGCGCTCGACGCCGGCATCAGCACCTTCGACACGGCGGACGTCTACGCCAACACCAAGGCCGAGAGCGTTCTGGGCGACGCCCTCAAGGGCGAGCGGCGCGAGAGCCTCGAGATCTTCACGAAGGTCTACTGGCCCACCGGCCCCGGCGGCAAGAACGACACGGGCCTCTCACGCAAGCACATCATGGAGTCGATCAACGGCTCGCTCGAGCGCCTCCAGACCGACTACGTCGACCTCTACCAGGCCCACCGCTACGACACCGAGACGCCGCTCGAGGAGACGATGCAGGCCTTCGCCGACGTCGTGCGTCAGGGCAAGGCGCTCTACATCGGCGTCAGCGAGTGGACCGCCGACCAGATCCGCGAGGGCGTCACTCTCGCGAAGGAGCTCGGCTTCCAGCTCATCTCGAGCCAGCCGCAGTACTCCATGCTGTGGCGTGTCATCGAGGGCGAGGTCGTGCCGACGTGCGAGGAGCTCGGCGTCAGCCAGATCGTGTGGAGCCCCATCGCCCAAGGCGTGCTGACGGGGAAGTACCAGCCCGGCCAGCAGCCGCCCGAGGGCTCGCGCGCCGCCGACGAGAAGGGCGGCGCCGACATGATCAAGCGCTTCATGAACGACGACGTGCTGACCCGCGTGCAGAAGCTCAAGCCGATCGCCGACGAGGCCGGTCTGACCATGGCCCAGCTCGCCGTCGCCTGGGTGCTCCAGAACCCCAACGTGGCGGCCGCGCTCGTCGGCGCCTCGCGTCCCGAGCAGGTCGCCGAGAACGTCAAGGCGGCCGGGGTGAAGCTCGAGCCCGAGCTCATGACGAAGATCGACGACGTCCTCGGCGACATCGTCGAGAAGGACCCGGGCAAGACCAAGGAGACGGCGCCGCAGCAGCGCGTCGCCTGACGTCGGACCCTGATGCCCGACAACGTATGCCGCCCAGCCGGGTTCGCGAGGCTGGGCGGCACACGTGCGTGGCCGCGTGGTCAGGCGGTCGCTACGGCGTGAGCTTCGTCAGGCGCGTGGACCAGTTGCCGAGAGAGGTCCGCGTGCCGCCGCAGCTGCCGATCGGGGGAGTCAGGTACTGCGCCAGGGTGCAGGTCTGGGCGATGTACTCCGAGGCGATCCAGATGGACCGGCCGTCGGTGAGGGCTGCCCCGTAGTCCCCCCAGCGGGTGCGGATCGGGGTGCCGACGAAGGCCTTGTAGCTGGTGAAGCCGTCCGCCGGGCCGATGCCCTCGGCCACGATGTGGATCGGGCCGACTGTTCCGCTCGACGAGATCGGAGCGTAGGCCGCGCTGGGGAAGTGGTCCCGTCCGACGACGCTGAAGGCGATGGCGCCCTGACCGGTGGTCAGCATGGTGATGGCCGGGTAGGTCAGGTTGTTGCCTGCGAGGGCCAGGTAGCCCTGCTTCTTGATGTTGCCGCCGACCTTGCCGGCGCCGTTGATCTTGGGCTCCACCGAGAACCAGGCGATGCCGGCCCGCAGCTCGCCGTTGACCCGCACCGCGGTGTCGACCGAGCCCCACAGGACGCCGTTGGTGAACCACGTCTGCTGCATGCGGGTGTCGTTGGAGTCGAGGTGCGAGATGACCTCGTCGTGCGCCGGCTCGGGCGGGTTGAAGAAGAGCTGCCAACACCCGGGACCGAACGGGGTCGCGATCGTCGTGTCGTTGATGCACTGGCCGAGCGGGAAGTCGCCCGCCTTCTGGTCGGCCTTCGGCGGGAAGACGTACGTCTCGCTGTTGACCAGCTTGTTCGTGACCGCAAGCGCCGGGGTGGCGGCGTCGAGCGATGCGGTGTTGGTCAGCGCCCACAGGCCGATGCGCCGGGCGGTCCCGGTCGGGTTGCCCGTCTCCGAGCCGTCACCGGCGACCGAGCTGAGCAGGTACTCGCTGCCGTTGGCGGCGCTCTCGTACTGGCCCGCGGGTGAGGTTGCCGGCCACACGGTGAAGCCGGGCGTGCCGGCCAGGTTGAGATTCGGCACCAGCGTCATGCGGACCGCTGCCGGGTGGGTGGCGAGCTGCGCCTTCGAGAACGCGAAGACCTGGGCTGCGTTGAAGTTCGGCCCGAAGAGGTCGTACTCGTTGGTCGTGATGTAGATGCCGTTGGCGTCCCCACCGATGTGCGGGTAGTCCTGGAAGCACGGTCCCGGCGTGACGCCGTCCGTCGTGCAGCCGTGGTTCGGCGTGCCCTCGGTGCCGTCGTTCTGGGCCGGTACCGAGTAGATGGTCCAGGTGCCCGTCGGGCTGCTCGAGTTCGAGACGGCCACGTCGATGGTGTTCCTGCCGTTGAAGTCGCCGTTCGCGTCCACGTGCAGCGTCGTGATGGCCACGACGAAGCGCTGGAAGTCGGGGTCGTAGTGGCAGATCGGGTCGATGACGTTGGGCCCGACGACGCCGGTCGTCCGGTTGATGGCTGCGGGGTAGCCGAAGAAGGTGTTGAGGTCCTGCACCCCGGTCAGCGGCACGGCGTTCGAGTCGTAGACGCGGAGCACGCTGTTGACCGACTCGACGGTGAAGCCGTTGCCGACACAGAGGGCCTGGTCTGGCGGTTCGAGCGAGAACTGGTTGCCGCCATTCGCGAGCCGCTGGTCGCGGTGGTTGAGGCCCTGGATGCTGGCCCGGACCGCCGGGTTCGTCGCAGCGACGGCGCTCGACGCCACCACGGGGGCATCGAGCGGGTGCTTGGGGAAGATGCCGTGCTTGAAGTTCGGGTCGGGGCGGGTCGACGGGACGCCACCCTGCTCGTCGTCGGGTCCGGCTCTGAGCTCGGGCTGCTGGAGCCCGTCGACGCCGGTGCCGAGGCTGCGGATACTGGTCGTGCCAGAGGACGTGATCTGGCGGGTGTCAGAAGGGGCGGCATTCGCGGCTCCTGGCAGACTCAGCAGCGCTGCGGCGATGGCCGCGGCTCCGCTGATGGCGATGATCTTTCGCATGAGCACCTCCGGAAGAATCTGCGCGGATGTGTCGAGCGGAGCCTGGCCACCTTTCGGATGTTCGCTGGTGTGGGAGCGCCGCTCGCACAACTGTCGAGCGTACGCCGGTGCTGCGGACGCGGGTGCGGTTCGACGGATCTGCGCAACTACGAGGTCGGGTCGCGCAGCACGGCTACCCTGCGGGCATGGCACAGGGGGAGGGTGCGCGGTTCGCGCACGAGTCGGAGCGTCTCGTCTGGGAGCGGTTGGCGAGTGGCGTCGCGGAGGGCACGGTGCTGCTGCCCAACATCCGCCTCACCTCACAGCGCAAGGACCACGAGCTCGACGTCGTCGTCCTCATGCCCGACGTGGGCGTCGTCGTCGTCGAGGTCAAGGGCGGCAGCGTCTCCGTCGACGCGCAGGGCCACTGGTGGTCCGGTGGTGGTGCGCGCCGGAGCCGGGTGCGCCCCGTCGAGCAGTGCCGCGACGGCAAGTACGCCCTGCGCGACTTCGTGGAGGCCGACCCCCGCTGGAAGAACCGACGCAGCCGGGTCCGGTTTGGCCACGCGGTCGTCGTCCCGTTCACGGACGTCGCGGACGACTTCGCCACCCCGGACTGCCCGCGCTGGATGATCAGTGGCCGCGGAGACCTCGACGACCTCGCTGGCCGGGTCCACGACGTCGCAGCCCTGCAGGAGAACGACCAGCGCGTCCCCACTGCCGAGGACGTCGAGCTGATCGTCGAGATCCTCACGGGCAGAAGCTTCCCCGTACCCGACATCGCCGCTGACGCGGACGAGCGGGAGGCAACGTCGGACCGACTGACCCAGGAACAGGCGGCTCTGCTCCAGGTCACGCGGCTCATCAGGCGGATGGAGATCCGGGGTGGCGCCGGCAGCGGCAAGACGATCCTGGCCCTCACCCAAGCCAAGGACCTCACCCGTGGCCAGGGCGATCGCAAGGCGCAGCGTGTGGCACTCGTCTGCTACTCGATCGGCCTCTCCCAGTACTTCAAACGGCAGCTCGCCAGCGTGCCGAGGCACCATCGGCCGGCCTTCGTCGGTTCCTTCGAGGACCTCGCCAACGAGTGGGGGATCGACACCGCGTCGCACGACCGCAACGACGCAGCCTTCTGGGAGCGAGATCTGGCTGCCCGGATGACCGAGATCGCTGCAGCACTTCCGGACGGCAAGAAGTTCGACGCCGTCATCGTCGACGAGGCCCAGGACTTCGCCGACCACTGGTGGTACCCCCTCATGAAGGCGCTACGCGACGAGGACGAGGGCGGTCTCTACGTCTACTCCGACGAGAACCAGCGGATCTTCGCCCGCTTCGGCCGGCCGCCGGTGCCACTGGTCCCACTCGTGCTCGACCACAACCTGCGCAACACGCAGCAGATCGCCCGGGCCTTCGGGCCGCTCGCACCGATGCGGATGCACCTCCGGGGAGGAGTCGGCGCCGACGTCCGCTTCGTCGCCTGCCCTCGGGAGGAGGCGATCGGCAGCGCCGACGACCAGGTCGACCTGCTCCTCGAGGAGGGATGGCGGCCGCAGCACGTCGCGCTCCTGACGATGGGCTCACGGCACCCGGCACAGGTCGAGCGTCAGGAGGCGGACGGCCACGTCGGATACTGGCGGTCCTTCTGGGACGACGACGATGTCTTCTATGGCCACGTCCTCGGCTGCAAGGGACTCGAACGCCGCGCGGTCGTCCTCTGCGTCAACGCGAAGAAGACCGAGCGCGCCCGCGAGATGCTCTACGTGGGCATGTCGCGCGCCACCGACGAGCTCGTCGTCGTGGGGGACCCGGACTTCATCCGCGAGATCGGTGGCGCCCAGGTGGCTCACCGGCTCGGCATCGGGTGACGCAGTCGTGTCAGGCGGCGCCGGGCGCCGGGGCTGGGGACAACTTCGACGGGCTGCCTCGCGTCCGGATGACGATGGCGGGCATGACCTTCAAGGACCTGCCCCCTCGGGCGAGTGAGATCCCCCTGACCAACCGTCGCGTCGCCGCCGACGTCATCGACCTCATCATCGGCGACGCGGACCGCGCCACCGGGTGCGTCGCGCTGATGATCTGCGATGCCGAGGACCGCGGCATCCAACCGATCCTGCTCCACGACGTCCCGCCGGACGCCGAGGCCACTGGCCTGGCCCAGCTGCTCGGCATGCTCCTGCCGCTCGTGGCCGACAACGACGGCTCCATCCTCATCGGTCGGGGCCGACCGCGAGGGACGGCGCCCGACGACGTCGACCGTGCCTGGCACCAGCTGGCGATCGACCGCTGCGCCGACCACGAGGTCGACCTGCTCGGCTTCTACCTCGCCACCGGCGACGGAGTCTTCCGCCTGCCCGAGCCACTCACCGCCGCGTCGTGAGGGTGTCTGGCAGGGCACCACCGCACGTTCAGAATCACCGCACGTTCAGAAGGGTGGGGCTCGGGATCGGTCGAGCGATGTCGGGTCGACCGATCCCGAGGTGGGGGCGCGAGCGACGTGTCTCGCACGCCGTCGAGCCAGTCCCTTGGGTAGGTGTCGTAGGTGCGACCGGCCTTGGTGCGCCAGCGAACCCGGTCGCCCTCGCGGCGGACGAGCCAGTGGCCGTTCGTGTGCAGGTTGTGGTGGGGACGGTGCTTGCTCGTGAGGTTCGTGACCTCGGTCGGGCCGTGCGGCCAAGGGACGTCGTGGTCGAGGTCGCACCGAGCGGCCGGCACGGTGCACCCCGGCGCGCGGCACGTCCCGTCGACGGCCTCGACATGCGCTCGCATCGCCGGGGTCGGCCGGTAGGCCTGCGTCTCGAGGTGCACGGCAGCGCCGGTGTCCGCATCGACGGCCAGTCGACGCCACACCGAGCCGTCGTTGAGCATGATCTGGCGCGCGTGGTCGGCCGTCACCCAGCCGTGGCCCGGGACCTCGCAGGGGGTGTCGGTGAGCCCGACGGCCGTCGTGAACGGGACCACGAGCGTCACCGCCGCCGCCGGCCGACGGCCCAGATGCGTGAACCACTCACTGCCGGCACGGCATCCGTCATCATCAACGCCAGTCGCGCCGGTCGCGCCGGTCGCGCCGGTCATCGACGGGTCGGTGCCGACGGGCGCGGGCCAGCCGAACATCAGGGTGTCGGTGATGACGTCGGCGCGCAGCGAGTCGAGATCGCGCGGGTCGCCCTGGGCCCGAGCGGCCCGGGCGACGGCATCGGCTCGCTCCATCGCGGCGATGATCTTGTCGGCGTCGTTGACGACGGTGAGCACGCCGAGGCCCTCGTGGTCGATCTGCGCGTGGGCGCCTCGACGACGTCGGGCGGCGCGTCGGCGCTCGCCGGCCTCGCGGTCGGCGGTCAGGCACGCGCGCGTGAGCCGTTGGCGGAAGAGGCTGGGGGAGGGTGGAGCGCCGTCCTTGAACCGGAGCACGGAGTCGACGATGCCCGGCCCGCACTCGGACGGCAGTGCGGCGATCTCAGCCTGGATCGTGCACGCGCGGTAGAGCGTGAGCGCGCCGTGCTGCAGGCGACCGCGGAGGGCGGCAGCCCCAGGAGTGCCGGCGGTGGCCAGGTCGAGCCGACTCCGCACCTCGTGGGTGCCGAGCCCGGTGGCCGTGCACACCTCCATCGCAGTCAGCTGGTCGGGGTCGATCCAGCCCGCAGGACGCGGCCGGTCGAGGTCGGCGAAGCGCGCCAGCTCGTCCGCCTCGATCGTCGAGCGAAGCCGAGCCATGGCCTCCAGGGCGACCGCGTCCAGCACCGCCTTGCAGCGCTCGACGGACTCGACGACCCTGAGGTCCGCATCGGCCAGCGCCTCGAGCTCCGTCCGCGACTGGCCGTCCTGCGCCGTCGTGAGATCGTCGGCGACGGCCTCGACCAGCTCGCCGACGAGCGCCGGCAGAACCTGCGTCAGCACCGCCTCGGCCACGTGCTTTCGAAGCGTGCGCTCGAGACGTGGCAGGTCGCGCTGGCGGACGGGCACTCGGGTCTCGACCCTCGATCGATAGAGGGTCGCGAGACGGTCGAGGTCGACGACGGCATCGGAAGCCTGGGCAAGGTCGGTCGAGGGATGACTCCTCACTGCCGCCGCGCCGTCCATACCCCAGTAGAACACCTGTTCGACTCGCTGGTCAAGGGGTGGAGTAGCCCAGTCTCGTTGTCCGGCAGCATAATTGGCATCGCCGGATCATGCGCACTGTCATGCCGCGGCCATCGATGACCAGCCCCAGCTGTCGGCCCCCTTGTGCGTGTGCACCTCCGGGAGGAACGTGCGGGGATGGATGTCGACCTGCACCAGCTGTTCGCTCACGCCGCCGCCGAAGGGGCGCGGCACCGCGCTACCGTCGCAGACCGGCCGGTGCAGCCCTCGGCCGATCGCGCCGCACTGGCGGCAGCGTTCGGCGGCCCGCTACCAGCGAGGAGAACCGATCCCACCCGTGTCGTCGACGAGCTGATCGTCGCCGCGCGCCCAGGCCTCGTCGGCACCGTCGGTCCACGTTTCTTCGGCTTCGTCATCGGGGGAGCGTCAGCGGCAGCCACGGCCGCCGACCTGCTTGCAGCGGGCTGGGACCAGTGCGTCTACAACGAGGTCCTCTCACCCGCCGCGGCGGCGGCCGAACGGGCGGCCGGAGGCTGGGCCAAGCACCTCTTGGGAGTGCCCGAGTCCGCCTCGGTGGGTTTCGTCACCGGTGCCCAGGCCGCGAACACCGTGGGCCTCGCGGTCGGACGGCAGCGGGTGCTCGCCGATGTCGGGTGGGACGTCGCGCGGGACGGTCTCTTCGGTGCTCCCAGGATCGCCATCGTCGCGAGTGAGGAACGGCATGCCACGATCGACCGGGCCGCTCGGCTGCTCGGGTTCGGCACGGGCAGCATCGAGCCCGTCGCCGCCACGCCGCAGGGCGCCATCGACGTCGACCGTCTCCGAATCGCCCTCGAGTCCGTCGGCAGCCGGCCGGTGATCGTCTGCCTGCAGGCGGGCAACGTCAACACGGGGGCGTGCGACGACCTCAGGACCGCAACGACGATGGCGCACGAGCACGGCGCATACGTCCACGTCGACGGTGCCTTCGGACTCTGGGCGGCCGCGAGCCCCCGGACCGCCCATCTCGTCGACGGGGTCGAGCTCGCCGACTCGTGGGGCACGGACGCCCACAAGTGGCTCAACGTCCCCTATGACTGCGGACTCGCCTTCTGTGCCGACGCGGACCTGCACGCAGCCACGATGTCGTACGCGGCGGCATACCTCACCGGATCGGGCGCGGAGTCCGACCACGTCCTGGGCGACCTGACGCCCGAGTCATCCAGACGGGCAAGGGGTTTCGCGGTCTGGGCCGCCCTGCGCGAGCTCGGCACCGAGGGTGTGGCCGAGCTCGTCGACCGATCCTGCGCCTTGGCGCTGCGCATGGCCCAGCGCCTCGCAGTCGGCGGTGCCACCGTGCACAACGACGTCGTGCTCAACCAGGTCCTCGTCAGCATCGGCGATCCCAGTCGCACGGACGCGATCGTCGATGCCGTCCGGCGTGACGGCACGTGCTGGGTCGGCGCCACGACCTGGCACGGTCAGCGGCTCATCCGCGTCTCGGTGTCCAACGCCACGACCAGCGAGCACGACATCGACATCTCCGCCGATGCCATCCTGCGTGCCGCCGGAGCCGTGTCCCCAGCGGATGTCCAGCAGAATCCCAGCCCCTCCTGACCGATTCTTGACTCGTGCATCCGTAGCCGCCCGGTCCTCCGACTCGTTGGACCCGACGAGCGAGGTCCTCGTGCCCTCTCTCGACGGTCCTCGGACCGGACACCTCGGGGGTGTCATCCTCTTCGGATCAAGGAGCTGCACCCATGCTGCCGACCATTCCCTCGCGGGCCCGCCCCCGCTTCCGCGCCGGCGCCCGGGGCAGAGCCGTCCCGCTCATCGCTGCCGCGGGCCTCGTCGCCGCCCTGGGGGTGGCCGCCCCCGCGCTCGCCGCCACACCGACCGGGGGAGCCGTCACCGACACGAGCACCAGCGTCCGGTGGACCGCCGGCCCCTTCATCGCCCCCAACGTCACCGGGACGACGGGCGACGTGACGTGCGGGCCCGGGCTCTGCGACGACTTCGCGCTGCACGTGTCGACCCCGAGCGGCTACGGGGACACCCACCAGCTGACGGTCAAGGTGGGCTGGGCCAATCCTGCTGCCGACTTCGACATCTACCTGCTCGACCAGAACGGCTCGGTCGTGGCGTCGTCCGCCTCGAGCGCGGACCCCGAGACCCTCGTCGTGGCACCGACCAGCGGCGACTACACGGTGAGGGTCGTGCCGTATGCCCCGCTCGGTGAGTCCGTCACGGGCACGGCGACCCTGACCGACGTCCCGGCCAACCCCGCGCCGAGCGCAGCCACGCCGCCGACCTACAGCCAGTACGGCGCACCCCAGTCGTTCGGGCGCGCGCACGACGCGGGCGAGCCGTCGATCGGCAGCAGCCACACGACCGGTTCGACGTTCTACCAGGCCCTCTACGACACGTACCGGGCGACATGGGACGACAGCGTCACGCCGTCCGCGGTGACGTGGTCCGACGTGTCCGCGAAGCCGGCCAACGGCTGCGCCACGGGCGGATCGACGTCGCTCGACCCGATCGGCTTCACCGACCGGGCGACCGGACGCGTCTTCGAGAGCCAGCTCGCCGGCAAGACCTCGCTCATGTGCTACTCCGACGACGAGGGCGCCACGTGGTCGCCCAGCCAGGGCGGCGGCCTCAACTCGGGTGTCGACCACCAGACCGTGGGTGGAGGTCCCTACTCGCCGAACGGCGTCGGTGCGCTGCCGACGTCGAGCTACCCGAACGCCGTCTACTACTGCAGCCAGGACATAGCCGACGCCAACTGCGCCTCGAGCCATGACGGCGGGGTCACCTTCGGACCCGCCATCCCGATGTACTCGCTCCTCGACTGCGGTGGCCTGCACGGTCACGTCAAGGTGGCCCCGGACGACGGCACGGTCTATGTCCCCAACAAGTCGTGCGGAGGCAACCAGGCGGTCGCGGTCTCCGAGGACGGCGGCACGACGTGGTCGGTCCGCAAGGACCCGGCCAGCACCGCGGGCGACTCCGACCCCAGCGTCGGGATCGGCTCCAAGGGCACGGTCTACATGGGTTACCAGGCCGCGGACGGGACCCCCCGCATCGCCGTGAGCCGCGACAAGGGCAAGACGTGGACCGACGACCAGAACGTCGGCGCGGGCCTCGGGGTGCACAACACCGTCTTCCCCGCTGTCGTGGCCGGTGACGACGACCGCGCCTCGTTCGCCTTCATCGGCACGACCACCGCCGGGAACTACCAGGACGCCACGACCTTCAAGGGTGACTGGCACCTCTACGTCGCGACGACGTACGACGGCGGCAAGAGCTGGGTCACCGTCGACACGACGCCCAGCGACCCCGTCCAGCGTGGCTCCATCTGCACGGGTGGCACCACGTGTGGCAACGACCGCAACCTCCTCGACTTCATGGACGTCACGGTCGACCGGACCGGCCGGGTCGAGGTCGGGTATGCCGACGGGTGCACCGGTGCCTGCGCGCAGTCGGGCGGCGCCCAGAACTTCGATGCCTATGCGACCATCGCGCGCCAGCAGGCGGGCAACACGTTGTATGCCGCCTACGACGCCCTGCCGAACATCACCCCGACCTCCGTGTCCGTCACGAAGGCCGGCGGCCTCTATGCCGCGTCGACGACCGTCGCCAACCCCGGCAAGGCCGCCGCCGGGGCCGTCACGACGCGACTCCGCGTCGACGGCGTCGACGTCGCCACCTCGTCGCCGGTCGACGTCCAGCCCGGCCGCTCGGCGGCCGTCACGTTCCCGGGCGTCCGTCTCGGCAAGGGCACGCACGTCGTCGCCGTCGTCGTCGACCCGGACGGACGCATCCGGGAGTCCGACGAGGCCGACAACGAGCGTCAGCTCCAGGTGACGAGATGAGACGGCTCAACCAGCGGTCGGGACCTCGCGTCGCCCTCGCCGCCGGGGCGCTCGTCACGGCGCTCGTCCTCGCCGGCTGCGAGAACGACGAGCTGGAGTCGGCGATGGCGGCGCAGCCTAGCTCGACCAGTGCGGCCCTCGTCTGCGCGAAGGACGCCAAGCCGGTGACGGTGCCGGCGTCGTTCCCCGCGAGCGCGGTCGTGCCGGAGGGGTACGTCGTCACGAGCGTCGAGGCCCGCAGCGCCGGTCGCACGGTCGTCACCGCGGTGTCGCCCAAGCCGTTCAAGCAGACGCTCGCCGACATGCAGACCGCCTACTCGACCCGTGGCTGGTCGGCGTCCGAGGGTGAGGTGGAGGAGCGGGACGCCGAGTCCAACTTCGACGGCAACGGGCTCCGCGGCCGGTGGGCCATCCGCGAGATCCCCGACTGCACCGACAACACGTCGGTGAATGTGCTGATCGGCACCTGACACCAGGTCGGCGGCGGGGGGGCCGCCCGCCGCCGACCTGTCTGAGCAGTCACAACTCCCTGCCGACGCACGCCCGACGCGGGACGATGGGAGTGGCCGGAGCATGCGGCCCCGACCGCCGTGGAAGGGGAGAGCGATGAGCGCCGCAGTCAGCTCGACGAACGAGTCGACCCGCGAGTCGACCGACGAGACGATGGATGCCGGCATCGTCGTGGGCTACGACGGGTCACCGGGAGCACGCCTCGCCCTCGACTGGGCCGTCGAGACCGCGAAGCGTGACGACCGCCAGCTGACGCTGCTGCACTGCGTCGGGCTGACGATGACGCCGACGTTCCGCGCCTACGACCCCGGAGTCCAGGCGCACGCGTACGACGAGATGTCGCGAGGCGTCCTGGCGGAGGCCATCGACATCGCAACGAAGACACTGGACCGCAAGGACGTCCACCCGCTGAGCGTCATCGGCGGCGCCGCCGCCGAGCTCGTCGGCATCTCGTCCAGGGCCGACCTCGTCGTCACCGGGTCACGCGGCCACGGGGCGGTTTCCGGTGGCCTGCTGGGCTCGACGGCGTATGCCGTCACGGCCCACGCCCACTGCCCCGCGGTCGTGGTCCGTGGGTCCTCCGTGATCCACGCGGGTCCGTCGCATCCTGTCGTCGTCGCCTTCGACGACTCCAAGAACTCCCAGAAGGCGCTCGAGACCGCCGTGCAGATCGCCACGGCCGCGGAGGCGTCGCTGCACATCGTCGCCGTCGACAACGTGGGTGGCCTCGAGGCGTGGCCGGAGACCGACACGATCCTGGGTCGCGAGGAGATGATCGACCAGATGCACCTCCACGTCGGCCAGCTGTTGCGCGACGTCGCGGAGGACGCGCGACGTGCCCACCCGGGGCTCGACGTGCAGACCACCGTCCTCGGTGGCGGGGCCGGTGCTGCAGTCGCGGCCTACGCCGTGGACGTGAGGGCCGGCCTCATCGTCATGGGTTCTCGCGGTCACGGGGGCTTCACCGGAATGCTGCTCGGCTCGGTCAGTCACCGGGTCGTCCACGACGCGCCGTGCCCCGTCATGGTGATTCGCTGACGCGGCAGATGACTCGACGTCACTGGTGGTCAAGGGAATTCGCATCCAGGATGTCGGACCAGCCTGCGGCCAGATCGTCGTGGGCTACGACGGGTCCCCAGCCTCGCAGTGTGCCCTGGTCTGGGCCGCGGCGGTCTCTCGCGTTCTCGACGACAGCCTGAAGATCATCCATGCCGTCGAGCTCGACCTGGTGCCGAGCCGGCGCGGCTACGCGTTGCGCCCGCTGAGCCCCTCGCTGGAGATGGTGGCCCGGACGATCGTCGGCGGTCCGTCGACCTGGCCCGGCCCAGCGCTTGCCCGAGGGCGGGTGCGTGCGGTCCATGCCGTCGGCGGGCCGGCGCCCGCGCTGGTCGATGCATCGATGTCCGCCGAGCTCGTCGTGCTGGGGACCCGCGGCCGGGGACGTGCCCGCCCGCGCTCATCGGCTCCGTCTCCTACGCGGTCGTCGCCCATGCGTACTGCCCCGTCGTCGTCCTGCACGACCTCGGCCGCTTCGCGTCCTTCGCGAGCGGTGACGCGCGGATCCCGGATCCGCGCGGCGAGGTCGTCTGCGCCATCGCCGGCGGGGACGGGGAGGAGCACGCTGGGCGCGTAGAGCGAATCGTGTCCGCCGCGGCCCGCATCGCTGTCGCCTGCAGTGCGTCGCTGCGGCTCGTCACGGCCACACGTGGGGGCGTCAGTGATGCTGCGAGACAGAGGATTCCGTATGCCATCGCCTCCCTGACATCACAGCACCCCGCGCTTGTGGTCACTGTCGAGATCCTCACCGGCGACCCGGTCTCGGCCCTGGCGGAGGCCACGGGACATTCCGGACTGCTCGTCGTCGGTGCGCCACTCCGAGAGGCGCCCGCTGCCGTGCTGTCCGAGCAGTCTTCCTACCAGCTCATCCGCGACGCGACCTGCCCGGTCATGCTCGTGCCCTGATCGGGTTCCGGACGAACCGAACCAGGGCGCGGTGGGTCCCGGGCCCGAATCGGTGCAATTCGCGGAGGATTCGGGTCCCGGGACCGGGCCACACGGCATACGGTCTCGTGAGAGGCGACGAAGGCGTCAGGTCGAGGGCGGGCGCTGGAAGCCGGGGCGCCCGGCGGTGCCGGCGGCGCGTTCGACCGAGCGGCCGAAGCTGCTGGCGGCCGCCCCGAGCGGGCTCGACCCGCGGCCGCCGAGCGCGGGTGGCACGACGACGACCGGGCAGTGCGCTGCGCGCACGACACGGCTGCCGAGCCAGCGGGCGCCGACCTCGGTGGAGTGACCGGCGTCGATGACGACGAGGTCGGCGCCGCGGCTCTCCTCGACGAGGACGGCACGACGCTTGCCCGCCACGACGCGCGTCTCCACGAGGTGGTCGCGGCCGAGGACGTGCGCGACGTCCTCGGCCAGGCGTGACTGTTCGGCAGAGAGGGCGCTGTCGTCGGAGACGACCGACGGCACGCGGCCGCCGGTCGCCGTCTCGGGTGCGTGCGGGCGCCAGGCCCGGACGGCCACGACGCGTCCACCGCGCGCCGCGGCCTGCTCGACGGCCCATCGAAGGGCACCGGGGGAGCCACTCGTGGGGCTCACGCCGACGACGATCGTGTGCTGGCGCCCCAGGTCCGCGACGTTCATGCCGCGGCCCCCGACTCCTCCGAGACCTTGCTCAGCGGGTCGGCGACGTCCTCGAGGGACTTCTGCTCCGCGTCGATCCCGATCGCCAGGGCCACGGCCCCACCGATGATCATGATGACCGCACCGGCGACGTAGCCCCACGTGAGCGGGCCGCGGTCCTTGCCGTCGCCGATGAGTGCGCCGTAGAGCACGGGTGCGACGGCGCCGGCGCACTGGGCGACGACGAAGAAGTAGCTGATCGCTTGGCCGCGCACCTCGATCGGGAAGATCTCGCTCACGGTGAGGTAGGCGGCGGAGGCTCCAGCCGAGGCGAAGAAGAACGAGACGCACCAGAAGATCGTGTGCGTCGTCGCGGTGAGGATCTCGGCGTGGAAGGCCCAGGCCGACACGAGCAGGACGAGCCCCGCGATCGTGTAGGTGCTGAAGATCATCTTGCGACGCCCGATGGTGTCGAAGAGATGACCGAGGAGCAGCGGTCCCATCAGGTTGCCGGCCGCGAACGGCAGGAAGTAGAGCGAGGTCTGGGCCTTGCTGATGCCGTAGAAGTTCGTCAGCACCAACGCGTACGTGAAGAAGATCGCGTTGTAGAGGAAGCTCTGCGTCACCATCATCGTCAGGCCGAGCACCGTGCGTCGTCCGTAGCGCCGCACGAACACGTCCCACAGCACCTTCGGCCCCATGCGGTCCTCGGGCTTGACGAGGATGGCCTTGCTGTCGTCGACCTCCGGGATCTCGCCACCCTCGCGACGCACCCGCTCCTCGATCTCGTCGACCGTGCGCTCGGCCTCCTCCCCGCGACCGTGGGTGAGCAGCCAGCGCGGGCTCTCCGGGATGTGCCGGCGCAGCCAGATGATCGACAGGCCGAGGATCGGGCCGATGAAGAACGCCAGGCGCCAGCCGACGTTCTCGGCGACGTTGTCGGGGTTGAGCAGGTAGAGGTTCGCGAGCGCTCCGAAGAACGCGCCGAACCAGTACGTCCCGTTGATCGCGATGTCGACGCGACCGCGGAAGCGCGCGGGGATCAGCTCGTCGATGGCCGAGTTGATCGCGGTGTACTCACCGCCGATGCCCAAACCGGCGACGAAGCGGCAGACCCACAGGAACCACATGTTCGGTGAGAGGCCGGCCAGGCCTGATCCGATCAGGTAGATGACCAGCGTCATGATGAACAGCTTGCGGCGCCCGAGCCGGTCGGTCAGGCGACCGAACGTCAGCGCTCCGACCACCTGGCCGACGAGGTAGACCGTGCCCGTCAGCCCCACCTGCGTGGCGGACATGCCGAGCGTCTTCTGGAACCCCGACTCCGACACGATCTGGATCTCGAGTCCGTCGAGGATCCACGACACCCCGAGCCCGAGAACGACCGACCAGTGGAACTTCGTCCACGGGAGCCGGTCCATACGGGCGGGCACCAGACTCCTGATGGCACCGTCCGTGCGTTGTGCGACAGCCTCGCTCATCCCCATCTCCTTCGATCCGAATCGCTGTGAACCGTCGGGTCAGGGCGCGCGGCGCCGCGTCCTCACCGCCGGAGTCCTACCCCATGGCCCGGCACGACGAACGTGCTTCGTGTCGGTTTGCCCCGGTGCCCTCCCGAGTGCGTATGCCGTCGGGTGGTCACACGCCGTCCCGCTGGGTACGTCAGGGTGGCGGGGGCACAGGCGCCCTCCCTCGACAGCGCAGGAGGAACGACATGCCGGCCAGGAAGCCAACGAGCGGAAGCACGGACCTGCCCTCGACCCTCGAGCGGTCGTCGAAGAAGGCGCAGGAGACGTGGCTCGCGACGCACGACGCCGCGGTGGAGCAGTACGGCGAGGGCGAGCGAGCCCACCGCACGGCGTTCGCTTCGCTCAAGCACTCCTTCGAGAAGGTCGGCGACCACTGGGAGGAGAAGGCCGAGAAGGGACCGAGCGACCGCCAGGCCGAACGCCGCGGTGCCGAGGCGAGGGCCCACCGCGACGACGGGGACTCGGCYGGCGGGGTCGACGCCAACGCCTCGAAGCGACACCTCTACGACATCGCCAAGCGCCTCGAGGTGTCGGGGCGCTCCACCATGAGCAAGGCCGAGCTCGTCGAGGCGATCCAGCGCGCCAACGACCGCGCCACGGCTGCCGCCCGGGACTCGACCTGACGAGTCCTCGACTCGAGTCCTCTACTCGCACGGGAGAATTCGCTCGCAGAAGCCCCAAACGCCCGAATCATTCCCAGCGATCGTCGAGCGGACTCTCAGGCTCCTGAGAAGGCCGGTGCCGACGACCCGACAGCCCTAGCGTGGACAACTGGGCCGCCACAGGAGTCGGCCCGGAGCGGTGGGACGCACACGCCGCCACCGCGGAGGAGAGCACCATGTCCGTGTCACGAAGGGGTGGATCTCGGGGGACTGCAGTACTCGGGGCGGTCGCGGTCGTCGCGGCCGCCGCACTCGCGACCGGGGTGGCGTCGGCCGACGCCTCCACGACCGGCGCGAGCTCGACCTATCTGGTCGTCTACAAGGAGAAGACCTCCACGAGCGGCGCGGGCAGCGCCGTCGCCGCAGCGGGCGGTCAGGTCGTCGCGACCTACGCCCCCATCAGCGTCGTCGTCGCGCGGTCTGCCAGCCCCGACTTCGCCGCGAAGATGCGTCGGGCCACGGGTGTCGAGGGCGCCGTCGCCACGACGAGGTTCGCCAGCGCCGTCGACGGCGGAGCGGTCTCGGCCGACACCGCAGCCGCGACCCAGACCACCGCGAACGTGGCAGGACTCCCGGGCCTCAACGACTCGCTGTCGGGGTTGCAGTGGGACATGACCCAGATCAAGGTCGGCGAGGCACACGCCATCAGCACGGGTGACCCCTCGATCCTCGTGG
The DNA here is from genome assembly GCF_052113925.1 of Terrabacter sp. RAF57. Classification (NCBI taxonomy): domain Bacteria; kingdom Bacillati; phylum Actinomycetota; class Actinomycetes; order Micrococcales; family Intrasporangiaceae; genus Terrabacter; species Terrabacter sp. RAF57. Next base: position 54,435 of record NZ_JBFRDT010000004.1, on the reverse strand, counting down.
GAGACATCGACACCGGCCTCGACTACACGCACCCGGACCTCGCGCCGAACGTCGACTCCGCCGCGAGCGCCAACTGCGTCAGCGGGGCCCCCGTGCCCGGCGCGGTGGCGGCCGCCGACGACAACGGTCACGGCACGCACACGGCCGGCACGATCGCCGCAGCTGCGAACGGCATCGGCATCGTCGGGGTGGCACCGAGCGTGAAGATCGCCGGCATCAAGGCCGGCAACGCCGACGGCTTCTTCTTCCCCGAGGCCGTCGTCTGCTCCTTCATGTGGGCGGCCGACCACGGCGTCGACGTGACGAACAACAGCTACTTCGCCGACCCGTGGCTCTTCAACTGCCGCAACGACGCCGAGCAGCGGGCCATCTGGACCGCCGAGCGTCGCGCCATCAAGTACGCCCAGAACAAGGGTGTGCTCGTCGTCGCGGCCGCGGGCAACCAGGCTGACGACCTGTCGCACCCGACCCAGGACGCGACGAGTCCCGACGACACGAACCCGGTGCTCCGGACGATCAGCAACGCGTGTGCCGTCGTCCCGACCGAGGTGCCGGGCGTCGTGGGCGTCAGCGCCACGGGCAACAAGCAGATGAAGTCGTTCTACTCGTCCTACGGCATCTCGGCGGTCGACGTCGCGGCGCCGGGCGGCGACTCCATCCTGCAGCTGACGCCCGCCGCTCCCAACGGCCGGGTGCTCTCGACCTGGCCCGCGGCGCTGCTCACGGTGACGTGCCTGCCGGCACGTCGACTCGTCGATGCGAGTGGCGCGACGTACTGCTACCAGCAGGGCACGTCGATGGCCTCCCCGCACGCCGCCGGCGTGGCCGCGCTCATCGCGAGTGTCACCGGCGACACCGGTGGTGCGCTCGCAGCCGATCTGCAGCGTGCGACGAACCCGATCGCGTGCCCCGCGGACATCTCGCCGTACGCCTTCTTCCCGGGCGTCGACGACGGCGCGGCGCAGCGGTGTCAGGGCGGCCGCGGCCAGAACGGCTGGTTCGGCGCTGGGGAAGTGGACGCGCTCAAGGCCGTCGGCTGACCCACCACGCAGTCCGCCGGGCCGGGTCGCTCGACCCGGCCCGGCGGCATACGCCATCGGGGACGCGTGCCCTGTCTGAGTGGTCACAAAGGACCTGCGGCCTCTTGGCCGGGCGGGACGATGGAGGTGGACGGAGCAGAGGCCCGGCCATGTGAACGAGAGAAGGGGAGCACCATGAACGGCCAGGTGTGGACCACGAACGGGATCGTCGTCGCCTACGACGGTTCGGCATCATCACAGCTCGCGCTCGAGTGGGCCGCGGAGACGGCTCGGCAGCAGGGCAAGCACCTGACCCTGGTGCACAACGTCAACCTGGCCGCCACCCCCGCGTTCCCGGCGATGGACCTCTCCGAGATCGAGCCCTCGCTCGAGCACGCCGCCAAGGCGATCGTCGACGAGGGTGCGGTCCGCGCCGGCGCCACGCTCGACGCCTCCCAGGTGACGACGCAGTACTGGCTCGGCAGCGCCGCCGCCCAGCTCGTCGAGATGTCGAAGGACGCCGCCATGGTCGTCGTCGGCAGCCGCGGGCGTGGACGCATCCTGGCCGGGCTGCTCGGTTCTACGTCGTATGCCGTCGCCGCGCACGCGCACTGCCCCGTCGTCGTCGTCCGCGGACCGGAGGGCAAGACCCCCGACGACGTGCCGATGCCGCCCCGTCCCGGGCGCGGGCACGACGTCGTCGTCGGCATCGACGACTCGGACGCCGCGATGCGGGCGGTCGACGCGGCCGTCGAGGTCGCCGAGCGCGAGGGGGCCGTGCTGCACATCGTGCGCGTCGCGCACTCGCCGTCGATGGAGGCCTGGACGTACGTCGAGACCGCCAAGGGCGGGACGGAGGAGACACACGCGATCCGCGACAACGCCGAGCAGTCGGTGCTGCGCGCGGCCGAGCGCGTGCGGGCGCTGCACCCGAAGGTCATCGTCACGACGGAGGTGCTCTACGGAGACCCGGGCCAGTCCCTCGCCGACCTGGGCGCGACGGCAGGGATGATCGTCGTCGGCTCACGGGGGCACGGCGGGTTCACGGGCATGCTGCTCGGGTCGGTCAGCCACCGCGCCATCCACGACGCGGCCTGCCCCGTCATGGTCGTCCGCTGAGCGTCCGCGACGGCGTCGAGCGTCCGCGACGGCGTCGAGCGTCCGCGACGGCGTCGAGCGTCCGCGACGGCGTCGAGCGTCCGCGACGGCGTCGTCGGCGCCTGGCCCCTCGGCCCGGGCGCTGGGCTCAGGCGTCGAGGGCCTGCGCGAAACGGCCGAGGGCGTCGTCCCAGCGGGACTTGTCGCCGGCGCCGTCCTCGGCGATGCCCTGACCCTCGTGGTAGAGGTCGACGCGCGTGCCCTCACCGTCCGGTTTGAGCTGCAGGTCGACGATGCTGAGCGGGCCGTCCGCGTGGGGGTGCCACGACACGCGTACCTGCTCCATCGGGTGGTAGCTGCGCACGACGCCATGGGGACCGTCGGAGCTGTGCCACGACTCGCCCTTGTTGCCGAGCGTGACGCCGGGGCCGAGGAGCGCCTCGGTGCCGCGGGCGCTGATGAGGTGCTGCCACACCCGGTCGACGGGCGCGCCGACGGTCAGGCTCGAGTGCACGCCCGCGGGAGATCCTTCGAGCTCGGCATCCTCCGCGTTCTCGGGGATCGACTGCGTTGAACTGCTCATGGGCACCTCCGGGTCGTACGGACCGGCCCCCTGATGGGGCCGGACCCACCACTGACAGTCGACCAAAGACTGGCCCGGAAGACAATGGGTGAAGGCCCCCACTTCGGTCCGCTTCGGGCCTAGCCTCGGGGGCATGATCGACCACTTCGGCGTCAACTGCTCCGACCTCGAGGCCAGCGCCCGCTTCTACGACGCGGTGCTCGGCGTCCTCGGCTACACCCGACAGATGGACGTCGGCGTGGCCATCGGCTACGGCACCGAGGGGCACCCGGACTTCTGGATCAGCCGATGGCAGGGGACCGAGCCCAACCGCGAGATGCACTGCGCGTTCCAGGCGGACGGCGTCGACGCGGTGCGGGCCTTCCACGCCACGGCGCTCGAGCTCGGCGCCGAGTCGCTGCACGAGCCGCGCCTGTGGCCGGAGTACCACCCCGGCTACTACGGCGCGTTCGTGCGCGACCCCGACGGCAACAACGTCGAGGCGGTCTTCCACGCAGCCGCGCCGGACGCCTGAGGCGCCGTCGCCGCGCGGTCAGCCGGTGAAACCGGCGCGGCGCAAGGCGTCGGCCATGGCGCTGTTGGCGGGCGGGTCGTCCCTGCGGGGCCGGCCGCCCTGGGCTCCAGAGCCCTGACCTCCGCGACCGTGGCCACCGCGGCCCTGGCCGCCACGGCCCTGGCCATCACGGCTCTGGTCGCCGCGCGGCTGGTCTCCCGGGCCCTGTCCGGTCCGCTCCTTCGGGGAGCCCGGAGTCACCTCGTCGTCGAGGCGCAGGGTCAGCGAGATCCGCTTGCGGGGCACGTCGACGTCGAGGACCTTGACCATGACGACGTCGCCGGACCTCACGACGTCGTGCGGGTCGCGCACGAACCTCTTGGAGAGCGCCGAGACGTGGGCCAGGCCGTCCTGGTGGACACCGATGTCGATGAACGCACCGAACGCCGCGACGTTGGTCACGACGCCCTCGAGCGTCATCCCCGGCTTGAGGTGCTTGATCTCCTCGACGCCGTCCTTGAAGGTCGCCGTCCTGAAGGTCGGTCGCGGGTCGCGCCCGGGCTTGTCGAGCTCGCTGATGATGTCGGTGACGGTCGGCAGGCCGAAGCTGTCGTCGACGTAGTCGGCAGGACGGATTGCTTGCAGCGCAACGGTGTTGCCGATGAGCGAGGTCAGCTTCTGCCCGGTCGACTCGAGCATGCGTCGGACGACGGGGTAGGCCTCGGGGTGCACGGCCGACGCGTCCAGCGGGTCGTCGCCGCCCGGGATCCGGAGGAAGCCGGCCGCCTGCTCGAACGCCTTCGGCCCGAGGCGCGGCACGTCCTTGAGAGCCTTGCGCGTGCGGAACGGGCCAGTCGCGTCACGGTGGGCGACAATGCTTTCGGCGAGACCGGGGGTGATGCCCGAGACGCGGGTGAGCAGGGGAGCCGACGCCGTGTTGACGTCGACGCCGACGGCGTTGACGCAGTCCTCGACGACCGCGTCGAGCGAGCGCGAGAGGGCCGTCTGGCTGATGTCGTGCTGGTACTGACCGACGCCGATCGACTTCGGGTCGATCTTGACGAGCTCGGCGAGGGGGTCCTGCAGGCGCCGCGCGATCGACACGGCGCCGCGCAGCGACACGTCCATGCCGGGCAGCTCCTGCGACGCGAACGCCGACGCGGAGTAGACCGAGGCACCGGCCTCGGAGACGACGGCCGACGTCAGCTTCAGCTCGGGGTGTGCCTTGATGAGGTCGGCGGCGAGGCGATCGGTCTCGCGCGACGCGGTGCCGTTGCCGATGGCGATGAGGTCGACCGAGTGCTCCTTCGCGAGCCGTGCGAGGGTCGCGAGCGAGCGGTCCCACTGGTGCTGCGGGACATGGGGGTAGATGACCTCGGTCGCGACGACGCGGCCGGTCCCGTCCACGACGGCGACCTTGACGCCGGTGCGGAAGCCCGGGTCGAGACCCATCGTGGCCCGCGCACCGGCGGGAGCAGCGAGCAGCAGGTCGCGCAGGTTGGCCGCGAAGACGCGTACGGCCTCCTCCTCGGCCGCTCGGCGCAGCTGCATCCGGGCGTCGATGCCGAGGTGGACGAGGATCTTCGTGCGCCAGGCCCAACGGACGGTGTCGGCGAGCCACTGATCGGCGGGGCGCCCGGTGTTCTCGATGCCGAATCGCCGAGCGATGGCGCGTTCGTATGCCGTCGGGCCGGGCGGCTGCTCGGCCGCTGGGTCCTCGGGGTTGATCTCGAGCGAGAGGACGTCCTCCTTCTCGCCGCGGAAGAGGGCGAGGATGCGGTGCGAGGGCAGTTTGGCGAGGGGCTCGGCGAAGTCGAAGTAGTCGGAGAACTTCGCGCCCTCCTCCTCCTTGCCGGAGCGGACACGCGAGCCGACGTGGCCCTGCTTCCAGACGCGCTCGCGCAGGTCACCGATGAGGTCTGCGTCCTCGGCGAAGCGCTCGACGAGGATCGCGCGGGCGCCGTCGAGAGCGGCGGCGGCGTCGGCGACCTCACGGTCGGCATCGACGAAACGCGTTGCGGCGGTGCCGGGGTCGGTGCCGGGGTCGCCGAGCAGCAGCTCGGCGAGGGGCTCGAGTCCTGCCTCGCGGGCGACCTGCGCCTTGGTGCGGCGCTTCGGCTTGAACGGGAGGTAGATGTCCTCGAGGCGCGCCTTGGTCTCCGCGGCGAGGATCTGCGCGCGCAGGGTGTCGTCGAGCTTGCCCTGCTCCTCGACGGAGGCGAGCACGGCAGCGCGTCGCTCCTCGAGCTCGCGGAGGTAGCCGAGACGCTCCTCGAGCGTGCGCAGCTGGGCGTCGTCGAGGCCGCCCGTGACCTCCTTGCGGTAGCGCGCCACGAAGGGCACCGTCGAGCCGCCGTCGAGCAGGCCGACGGCCGCGGCCACCTGTCCGTCGCGGACACCGAGCTCCTCTGCGATGCGACGTTCGATGGACGGCACCTTCACCTGCACGCTCACGGGGGCTGAACTCCTAGACGTCGACGACACACCGGGGCCACGCATTCTGCCGTGCGAGCCCGATCGCCCCTCGGGCGGGCCTCACGGACGGCCCTGCTCGTGACGAGGGGCGGGGGTGGCAGTCGCGCCTCGTTCTCTCTCGGGGATGGGCCAGCGGGGCGTCGCCGCCGCGCCGCGGCGTCGCTCGTACCAGTCGACGGCGCGGAGCACCCCGAGGTCGTCGAAGCGTCGCCCGGACACCTGCAGGCCGATGGTGCGCCCGTCTGGGGTGAAACCGCAGTTCACCGAGGCCGCGGGCTGACCGGACATGTTGTAGGGCACGGTGAAGCCGATGTGCGCCATGCCTTCGTCGTCGTCGCCCCACGGCATCGGCCACCCTGCAGGAAACGCCGTCATCGGTGCGACGGGGGAGAGCACGAGGTCGAAACGCTCGGTGGCGGCGATCGTGGCCTGCTGGAGGGACATGATGCTCGCGTAGTCGCGCATGACCGACGGCCCGTCGACGCCGCGTACGGCGAGCACCCACCGCCGGATGAACGGGAGCACCCGCGCGCGGGCCTCCGGTGTCAGGGCGTCGAAGTCGGTGAGCGAACGCATCCGCCAGAACTCGTCGAGATCCCGCAGCATCCTCGGCGCCATGAACGGGGCCAGGGGCACCACCTCCGCTCCGGAGTCGGCGAAGAGGGCGGCGGCAGCCTCGACCGCGTGCGCCACGACCGGGTCGACCGGAAGCCCGCACCCGGCATCGAGCAGCAGACCGATGCGCAGACGGGAGACGTCGAGGGCGTCGTGGGGCAGCACAGCGGCGAGGTCGGCGGGCGGGAGGCTCGTCCAGTCGCGCGGGTCGGGGCGGCTGATCACCGACAGCAACAGCGCCGCGTCTGCGGCCGACCGTACGAGCGGGCCGGCCACTCGGCCGAGGTACGGGGCGTCGAGGGGGACACGTCCGGCGCTCGGCTTGAGGGTCGTCAGGCCGAGCCAGGTGCCCGGCAGACGGATCGAGCCGCCGATGTCCGTGCCGACGTGCAGCGGCCCGTAGCCGCCAGCGGCGGCGGCGCCGGCGCCTGAGCTGGAGCCCCCCGTCGTCAGTGAGGGGTCCCACGGCGAACGGGTGATGCCGTGCAGGCTCGAGACGCCCGAGCTGAGCATGCCCCAGTCGGGCATCACCGTGGAGCCGAGCACGACGCCGCCGGACTCCTCGATCCGCTCGACGACCGGGCTGCTCCGTGTCGGGACGACGGGCTCGACGCCGGCGTTGCCGAAGGGCATCGGGACGCCGGCGCGACCGAGGTTCTCCTTGATCGTCACCGGCACGCCGTCGATCGGCCCCGCGGGTTCACTCCTGCGCCAACGGGCCTCACTGTCGCGGGCGGCAGCCTCGGCACCCTCGAGGTCGAGCCGCCAGAAGGCGTTGAGCAGAGGCTCCCGGGTCTCGATGACGTCGGCGACGTCGTGCAGCACGTCGACGGGAGAGAGGTCGCCGGAGGCGTACGCAGCGACGAGCTCGGTGGCGGTGAGGCTGGCCGGTCGGCCAGACGTGTGCGGCATGGACGTCCTTCCGCGGCGGTCGGCCTCGCGCCGCCCGCTGGCGAGGAGATCGTGGCATCGGACCTGGTGCCAGAACGCTACCTCTCGCGGTGAGGCGTCGTCGGGGCGTGTGGACAACGCCGGTCGACTGTCAGCGGTGGCGGCCATGCTCTTGCCATGCGCTTCGACGAGCTTCCGCGAGACTGGGCCCAGCGACCGATCACCGACCCCGACGTCTTCGAGGGGGTGGTCGACCTCATCGTCACCGAGCAGACGAGGTGCGACGGAGCGACCTACCTGCTGTTCATGCACGACAACGGGCGGCTGCTCCAGCCGATCTGCCTGCCCGACGAGCCGCGGCGCGTCGATGTCGGCCAGGTCCTCGAGGGCGTCGGGCTGCTCCTGTCCGAGATGGCGCGGCATGACGTGCACGACGTCGTCATGGTGATCGCACGGCCCGGCCGGGCGGCGCCCACCCCTCGTGATCGTGACCTGCGGGCGGCGTTCGAAGACGCCTGCCGCACGACTGGGTTCACCCTGCACGCGGTTGCGATCGCGGCCCCGGACGCCGTTGCGGTGCTGACGGCGGAGGGTGGCTGCGCCGCGGCCTGAGACGGACCGTCGGGGGACCGTGGAGTGGCGACGGACGCCGTGGCGTTTCCTGCGTCCTCGGGGGCGGGCGGGGTAGCGTCGTCGCGACCGCGCGACGCAACCCGTGGAGGACCGATGTCCCAGCAGGCCCACAGCAGTGGGAAGACCGTGACCCGTTCGTACCGGACCGGGGTCGGTGGCGCGTGGTGGACGGCCCTCGTCGTCGTGACCGTGCTGCTCGGCTTCCTCGGTCGCAGCGACGGCGGCTTCTGGAGCGGCTTCTTGTGGAGCATCGTCGGGTTCGTCGTGGGCTCGCTCGTCGCCATCGCGGTGTCCGGGCGGCTCGTGCCGGCTCGGTCCGCGGACGAGGCGTTCGCCGATCTTGGCGGCTCGGGCGGTTGGGAGGGCACGCGATGAAGTGGCTGCTCCTGGTGCTGGCGTTCGTCCTCGGTGCCGCGATCACGTGGTTCCTCACCGTCAAGCACGCGAGCCGCACGGTGCAGGAGGGTGTAGGCGCCCCCGCCGACCCGGCGGCGCCCGAACTCACTCCGGTGGTCTCCCCGGGCGAGCCCGTGGCAGGAGCCGTGGGCATCGCCGGAGGGGCCGACCTCGCCGCCGCGGCCGGCGCCGGAGTCCTGGCCACCGAGCCCGCCGAGACGTCGCAGAGGTCGCACGACGAGGTCGATGGTGACGCGGGTGGATTCGGAGGGCCTCACACGCCGCTCTCGGAGGCTCCGGGCGCGGCGGAGTCGTGGGATCGTGACGCCGAGGACGAGGACGCGCTGCTGTCGAGGTCCTCGGCCGAGTCCGCCGACGTCGCGCCCGTCGCAGAGGCGACCCCGAACGATGACGTGGCCTCTGACATCGCACCCGTGGCCGACGCGACGTATGGCGCGGCCTCTGACATCGCACCGGTCGTCGACGCGACCCCGAACGGTGACCTGGCCGGAGTGGGTGAGCCCGAGGCTGTGGCGGCGCTCGACGAGGCAGTCGAGGAGGACGATGGGGGTTCGTGGGCGGACGAGGTGCCTGATGTCGAGCCGAGCCAGGAGGACGACCTCGACGCGGACGTGTCGGTGCCGCCGGCGAACAACATCGTTCCCGCCGCCGACGCCACCCCGAGCGGCGACGTGGCCGGCGTCGCTGGACCCGGGGCACGGCCGACGCAGGGCGAGCTCACCTTCGACGAGCCGGATGACTCCGTCCCCCCGGAGGAGAAGCCCTGACCCGGATCACTCTCGTCACAGGCCCTCGTCACACGGCCCTGTGTGCATTGAACGGTGCCCCGGCAACGCTCGCTGCACACACCATCAGGTCATGAGGGCTCGGCGTGACGTCAGTGGTTGACGAGCACGCCCTTCGCCTCACGCACCGTCACCGTGGTGGAGGGTCCGGGCACGGTCACCGTCGAGGGGATCTCGTCCCACGTCGACCCGTCGAGGCTGAAATCGGCCCCGAAGGCGGTGTCGACGCGAACGGGGTACTCGCCCTTGGCGCGGTAGACGTGTGTGACGTCGCCGTCCGGGTAGACGCCTCCGGTCGAGGTGGTGGGGCCCGTGCTCGAGCCGTCGCCGAACACGTAGGTGAACCCGACCAGCTTCGGACGGATCTGGACCGGGATGCCCCGCAGGACCGACCGGTCGACCTCCCCGGGCTGGAATCCCTGCGACGTCCAGTTGACCTTGTAGAAGGTGCGGAGGTTGACGAGTGTCGTGTTGCCGGCCGGCTGGCTGGAGATCTGCGGCTTCGACCAAGGCGTTCTCATGAACGCCGCCTTGAGGTCAGCCATCGTCAACGTCGGCCTTGACCCGGGAGCCACATCTGTGTGGCAGGTGAGGCCCACGCTGTTCCAAGGCTCAACCACGCGACCACTCAAGACCGTTTGCCTCCAAACGCGAGCCAGGGGGCCCACGGTGTCAGGTGGGCACGCCCTCAGAGCTTTGCTGCACTGCACGTCTTCGTTCGGGGTGCCTGGTATTGCTTCGTCGCAGTCGGCGAGGGTTCGGTACTCGTAATGCGGCCTCTCGTCATTTGCGTCCACAACAGTCGATCCCTTGTCTCCCGGGAACTTGGGCAGCGCCTTCAGTTCGGTGCGACTCAGAAGCCCAATCGTGGCGTAGTCGCTATCTGTCTCGCAATTAACAACGTCTCGGCTGCTGCACGCAAAGGCATCGCTTGGAAACATGACGAGGGCGGCTACGGCGACCAAACACGTGGCCAAGGCAACTCGCAGGGACTTCATGACGGGCGGCCTAGGTCGGTAAGTTCCCAGTGCGTACTGAACCGCAGGACTGCGACGAAGGCGCCCGAGCCAGCCCTTGTCGTGTCGACACGCTTCCCGTTCTCATCTACGACGGGAACGGCGAACTGCTCAAGCTTGACCAGAACTTGGCGGTCGCGGTCATTGAATATCGTCGCTGATGAGAAAGTGACCTTCAATGTGTTGCCATCGTGATGTTCCGACGCCATCTTCAATTCCTTGGCGGACCTGCTCAAGTCCGTGCAGATCTCGCAGGAAGATGCAAAGAGACCGTCCAGGACTTCTGGTGAGGCGTCTTTGAATGAGCGATTCAACTGCTCGAAGAAGAACCTGGTGAAGGCAGCGGCGCCAGCCTGTGTCTCGGGTCGGGCGGCGGCGGGGATCTTGGCGATGACGGGGTCGACCGTTGCGGTGGGGCTCGGGGCGGCCGAGGTTGTGGTGGTCGTGGGAGCAGAGGAGCTCGTGACGGCCGAGGTCGACGGGGGAGTCGTCACCGCAGGACCGGTGTCGCTGCCCGTGCACGCACCCAGCGCCGCGAGCGCGACGGGGGCGACGGCATACGCAAGGAGTGTGCGGTGTCGGTGCGGGCGTGCGGCGGCGGTCATCGGCGTCCCCTGTCGATCGTCGATCATCGTGCGGTTGCGTCGTCTGAGGTGCGTTGTGCACCCTTTGTTCCACGACGGCAACCTACGACGATCGTGCCGCACCCGCACGCCGAGCCCCGTCCGTCATCCACAGGCACCCCGGGTGCACCGAGCCGGGGTGCTCGGGTGACAATGGTGGCGATTCGCTGCCGTCAGGGGCCGTTCGACGCTGCGATTACTGGGGTCTCACCGGCGACACACCCACGAGTTCGGAGCATGGGCGACCGGCAGGTAACCTTTTCGCGGTCCTGTGCGCACCTCCACGCGCGCAGTAGCTATGCGCCCTAGAAGTGGGCGTGCAAGGGAGCCCCATGTCTCGCACTGACACCGTCGACGTCAAGCGTTGGCGCGCCAAGTACGCCCTCATCGAGCGGGCCGCCGAGGCGGACAAGGACGCCCAGGCCCTCTTCGCCGAGCTCGACTCCGAGCGGGCCGCCCGCAACGGCGAGCTGCGCGAGATCCTCGCCGACCTCGTGGCCTCCAGCGACCTCGTCGCCTTCAAGGAGGCGATGAACCAGTGGACCCGCAAGGACGGTCCCTACGTCGGCTTCGGCCCCATCGGCGGCCCGTGGCTCGCCTCGCTCATGCGCCGCTCCGAGGAGGAGTACGCCGAGGTCGTCGGCCTGCTCAAGCTCACCCTCCAGACCCCGGCCTCCCCGCAGGACGCCGGCGACAAGCTCCAGGCCATGGAGGCCTTCCTCGCCCGCGGTGGCTCGCGCGGCCAGCGCGCCCCCGGACCCGGCCACACGGCATACGTGCTCTCGCTCTTCTGGTCCACCGACGACGGCGGCAAGTGGCCGCTCATGTGGGAGAACGCCCCGCACATGCTCCAGCGGCTCGGCTGGCTCGAGCGCGGTCTGAGCCACGCGGAGCGCTACGTCGCCTTCGCCGACCTCTGCGCGGCCCTGCGCCCCGAGGACCCGAAGTATGCAGCTCGCATCCTCTGGTACCTCAAGGAGACCGAGGCGTTCGTCGGGATCGCGCCCAAGGTGCTCGACGTCTGCGTCGAGGCGGCCGAGATCGCGGCGGACTTCCGCCCGTCGACCGGCTACGGCGACAGCCGGCGAGAGGACCGCGCGGCCGATCTCGCACGCCAGCTGCGCGGCGAGGCCGACCACATCAGCGACAGCCTCATCGACCGCCTCTCCACCGAGACGGGCCTCTACCTCGAGGCCCCGACGCTCGCCCTTCAGCAGCACACGGGGGAGGACGCCGCCTACCGCTCCGACCTGTATGCCGCGTGGATCCTCGTCGGCGGCGCCGGCGCCCCCGGCTTCCGCCTGTGGGTCACCCCGTCGGGCGTGGCCTTCGGACTGCACGGCGGCTGGGAGGGCGAGAGCGACCAGCAGCACCGCGAGGTCGGCACCATCGTCCAGGAGCACCTCCCGCGCGGCCTCAGCTTCCTGCGCGTCCACGAGGACGGTCGCACCGACCGGCTCGAGCCCGTCGGGCGCGAGTACCCCGGCGGCGAGGCCTTCGTCGGCCGCTGGTGGAAGGGCGACGAGGCCGTCGGACGCGCCGACTTCGCCGACGACGTCATCGCGACCGCCCGGGCCCTGACGCCGCTGCTGCGCTTCATGACCTCCAGCCAGCGCGGGCCCCTCGACGACCCCAGCCTCGAGCTCGCCGCCATGGTCGACCTCGACAGCGAGGTCGAGATCTTCAAGGCCGAGCGGCCCTACCCGAGCGAGCGCGACGCCTGGCACCAGGAGCAGCGCCGCGTCTTCGCCGCCTGCCTGTCGCGGGAGGGGCTCGAGGCCTTCGACCTGCCGACCTTCAAGCGGATCGTGTCGACGCGCGGCTACGGCGACATCGGCGCGCAGTCCGTCCTCATCAGCAGCATCAACGCCCTCGACGCCGCCGGCATCGACGAGCTGCGCGTCATGGTGCGCGACCTGCTGTGGGGCGAGGGGCGCGACGAGGAGCGGATCAACCGCGTGCTCGGCTCCGACGACGTCCCGGTCCAGGGCTTCGGCGAGAGCGTCGTGCTCAAGCTCTTCGCCATCGCGCACCCCGAGCACTGGCTGCCGCTCTTCGCCCTGGGCGGGGACTCCGGCAAGATCGCGATGCTCGGCCGCCTCGGCGGGCCGGCGCGCTGGACCGAGGGCAAGTCCCGCGGCCGCACGCACGTCGAGACCAATGCCCTGCTCAAGCAGACGCTCGACCCGCTGCTGCCGGACGACCCGTGGGGCCAGGCGCAGCTCGCGTACTGGCTCATGCGCCGTTCCGACAAGGCGCTCATGCCCGACCACGACGCCCTCGGCGAGGCCGCCGCGGAGCTGCTCATCGAGGAGGACTTCCTCCGCGAGATCCAGGGCCTGCTCGAGGAGAAGAAGCAGGTCATCTTCTACGGCCCTCCCGGCACCGGCAAGACCTACCTCGCCCAGCGGTTCGCGCAGGCCCTGCAGCCCGACCCGGCCAAGCGCGACATCGTCCAGTTCCACCCGAGCAGCAGCTACGAGGACTTCTTCGAGGGCTTCCGGCCGCAGATCGACCACCAGGGCCAGATGGTCTACGAGCTGCGCAAGGGCCCGCTCGCCCTCCTCGCGGAGGCGGCCGAGGCGGATCCGCTGACACCGCACATCATGATCATCGACGAGATCAACCGCGCGAACCTCCCGCGCGTCTTCGGTGAGCTCCTCTTCCTGCTCGAGTACCGCTCGCACTCGGTCAAGACGAGCTACCGGCCCGACGAGGGCTTCGAGCTGCCGCCCAACCTCTACTTCATCGGCACGATGAACACTGCCGACCGCTCCATCGCGCTCGTCGACGCGGCCCTGCGCCGGCGCTTCGACTTCGTGCCGTTCATGCCGCACGACGGGCCGATGGAAGGCCTGCTGCGCCGTTGGCTCGAGGTCCACGACGGGCCCGTGTGGGTGGCCGAGCTCGTCGACCGCGTCAACGAGGACCTGCGTCGGGCGCTGCGCGGCCCGCACCTGCAGATCGGCCACAGCTACTTCATGCGCCCCGGTCTCGACGGCGACGAGGCCACCCTGCGCCGCATCTGGGACTACAACGTCTACCCGTTCATCGAGGACCAGCTCTACGGCCGCGAGCACGAGCTGGCCCAGTTCCGCTGGGAGAACGTCCGAGCCCGCTACGGCCAGTTCGACCTGACGAGGCCGTGACTGTGGAGTCGATCCTCCGATGACCATCGAGCTGGCCCCGATCCCCGAGCACGGACGCTCGGGTCCGGTCCGGCTGTCCCGGGAGACCCGAGCGGCTCTCGTCGCGGCAGCGGGGGAGCGGCTCGTCATCCACGCGACCGCCGACCCCGACGTCGTCACGATCGGTGCGACGAGCTGGGTCGGCGCACTCGCCGTGCCCGGCCTCGTCGTGCGCGTCACGCCGAAGGTGTCGGTCACGAACTTCTTCGCGATGCTCGGCGCCGGCGTCTCGCCCGACGCGTTCGACCACGAGCACGTGACGTGGAGCGACACCGACGAGCTCATCGACGGCGTCGCGTACTTCGCGATCCGGCTCATCGACTCGTCGACGATGCGCGGTCTCGTGCACGGCTACGTCCCGCGCGAGGAGCGGATGCGGACCATCCGGGGGCGGCTGCTCGTCGAGGAGTTCGCGCGCCGGCCGTGGAGCGCCGCCGAGCCGCAGTGCCGCTTCGACGACTTCACGGCCGACATCGTCGAGAACCAGCTCTTCCGCTGCACGCTGCAGGCGATGCTGTCGTGGCCCCAGCTCGCGCCGCACGTCCGCCGAGAGGCCCTGCGCGTCCTCGGCCGCTTCGACGGCGTCGCCGACACCCCGGCGACGAGGCACGCGGCACCGCAGCCCATCACGCGGCTCAACGAGCACTACGAGGACGCGATGCGGCTCAGTCGCCTTGTCCTGCAAGCGATGTCGCTGAGCCACGAAGCCGGTGACCAGCAGGCCAACAGCCTCATGGTCGACATGGACGACCTCTTCCAGCGGTGGATCGCCCAGGAGCTGGACCTGCGCCTCGCCCCGCAGATGCGCATCGAGCGCGACGAGGACGTCTGGCTCGACGAGGGCCGTGCCGTCACGATGGCCCCCGACCTCGTCGTGCGCCGCGGCAGCGAGGTCGTCCTCGTCGGCGACGCCAAGTACTCGATGGGCGCCGACGGCTACATGGCCTCGCGCGACTACCTCGAGCTCGTCGCCTACACGACGGCCATGGGCCTGCCGACGGGCCTGCTCATCCACTGCAACAGCGACCGTGCGCCGGAGTCGGAGATCGTCATCCGCAACGCGGGCACCCGGATCCTCTGCCGTCCGATCCGTCTCGACGGGTCGTATGCCGCCGTGTGCCGTTCGCTCGATGCGCTCGCTGAGCTGGTGCGCGAGCTCGCTGACGCCCCAGGGGAGCTCGAGGTCCCCACCCTCATCCGCTCGCGCCGCTGACGCGGCGGAGCGTCGCCTGTCGGAGCGGATCGCCGCGCTCTCCGGAGCCGGGGCGCCCCGGTGTCCGGCAGATCACACCCCGATGTGGGAGCGTTGTGGACCAGTCACTACTACGCTGTGTAGTACCGACAGAGAAGCTGCCGGAACACACACCGAGTTCTGGAGTTGAGTTCCATGGGCACCATCCCGCGCGACACGCACACCGAAGGTAGTGCGCCGGTCACCACGCACGACCCCACCAAGGGCGTCGTCACCTTCCAGGAGGAGGTGGTCCGCTCGGCCGTTGCCCGCAAGTTCCTCGCTGGTCTGCGCATCGTGCTCGGCTTCACCTTCCTCTGGCCCTTCATGGACAAGCTGTTCGGGCTCGGCTACATGACCCCGTCGGCCAAGGCCTGGATCCACGGCGGCACGCCCGCCCAGGGCTTCATGAAGCACGCCGAGGGCCCGTTCGCCTCCTTCTTCAAGAACATCGCCGGCCCGTGGGCCGACTGGCTGTTCATGGCCGGCCTCCTCGGCATCGGCATCGCTCTCCTCGCCGGCGCCGGCCTCAAGATCGCCGCCTGGACCGCTGCACTCCTCCTGGCGCTGATGTACCTCGCCGAGTTCCCCCTCGGCACCACCGGCGTCTACACGAACCCGCTCATCGACAGCCACTGGATCGAGGCACTGGGCGTCGCGGTTCTCGCCACGACGCTCGCCGGGGACACCTGGGGCCTTGGCAAGTGGTGGGGCCGCCACGTCGGTAACGGCCTCCTGCGGTGAGTCGGATCGGTGGCCGCGTCCCTGACCCGGCCACCAGCACGGGCCCTCGGGCCCGAGCAGCAAGGCGGTCCTCCTCGGAGGGCCGCCTTCCTGCTGCGTGCGGCACACCCGGGCGGACCGACCCACGGTCGCGGGGACAGACGTATGCCGCCCGGCCGAGGCGGCCGGACGGCATACGTCGTCGGGATGGTGCGCGGTGACCGCTCAGCTCACGCGCAGGGTGACCGCCGTGGACGTCGAGGGGACGTAGGCGCCAGAGCCGTTGTACGTCGCCTTGACGGAGTGCGTCCCGCGCGAGAGGACGGGCGCCCACAGCGTGGCCTTGCCCTTGCTCACCGTCGAGGTGCCGAGCACGCGCGAGCCGTCACGGAAGGTGACGGTGCCCGTGGCCGAGCTCGGCGACAGGGTCGCAGTGAGCACCGGCCGCCCGCCGTAGCGGTAGGCGCTGCTGCTCGACGAGAGGCTCGTGCGGCTCGACAGCCCCTTGACGGTGACGACGGCGGACGCCGACGTGCTGCCGGCGAGCTTCGCGTCACCGTTGTAACGCGCGGTGAACGCGTGGGCGCCGCGGCCGAGGCTGCTGCTGAGGGGCAGGACCGCCTTGCCGCCGCTGAGCGACACCGTGCGCACGACCTTGCCGCTCAGGATGAACGTGACGGTGCCCGTCGCGGTGGACGGGGACACGGTCGCCGTGAGCGTCGAGTGCCCGCCATACGTGTAGCTGGACGGGCTGGCCGTCAGCTTCGTGGTCGACGTCGTGCGCACCGTGACGACCTTGGCCCGGGAGCCGTCGGTGTTGAGGTGGTGCAGCAGGAGCAGACCCTGCGGCTTGTCGACAGCGGCGGAGGCCTCGTCACGTCGGACCTCGAGCTTCTCGCCGGGGAGGTCGCTGTTGAGGAGGGTGCCGAAGTCCCCGTAGGCCGACAGACCGGGGGACGCGAGGCTGATCGTCATCGGCTTGGCGGCCGAGCCGACGGCGTCGACGGCGGAGCCCTGGGCGAGCGAGCTGACCCAGTAGCGGACCTTCGGCGCGGCACCCGTCACGAGGCCGGCCTTCTGGAGGACCTCGACGGAGACGGGCATGACGAGCGAGTCGCTGTTGAAGACGTTCGTGTCGAACGACCCGTCGACCCCGTTGACGAGCTCCTGGTCGAGCACGTCACCGAAGCCGGCACCCGGCCGCAGGTCGACGAGCTCGGCCACGAAGTAGTCGTAGTCGTCGGTCGTCGACAGCCGCGTGTTGTAGACCGCGGCGTCGGCCGTGCCGTCGGCGTTCGTGTCGAGGAAGACGTCGAACTCCGTGGACGTGGCCGGCGTGCGCCACGGGCCGTGGGTGTTGATGCCGAAGGTCAGCATCGACTTGGCGAGACCGAACACGGGTGCGTCGGTGGCCGCACCGACGTAGCGCAGGTCGGCCCCGCGGTCGTCGGCGGTTGCGTTGCAGTCGACGACGCGGGTCGACGAGCAGTCCGCACGGCGCGGGCTCGTGCCCTGCAGCTGGAACGTCGAGACCGTCGAGACGTACGACGTGCTGTCGGTGCCCTGGTCGATACCGGTGCCCGTGAGCGGCAGCATCGAGGTGGCGATGCCGGCCGGGAGGCCGGACTGCTTGGTCACCGTCGTGCTCGAGGGCGACGACATCGTCGACGCCGCCCGCGGAGCGGACCAGACCGGCACACGCAGCGTGCCACCGGACGTGCCCTGGACCGGCTCGAGCAGCATGCGGCCGCTCGCGTCGGCGCGGTAGCTGCGCTGGATGCCGATCTCGAGCGGGTCGGCCACGGTCGTCGGGTCGGCGACGGCCCGCAGCGCCGAACGCGTGAAGGTCGCCGTGACCAAGACGTCGACCGAGCCGTTGCCCGGGACGCGGACCTGCGACGGGCTGAAGGAGTACGTCACGCCCGGCGTCGGGTGGGCGGCGTCGTAGGACAGGGCGTAGGCCGCCGACGTGACCGGGCGCTTGTTGACGATGCGCACGGTCTTCGTCAGGGTCTGCGTCGGGGCGGTCACCGCGACGGGACCGAACGAGACGCTCACGGCGCCCTTGTCGTCGGTGACGTACGCGAGCGTGCTCGTGCCGACGGCCGCGTCGGCGACGACGCGACCGGCGCCCACGCGCTCGGGACCGTAGACGTCGCCCGTGTGGTCGGGACCGACGAAGACGTCCTGGGTCGCGGTGTTCATGATCGAGGCCTTGACCTCCTCGACCGTCCACGTCGGGTGCGAGCCGCGCACGAGCGCGGCCTCACCGGCCACGTGCGGCGACGCCATCGAGGTGCCGCTCTCGGCGATGCCCTCATTGCCCGTGCCGACGGCCGCGGAGAAGGTCGTGACACCGGGAGCCGCGACGTCGGGCTTGACGCCACCGGCCACCCCGACGCCACGCGACGAGAAGCCGGCGAGCTGGTCGATCGCCTTGGGGTTGCGGATGGAGACGCCGTTGCGGAGGTCGTTCGTCATCGTGACGCGGACCTCGTTGGACGCGTCGAGCTGCGCCTTGATGGCCACGGTCGCCTGGTTGACGGTGAGCATCGCGGGGATGTCGGCGTCGCCGGTGACACCGGCCGAGAAGGCGTTGACGTCGCTGCCGTAGATGACGCCGACGGCGCCCGCGTCCTGCGCGAGCTGGGCGCGCGCGGCCGAGCCGCAGCGACGACCGGTGCCGTCGAGCCACATCTGCAGGACGACCTTGCCGGTCACCTTGGCCTGGTCTGCCAAGGAGTAGGGCGAGCAGCCGTCGGTGTTGTTGCCGGCGTTGGGGTCCTGCGACCAGTCACCGACGGTGACGACCGGGACGTTCGTGACGCCGGGCTCGGCGGCCCAGTCGTAGGCGACCGAATTGAGAGCGGCGAAGACGTTGTCCTGGACGCCGTCGACGGTGTCGGCCGGCTCGATGCCGGCGGGGGAGTCGACCTTGAGGCCGTCGACGACGTCGTTGCCGTCGTCGGACGCGGCGACCGCGAGCACGCGCGGCGCGTTGCCCGGGGAGCCGCCGACCTCGTAGACGTCGCCGGAGTTGCCCATGGAGGCGACGACGACGGTGCCGAGCGCGGCGAGGTTGTTCGCGGCGACGGCGTCGGGGTCCTCGGGCGAGCCGTAGGAGCTGCCGAGCGACATGTTGACGACGTCGAGACGGTCGGACAGGTCGCCGTCGCCGTTGGGGTCAGCCGCCCAGTCGAGCGCCTCCCCGACGACGTTCGTCGAGCCGTCGCAGCCGAAGACCTTGAGGGCGTAGAGGCTCGCCTCGGGGGCGACGCCGGGGCCGATGTCGAGGCTGGCCGGGTCGATGTCCGAGCTGTAGCCACCGGACCACGTCGTGCCGTCGGACGCGACGCCGAAACCGGCGGTCGTGCCCGCGACGTGCGAGCCGTGGCCGTTGCAGTCGAGCGGGTTGGGGTCGGGCTGCGGGTTCGGGTCGTAGGTGTCCGAGGTCGGGTCGGCGTTGTAGGCGTCGCCCGCGAAGTCGTAGCCGCCGACGACCTTGGCGGTCGGCGTGAAGGTGTTGGAGGCGCCCGCCGCGGTGAACGCGTCGACCGTGCCCGGGCCGCCGAAGTCGGCGTGGGTGTAGTCGATGCCGGTGTCGATGATGCCGACGCGGACGCCCTTGCCCGTCTGCGACAGCGCCTTCCACACCTTCGGCGCGCCGATGAGCGGCACGGAGGAGGAGTTGGTCGGTGCCTTGGGCGTCAGTCGGTGGATCGCCTTGACGCCGGGGATGCCCGCGAGGGCGGTGAGCTTCGCGGCGTCCGTGCGGACCGCGATGCCGGCGTATGCGGCGTGCACCTTGTAGAGCGTCCGTGCCTTCGTCGCCGTGGCGGCGAAACGGGACTCGACGCCCTTCTGGGCTGCCTTGACCGCCGAGGTCTGGGTGCGCGCCGCGCTCTTGGCGGCGGCGAGCCCGCGCCCGCGGGCCTGACCGAACGCCGTCGTCGCGGGTGCGGCGTCGAGCTCGATCATGACGTCGACGGGACCGGTGGCCTTGCGCAGGCCGGCGTCCACCTTGTCGCCAGCGGCCACGCGCTGGGTGCCGAGGCCGAGGGAGCCGGCGCTCGTGAGGCCGTCGGGAACCGAGGCGTTGCTGCGGTGCTTGACGGACGGGTCAGGGCTCGCCGACACCGGCGTGGCCCCGAGGGTGGTGGCGGCCAGGGCCGCGATGGCTCCTGCGCTCACCGAGCTCATCACGCCACGGCGCGAGCGCCATGGTCCCCGAGTGTTGTCGGACAACAGATCCTCCTTGCGTGGCTCCATTCGCCCGCGATGCACCTGCGCACCGCGGGCGCAGGGACGCTCGCCCCCGAACTTGCCTGCCACGCCGGATGCAACCTATCCCCGTTCGAGCCGCTGGTGCGCGTTCCGGGCAAACTGATTCGCGGGTTGTCGAGGGTGTCGGTGCCGGACGGCATACTCGGCGCCATGCAGCGCATCGACGGTCACCTCGTCCTGAGTCCCACGGACCTGACGAAGCACGTGGCCTGTGCGCACATCACGACGCTCGACCTCGAGGCCCTCGACGCCGGCCACGGGACGGGCGCCGGGACCGGCGGCGGGGCGAGCGGCGCCGACGACTCGCTCAACCTCGTCTTCGCCAAGGGGCTCGAGCACGAGCGCGCCTACCTCGAGCGTCTCGTCGCCGAGGGGCGCGTCGTCGAGGACATCGCGGCCCTGGGGGTGCGGGGTGTCGAGGCCGAGGCGGCGACGCTCGACGCCATGAGCAGGGGTGTCGACGTCATCTACCAGGCGACGTTCTTCGACGGGAACTGGGTGGGGCTGGCCGACTTCCTCCTGCGCGTCGACGAGCCGAGCGACCTCGGCCCGTGGCGCTACGACATCGCCGACACCAAGCTGGCGCGGCGGCTCAAGGTCCCAGCGCTGCTCCAGATGGCGACGTATGCCGCCCGGCTCGAGCTGCTCCAGGGCGTCCCGCCGCAGTGGCTGACCGTCGTCACCGGCGACACCGAGTCGCACCCGTGGCGGCTCGTCGACGTGGCCCCCTACGCCCGCCGTCGCCGCGCCGAGCTGCTCGACGCCATCGCCAACCCGCGCGAGACGGAGTCCGCGCGCGTCCAGCACTGCGGTCAGTGCCGGTGGAAGGAGCGGTGTGCGCAGGAGTGGCTCGATCGAGACGACCTCATCCAGGTCGCGGGCATGCGCGCCGACCACCGCGCCGCGCTCATCGACCTCGGCATCCCGACGCTTCGTTCGTTGGCCGAGTCCAGCGAGGAGCGGCTGGCCCCGGCCCTGTCCATCGCGAGCCGGCGTCGGTTGCTCCAGCAGGCCAGGCTCCAGCTCGCCGAGCGCGAGACAGGCCAGGCGCAGTACGAGCTGCTCGACCCCGAGCCGGCCCGGGGGCTGCAGATGCTGCCCGAGCCCGACGAGGGCGACGTCTACCTCGACTTCGAGGGCGACCCGTGGGCCGAGGGCGGTGCGGGGCGCGAGTACCTCGCGGGCATCTGGACGCGGCAGGGGGAGTTCGTCGAGTTCTGGGCGCACGACTTCGTCGAGGAGGGACGCCTGACGACCGACCTCGTCGACTGGCTGACGGAGCGGTGGCAGCGCTTCCCCGATCTCCACGTCTACCACTACGCGCCCTACGAGACGACGGCTCTCAAGAGGCTCGTCGGCCAGCACGCGACGCGCGAGGCCGAGCTCGACCAGCTGCTGCGCCACGAGGTCTTCGTCGACCTCTATGCCGTCGTGCGCCAGGGCGTGCGCATCAGCAAGGGCTCCTACTCCATCAAGAAGCTCGAGGAGTTCTACTGGGGCCACACGCGATCCGCCGACGGCGCGGGTGTCGCCGACGGTCTCTCGTCCGTCGTCGAGTACGAACGCTGGCTCGCCGGTCGCGACGACGGGTCGGCCGACCAGGCGATCCTCGACGACATCCGGCGCTACAACGAGGAGGACGTCCGCTCGACGCTGGCGCTGCACGAGTGGCTCGAGGAGCGACGCGCCGAGCTCGCCCGCGCGGGGCACACGCTGAGCCGGCCGGTGCCCGAGGAGCTGCGCGAGATCAGCGACGAGGAGCGTGCCGAGATCGCGCTCTCCGAGCGCCTGGTCGCCGGCGGCCACCTGCTGCTCGCGGGCCTCGTCGGGTGGCACCGGCGCGAGAAGCGCCCGGAGTGGTGGGACTTCTTCCGCTACAAGGAGCTCGAGACGGCCGAGCTCGTCGAGGACGGCACCGCCATCGGCGACCTCGGTGAGCCCGAGGAGATGCGGATCGTCAAGCTCTCCAAGGTCTGGCGCTACCCCTTCCCGCCCCAGGACTGCAAGGTGTCGGTCGGCAAGTACGTCCCCGACGTCGACACCCACGCACCGGTCGGCAAGGTCGTCGACCTCGACCCGGTCGAGGGCTGGGTCGAGCTGTCGATGAAGAAGTCGCTGGAGCCGCCACGTCCGCGCGGCCTCGGGGGACCCGGACCGGTCATGGACCAGGCGCTCCGGGCGAGCATCGCCCGCACCGGCGAGCTCGCGCTGGCCGGGGGGTCCAACCTCGCGACGCGGCTCGTCGAGCGGGTCGTGCCGGCCGCCGACCTGCTCGCGGCCCGTGCCGGAGAGTCGCCCAAGGACGTCGTCGTCCGCGTCGGTCGCGGCTTGCGCGGCGAGATCCTGGCCGTCCAGGGGCCCCCCGGCACCGGCAAGACGTATGCCGGGTCGGCGCTGATCCGCGAGCTGCTCGACGCCGGCCTGCGCGTCGGCGTCACCGCGCAGTCCCATGCGGTCGTGCTCAACCTCCTCGACGAGGTGGCCCGTCCTGCCTGGCACAAGGACGGCACCAACGTCGAGGAAGGCGACGAGCCGGACGACCCGAACACCTTCATCCGCCACACGTCCGACAATGCCGCCATCGCGGCTGCGCTCGCGAGCGGAGAGGCGACCCTCGTCGGGGGCACCGCCTGGCTGTGGTCGCGCGACGACATGGTCGATGCCGTCGACGTGCTCGTCATCGACGAGGCCGGCCAGTTCTCGCTCGCCAACGCCGTGGCCGTGGCCCCGGCCGCGTGCTCGCTCGTCCTGCTCGGAGACCCGCAACAGCTGACCCAGCCGACCAAGGCGGTCCACCCCTACGGCTCCGGTGTCTCTGCGCTCGACCACCTCCGCGCCGGTGACGACGGGCTCGTCCACGACGTCATTCCTGCCGAGCGCGGTGTCTTCCTCGACCGCACGCACCGGATGCACCCGAGTCTGACGGCGTTCGTGTCGCAGCTCGCCTACGAGGGCCGGCTCGAGTCGGCGCCGGGGCGCGAGCAGCTCCGCGTCGAGGCGCCCGGCGCCCTGTCGGGTGACGGGCTGCGCTGGGTCCCCGTCGAGCACGACACCCTGTGCGAACAGTCGAGCCGCCGGGAGGCCCGGGTCGTCCGTGCCCTCGTCGACGAGCTGCTCCGCGGCAGCTGGACCACGGCGGACGGCGACTCGCGTCCGATCGGTCTTGCCGACGTCCTCGTCGTCGCGCCCTACAACGCGCACGTCGCCACCCTCGCGGCCGAGCTACCCGAGGGCGCCCGGGTCGGCACGGTCGACAAGTTCCAGGGCCAGCAGGGCGCCGTCGTCATCTACTCCATGGCGAGCACCACGGCGGCCCTCGCGCCCCGCGGCGTCTCGTTCCTCTACGACCTGCACCGGCTCAACGTCGCGATCTCCCGCGCCAAGGCGATGGCGGTCATCGTGGGCAGCCCCCTGCTCACCGACGCCGAGGTCCACACACCGGAGGAGCTGCGCGCCGTCAACGCGCTGTGCCGCTACGTCGACGAGGCCAAGACCGTCTGAGCCGGGACCCGGCGGCGCCGCGCCGCTCGGTGTGGGGCTGCGTCGATCGCAGCGGCCCGCGTCGGTTGGCGCGTCAGGCGCGGCGGGGGAGCGAGGCGAGGTCCTTCTCGACGACCTCGCGGTCCTCCGGGTCGTCCATCGTGGCGAGCACCTCGCGGGCCTCGGCCTCGAAGCGCTCGGCGGCATCGAAGTCTCCGCCGACCGCCGCCGCCCTCGCGGACGCCTCGAGGGCGGCCGCGAGGTCCCAACGCTCGCCGGCCCCACGGCGCGCGATGGTGACGTACCGCCCCGCGTGGTACGCAGCGGCATCAGGCTGCCCGAGCACGGCATGCACGCGGGAGACGAGCCAGTGACCCCGACCTCTGTTCTCCGGCCGCACCCCCTCGAACCTGCCCCAGTGGTACATCGAGGCATGGGCGCGGGCCAGCATCTCGTCGTCGTCCTCCGGCGACCGGTCCGTCTGCTCGAGCAGCTCCCACGTCGCGTTGTAGAGGTCCACCGCGAGGCGGCGGTGGTCGATCTCGCTCATGGCGGCACTGTAGACCGCAGCCCGGTTCGGGCTCAGGCGCCGTGGGCGGCGACGTCCCAGAGCCGTCCCTCCCCGCGGATGCCCGGCAGGGCCTCCCGGATCGACCGCTCGGCGAGCTCGGGAGCGACACCGAGGTCGACGGCATACCGCAGCGCTACCGCCGGGGTGCGCTGGACGCCCTGACGGCAGTGCACGAGCACCCGCTTGCCCTCGGCGCGGAACTGTCGCAGTGCCGACGAGGCGTCGTCGAGGACGAAGTCGAGGTGGGGGTTGCTCTCCTCCTGCTCCTCGTCGTTGATCCAGAACTCGATGTGGTCGCGGGCCGTCATGCCGGCGGCGGGGATGTCGTCCAGGCCGAGCGCGCAGAGGGAGACGATCGCCTGCACGTCGAGCTCGGGCACGCGTCCGAGGTCAGTGATGGTGCCCAGCACGATGTCGGGGTCGATGGGGTGCGGGATGCCCAGCGTCGGGATCCGCGCATCGCCCATCGAGGCGACCGACGGCCACTCGCCGACACGACGTCCGCCTTCCGAGGTCGACACGGCGAGCTCGACGAGGTCGTGGGCGCGCAGCCCCGGCCATCCGTGCACCATGCGCCGCCACTGGGTCGGCACCGCCGACGCGCCGTAGCGGGCGCCGAGCAGCGAGCCCGCGATGGCGGCGACGGTGTCGGTGTCGTGGCCGGCCCGGACGGCGGCCTGCAGCCCCCGCTGGAGGTGCATCGCCGAGCCGTCGCCGCGGTCGGTCGTCGTGATCGCGGCCCAGGCGTCCTGCAGCGCCGTCACCGTGAAGCCGTTGTTGCCGAACTGCCCCGGCTCCGCGCCGGTCGCCGCCTCGATCCAGTCGCCCCAACGCCCGACGTGCGTCGCGCTCACGAGGTCGAGACCGGCCGCGAGGTCGAGTCGCCCCTCGGTGACGGCGACCCGGATCGCCTCCGACCACAGCACCGCCGAGTCACCGGCGAGCGGGTCGGCGTGGGTGAGCAGGGCGATGGCGCGGGCGGCGCGGGCCGTCGCGTCGCGGTCGTCGAGGGCCGACAGGCCGACGATGGGGGTCCGCATCAGCGCGCCGTTGCCGGCGGTCAGCCCGGTGCGGGCGTGCAGCGCCTCGCTCGCCCGGGTCAGGCGTTCGTGCGAGCGTCCGGTCAGCTCCTTCGCCTCGGTCAGCACCGAGCGCGTCTGGATGCCGACGTCCGTGGCGCCGCCGTCGAGCCAGGCCGTGAACGCATCGGCCACGCCGTCGAGGCCCTCGGGCGAGGTGAGCTCGATGCCCTGGGCGGCGATGCGCGCCACGCAGAGGGTCATCTGGGTGTCATCGCTCCATTCGCCGGGCTCGTACGGCCCGAGGCCACCACCCTTCATGACCGCCTCGCCGACCGGGGGGGCCGCCATCTCGTACGGCACGCCGAGGGCGTCGCCGCAGGCCTCGCCGAGCAGCACCCCCGCCGCGCGGTCGACGGCGATGGGGCGGATCGACACGACGGCTCCTTCTGGACGGTGTGGACGCTCGGGCGCCCGGGGACGTGGGTGGTGCTTCGGGACGAAACTACCGTCCGCGCCGGCCCGGCCGACGGTCCGGTCCAACCGTCGATGCCACGTCGGGGAGCACCGACCGACGCCGTAGGCTTCTCGCGTGCTCCAACCCCTGACCGTCGTGCTGCTCGTCGCGAGCGGCCTGCTCGGCCTGCTGGCCGCCCACCACCTGCTCCGGGGCCGTCTCGTCGACGACCCGCTCATCATCGTCGGCGCCGCCATCGAGCTCGCGCTCGTCGTGCAGCTCGTCGTGGGGCTCACGAAGGCGTCCGCGATCGGCGACGGCGCCGAGCGGGCCACCTTCATCGCCTACCTCTTCACCGTCCTGCTCGTCATCCCGGCCACGATCGTCATCGCCGTCAAGGAGAAGACGCAGTGGGCCATGGCCGTCGTCCTCGGTGGCGCTCTCGTCGTGGCGATCCTCGTCGCCCGCCTGCAACAGGTCTGGAGCCTCAATGTCTGAGCCGGCGCCCACCCCCGAGGCCTCGTCGGAGCAGCCGGTCACGGAGCGGCCGCACACCGGGCACGGCTTCGGCCGCGTGCTCGTCGCCGTCTACGGCCTGCTCGCTCTCGCAGCGACCGGGCGCTCGATCCTGCAGATCACCGAGTACTTCGACCGGGCACCCGTCCCGTTCCTGCTGTCGGCGCTCGCGGCGCTCATCTACCTCGTCGCGACCATCGGTCTGGCCCGCGGCGACCGTGCGTCAGTGCGCCTCGCGACCATCGCCCTCACGGTCGAGCTCGTGGGCGTGCTCGTGGTCGGGACCTGGAGCGTCGCGCGGCCCGAGGCCTTCCCCGAGAAGACCGTCTGGTCACACTTCGGCGCAGGCTACGGCTACGTCCCTCTCGTGCTGCCGCTCGTCGGCCTCTGGTGGATCCGTCGCACGGCCCGGGCGACCGCCGCCTCCGATGCCGAGGTGGCGCGGTCGGCGGACTGACGCGCCGCCGATAGGGTTGCGGCCATGACCGAGCAGACCCCTGCCCCTGCGCCGACGACGCAGGCGACCCTTGTCGCCGGCCCGCTGACGGTGCGCGAGATCAGCGCCGACGAGGCCGTCGAGACGCTCCTCGAGGTCGGGGGCAGCTTCCTCCAGACGCCTGCCTGGGGACGGGCGAAGGCAGGCTGGCGGCGCACGCACCTGGGCTGGTTCGACGCCTCGGGGGCCTGCGTCGGGGCTGGCCTCGTCCTCTCGCGCACCATCCCGCGCCTCTCCATGTCCTACGCCTACCTGCCCGAGGGTCCGGGGTTGCCGTGGGACGTCGTGGCGACCGACCCGGCGGCGTGGCTCGACCCGCTCGTCGCCTGGGCCAAGGCCAACAAGGCGTTCGCACTCCGGCTCGGCTACCCCGTCGTCTCCCGCGTCTGGGACCGCGAGCCGGTCAAGAAGCAGGTCGTCGACAACGGCCTGCTCAGCTTCACCAGCCTGCCCGCGGCGGTCGACAACCCGACGGCCCGCACCCTCGAGGCCTGGCTCGACCGCAACCACTGGCTCCCGCTCGGCGCCGACGGTGTCGCGGTGGGTCAGCCCCGCCTGCTCTGCATCGTCGACCTGCGTGGCCGCTCCGACGCCGAGCTGCTCAAGGGCATGAACCAGCAGTGGCGCCGCAACGTCAAGAAGGCCGAGAAGGCCGGCGTCCAGGTGCGCGCGGTCGGGCCCGAGGGGCTCGACACCTTCCACGCCCTCTACGTCGAGTCGGCCGACCGCGACAACTTCCTGCCCCGGCCCAAGGCGTACTTCGACGTCATGGCGCGCTCGTTCGCGTCGGACGGCACGGACGGTGACGGTCCCGTGTCGGCGCGCTTCTACGAGGCCCACGTCGACGGCGACGTGCTCGCCTCGGCATTGATGATCCGCTTCGGTCGCACGTTCTCCTACCTCTACGGCGGGTCGACCGAGCGCAACCGCGACGCACGAGCCTCCAACGCCCTGCAGTGGCAGGCGATGCGTGACGCCGCCGCGGCCGGGTGCGAGTCCTACGACTTCAGGGGGTTCAACACCTCCCTCGGTGCCACGAGCCCCCTCACCGGCCTGCTCCTCTTCAAGCTCGGCGCCGGCGCCGACGTCGTCGAGCTGGTGGGAGAGCGCGAGCTCGTCATCAGCAGGTTCTGGCACCTCGCCTTCGAGAAGGCCATGGCTGCCCGGATCGCGATCAACAAGCGCCGCAAGGCGGCCCGCGCCTCGCCCGACGCCGCCGACATCTGACCGATCGACGCGGTGGGTGGCGCGCCGACCTCGGGTCAGCGTCGCTGGATGTCGAAGTACGGGCTGATGTAGCAGGTGGCATAGCCCTGCCCCTGCTGCGCCGTGACGACGATCCCGTCGACGAGCGCCCGGCACGACACGGCGCCGCGGACGCCTGACCCCGTCGGGTCGCTCGTGCGCACCCGGAGGCTGAAGTAGTCGTTGCTCGTCGCGCCCGGTCTGACCGGCACCTCGAGGGCGAGGGGCGCGGTCTGCGCGGGGTAGTCGTAGCGCTGGTGCGTCGCGTCCGAGAGGGACACCTCGATGCGGGCGCCCGTCTCGGCATACGCCTCGAAGCGGATCGTCCTCGCGTCCGCGGGAACGGGCGTCACGGGAACGGCCGGCACGGGGATGAGGGTGGGGGGAGAGGTCATGACGCCTCGGGTCGGGGTGGTCGCCTTCGCGGTCGCGCCGGGGGCCGACCGGCTCGGGCTGGCGCCGGGAACCAGGGGCGTGATCGTCGGGACCGGGAACGTCCGGGTCACGACGGGACGGTTGCGGGTGACGCTGACGGCGGGTCGGGCGACCGGGTCGAAATCGTCGACGGAGCTCATGGCCGCCCAGAAGCCGAGCGGGACGAGCAGCCCGACGAGGATCGCCACGACGTGCCAGGCCTGGAGACGCCCGCCGAGCGAGCGTCCCGCGGCGCCGGGAAGGGTGACGGTGCGCAGCCGCTCGGTCATCGGCGGGGAGGCGGGTGCGGGAGGAGGCGGT
Source organism: Terrabacter sp. RAF57 (assembly GCF_052113925.1). Lineage (NCBI taxonomy): Bacteria > Bacillati > Actinomycetota > Actinomycetes > Micrococcales > Intrasporangiaceae > Terrabacter > Terrabacter sp. RAF57. The sequence goes on along the minus strand of NZ_JBFRDT010000004.1, from coordinate 25,842 downwards.
GGCATCGGTGCGGGGTCCGCCCCGAACTTCTGCGGCACCCAGCCCGTCGCCGGCGGCCGCTCGAGGCCGAAGGTCGTGTCGTATGCCGTCACGTCCTCAGGCGTCCCGGTCGCCGTGGGCAGATCGGCCGGGTCAGCCGAACCGGCCGGGTCGAGACCGCGGGCACTCGTCGACCCGTCACGCGGGTCGGTCGGGTCGGGGCCGACATCTCCCGTCGTGTCGCGGGTCGGGTCGGGCTCGAACGGCGGATTCTCAGACACGGGGTCCCCTCGTCTCGTGCGTGCGGCTGCCCAATCTAGTGCGGCCGACCATCCCTGACCTCGGTCACAGGGAGGGGCTGCAGACGACTTGGTGGTCCGACGTGTCGACGGCCACGAGCTGTCGGCCGGCGTAGACACGGCACTGGATCGTGCCCGGCCCGGTCAGGACCGTCGCCGTGACCTGCAGCTCGGACGGCCGGCTGTCGAGCGTGATCTTGGCGGCGTACGGGCCGAGCCCCTGGTGCCCGTCCAGGACGACGCCGCCCGAGGTGATGTCGACGCCGGCGACGAGCCCCGCGCTGGGCGAGCTCGGCGTCGACACCACCTCGACGGTCAGCGAGGTGGCGTCCGCCGGCACCGGGGACACGTCCGGGGTCCCGCCGAGCAACGGCGCAAAGGCCGTCGAGGCCGTGACGTCACGGGCACGGACGCCGATCACGGATCCCGGGGCGTCACGGCTCCCGTCGGTCGTGCCGTCGAGCGTCCCGTCCATCGTGCTGTCGCAGTCGGGGATGCCGGGTTCCGCTCCGATGTCGGAGGTCCAGCACTCGTAGCTCTCGGTCGCGTCGTCGTGGTTCGAGAGACCGAGGAGCAGGAGCGGGATGAGGAAGAAGGCGGCCCATCCCGGCAGGCGTCGCCGGGGCGGTTGCCGGACCGGCGGGGTGGTGAGGACCGGCGGCACCGGGGCCTGCCACGAGGACGGGGTCGCTGACCCCGGAGCGGGGGCGGACGACCGAGGCGCCCACGCCTCCGGGGGAAGGGACTGGCCCGACGTGGCGGGGTCGGCGCTCGACACGTCGTCCGGGAAGGAGACGTGCCGGTCCCGCTGGGGGTCCGGGAGGGCCGGGCGGGGGTGGTCGCGGTCGGACAACGATGCCTCGCTTCAGACGGGTGGGACCACGGTAGGTCCTCGGGTGCCGCAGTCGTCGCACCTCTGACCGTCCCCGGCCTCGGCGCGTTCCGTGCGGCTGTCGAGTCCCGAGCCGGGAGGCTGCCGGCGCGGGCTCAGCGGACGCGGCTCCGCGTCCRGTCGGTCACCGCGCAGTCGACGGACGGGGTCACCCCAGCTCGGTGGCGGTCAGTCGGCGCCGGGCCTCCAGCCACCGACCCGGATCTCGGTGYCGTCGACGATGTCGACGGGTGAGGTGGGGTCCAGCGGCACGGCGACCGGTGACGACCCGTCGCTCACGACGATCGTCATCGACGCGGTCTGCTCGACGCCGGCGGCGGCGAGGTCGCCCCGCCATCCGAGGTCGAGGTGGGCGACGTCACCGGGGTCGAGGGGCACCGTCTGTGCACTCGAGGTCTCCGCGTCGTGAAGGCGACCGCGAGGGTTGGCGAACACGGTCCCGGAGGGGCCTCGAGCGGACACCACGGCATACCCGGTGAGCACGCACGGCACCCGGCTGGAGTTGGTGACCCGCACGCGCATCTGCCGATAGCCCAGCGCGGGGTCGACCGGGCTCGCCGAGACGTCGAGCTGGCTCGGCTGGCACGGTCCGTCAGGGAAGAGCGGCGCCGCCGGGTCGACCGGACCCGTGGACGCACCGGCGCTCCGGCTGGGCGGCAGCACGAGCGGAGGCTCGGTGGGCAGGGCCGTCGGCGTCTGCTCGGTCTGGGCCGTGGTGGCCGGCGGGCTGGACGCGTCGAGGGAGGTGTCGGGTGGCGGGCTGGCGCAAGCGGCGACGAGAAGGGAGGTCAAGGCGAGCGCTGCGGCGGACACGACGGATCCGGCCGACGTCCTGCCTGCCTCCCCGTGCACGCCCGTCACCCTCATGGCTCCACGCTAGGCGAGTTCACGGCGCCGTCGACCGGAGCCCGACGAGTCCTCGACGAGGTCTTCACCCTCAGCACACAGCGCGGGAGCGATATCCGTTCGGAGCCACCGCCGCCGCCCGCCTATCCTGTCGAGCATGTCCGACGAGCCTGCGAACGCACCCGCGCGCTCGCGGCCACCCCGTCGACGCGGGCGTCGACGTCCGGCGGCCGCCCAGCAGCCTCCGGCCCAGACACCCTCGGCCCCCGCCTCGGCTTCCTCGGCTTCCTCGGCCTCCACCGAGCCACCGGCCTCCTGGGCTCCCTCGACGCCCGCGGCCGCCCGGGGCCGCTCGGACCGGCCGGCCCAGCGCGCCGGGGCCACGGAGCGTGACCGGCGCGACCACGGCCGCACCGCGACTGCGCGACGTCAGGGCGGTCGCACCCTGACGCCCGAGCAGCGGGAGGCCCGCCGCGCCGCCCGGGCGGCGACGGTTCCGCCCATCACCTATCCCGAGCACCTGCCCGTCGTCGAGCGTCGCGACGACATCGCGGCGGCGATCCGGGACCACCAGGTCGTCGTCATCGCCGGTGAGACGGGGTCGGGCAAGACGACCCAGATCCCGAAGATCTGCCTCGAGCTCGGTCGCGGCCTCGACGGCGTCATCGGGCACACCCAACCGCGTCGTATCGCGGCGCGCGCCGTCGCCGAGCGGCTCTCCGAGGAGCTCGCCGTCGACCTCGGCACCGCTGTCGGCTACCAGGTGCGCTTCACCGACCAGAGCAGCCGAGACACCCTCGTCAAGGTCATGACCGACGGCATCCTGCTCGCCGAGATGCAGCGGGACCGCGAGCTGCGCCGCTACGACACGATCATCATCGACGAGGCCCACGAGCGCAGCCTCAACATCGACTTCATCCTCGGCTACCTCCGGCAGCTGCTGCCCCGGCGCCCCGACCTCAAGGTGATCATCACCTCGGCGACCATCGACCCCCAGCGCTTCGCCGAGCACTTCGCCGACCCGGCCACGGGCGAGCCTGCCCCGATCATCGAGGTCTCGGGCCGCACCTTCCCCGTCGAGATCCGCTACCGCCCGCTCGTCGACCCCGACCGCCCCGAGGCTGAGGAGCGCGACATGGTGACCGGCGTCTGCGAGGCGGTCGAGGAGCTGTGGACCGAGCGGCACGCAGGCACGAGCAGCGACATCCTCGTCTTCTTCTCCGGCGAGCGAGAGATCCGCGACGCCGCCGACGCGCTCAACGGCATGAAGCTGCCCGTCACCGAGGTCGTCCCGCTCTACGGACGGCTCTCGGCCGCCGAGCAGCACCGCGTCTTCTCGCCGCACACCGGCCGCCGGATCGTGCTGGCCACCAACGTCGCCGAGACCTCGCTCACCGTCCCAGGCATCCGCTACGTCATCGACACCGGCACGGCGCGCATCAGCCGCTACAGCCAGCGCACCAAGGTCCAGCGCCTGCCCATCGAACCGGTCAGCCAGGCGTCGGCCAACCAGCGGTCGGGTCGCTGCGGACGCGTCTCCGACGGCATCGCGATCCGCCTCTACTCCGAGGACGACTACGACAGCCGCCCCGAGTTCACCGACCCCGAGATCCTGCGCACCAACCTCGCCTCGGTCATCCTCCAGATGACGAGTCTCGGGCTCGGCGACATCGCACGCTTCCCCTTCGTCGACCCGCCGGACAGCCGCCAGATCACCGACGGCGTCCGGCTCCTCGAGGAGCTCCAGGCCTTCGCCCCCGAGGACGACGAGCCCGCCCCGGCGCGGGGGAGGCGACGTCCGGGACGCCGCCTGACGGCATACGGCCGCACCATCGCGACGCTGCCGATCGACCCGCGTCACGCGCGCATGGTCATCGAGGCCGACAAGCGCGGTGTCCTGCGCGAGGTGCTCGTCATCGTCGCGGCCCTGTCGATCCAGGACCCGCGCGAGCGACCGCAGGACAAGCAGGAGCTCGCCAACGCGGCGCACAAGCGCTTCGCCGACGAGACGAGCGACTTCGTCACGTGGCTCAACCTCTGGGCCTACCTCAAGGAGCAGCAGCACGAGCTGAGCAGCAGCGCCTTCCGGCGGATGTGCAAGGCAGAGTTCCTCCACTACCTGCGCATCCGCGAGTGGCAGGACCTCCACAGCCAGGTCAAGCAGGCCGCCAAGCAGGCCGGTCTCGACCTGGGCCGCGGGAGCACCCACGTGGCCCAGGGCGAGCTCGACGTCGACGCGATCCACCAGTCGCTGCTCGCCGGACTCCTCTCGCACGTCGGTGTCCGGGACGATCAGAAGCGGGAGTATGCCGGGGCGCGCGGCACGCGCTTCGGCATCAGTCCCGGTTCGGCGCTCTTCCGCAAGCAACCCCAGTTCGTCATGGCCGAGGAGCTCGTCGAGACGAGCCGCCTGTGGGCGCGCGTCAATGCCCGCATCGACCCCGTGTGGGCCGAGCAGCTCGGCGAGCACCTCGTGAAGCGGCAGTACTCCGAGCCACGGTGGTCGGGCAAGCGTGGCTCCGCCGTCGCGACCGAGCGCGTCACGCTCTACGGCGTGCCGCTCGTCGTCGGCCGAGTCGTCGGCCTCGGCCGCATCGACCCCGAGCTCGCGCGCGACCTCTTCATCCGGCACGCCCTCGTCGAGGGCGACTGGCACACCGAGCACGCCTTCCTGCGCGAGAACGCCGCCCTCGTCGAACGCCTCGGCGAGCTCGAGGCCCGCACCCGGCGCCGCGACATCGTCGTCGACGACAGCACGTTGATCGCGTTCTACGACAAGCGGATTCCCGCCGACGTCGTCTCGGGACGTCACTTCGACACGTGGTGGAAGAAGGCACGGCGTCAGACGCCGGACCTGCTGACCTTCACCGAGGAGCTGCTCCTGCGCGAGAGTGCGGGCAGCATCGCCGACGAGGACCACCCGACGACCTGGACCCAGGGCGAGAACGTCCTGTCGGTGACCTACCAGTTCGAGCCGGGATCGGCACAGGACGGCGTGACCGTGCACATCCCGGTCGAGCGCCTCAACCAGGTGACACCCGACGGCTTCGACTGGCAGGTCCCGGGCTTCCGCGAGGAGCTCGTCACCGCGCTGATCCGCAGCCTTCCCAAGGGGATCCGCCGCAACCTCGTTCCGGCGCCCGACCACGCCCGCGCCGTCCTGCCCGAGCTCGACCCGATGTCGGGACCGCTCCTCGTCACGCTCGCGACCGTGCTGCGGCGCCGGGCGGGCGTCGCCGTCACCCCCGCGGACTTCGACGTCGAGCGCATCCCGCCGCATCTGCAGGTCACCTTCAGCGTCGACGGCGCCGACGGCCGACCCGTCGCCACCGGCAAGGACCTCGAGGCGGTCCGTGACATCGCTGCGCCGCAGCTGCGCCGGCAGGTCAGCCGCGCCGGCTCCGGACTCGAGCGCGCGGACCTCACGTCGTTCCCCGACGCAGGCGTGGCCGAGTCGTTCGAGAGCGCGCAGGGCGTCCACGGCTACCCGGCCCTCGTCGACACCGGCTCGGCCGTCGACCTCCGGGTGCTCCCGACGCGTGCTGAGGCCGACGCCGAGCACCGCCTCGGGGTCCGGCGACTCCTCCTGCTCGGCATCTCGCCGCCGTGGAAGCAGATCCTCGCCCGCCTGACGAACACCCAGAAGCTCGCGCTCGGCCACAACCCGCACGGCAGTGTCCCGGCCCTGCTCGACGACTGCCTCGCCGCGGCCATCGACGCGATCCGCGACGACGCCGTCACCGACAGGTCGGACCACACGGTGCGCACCCGCGAGGACTTCGAGTGGGCCCTGTCGGCCGTGCGCACCCACACGACCGCCAAGGTCGTGCAGGTCGTCGGGCTCGTCGAGCCGATCCTCGCCAAGCACCTCGCCCTGACGAACCGGCTCGCCGAGCTCGACCGGTCGAGCAGCCCGGCCATCCGACCGATGCTCGCCGACGTCCGGGCCCAGCTGGGAGAGCTGGTGCGCCCCGGCTTCGTCGCCGACACCGGGCTGCGCCGTCTGCCCGACCTCGATCGCTACCTTCGGGGGATCACGCACCGCCTCGACAAGGCGCCGGCCAACCTGGCCCGCGACGCCCAGGCGCTCGAGCAGGTCGACCTCGTCGAGGGCCGGTACGCCGACCTGCTCGACACCCTGCGGCCCGCCCAGCGCGGCGCCGCCGACGTCGTCGACATCGGCTGGATGATCGAGGAGCTGCGGGTCTCGCTCTTCGCGCAGACGGTCGGGACGGCATACAGCGTCTCGCCGCAGCGCATCCTCAAGGCGATCGCCAAGGTGGACGCCTGACCGCTGCCGCGCCCGGACATGGGGAATCATGGGATGCAGGGGAGCGTTGCACGAAGGACCCCGTACGACGAAAGGCCAGACCCGTGCAGGACCCGACCGAGCTCTTCCAGTTCGAGAGCGACACCTCACCGAGCCAGCTCCAGCAGCTGCAGGCGTCGGTGCTCGTGGTCGCCCTCGGCGGATTCATCGACGCCGGCCACACCCAGCGACTCATGGCCGACCACATCCTCGAGACGCACGAGTCGCGCGTCATCGCCTCCTTCGACGTCGACCAGCTGCTGGACTACCGCGGCCGTCGGCCCGTCATGGTCTTCGACCGCGACCACTGGAGCAGCTATGACGACCCGAGCCTGCTGCTGCACCGCGTCGTCGACAAGGAGGGTGTGCCCTTCCTGCTCCTCGTCGGCCCCGAGCCCGACTACCAGTGGAACCGCATGGTCGAGGCGACCACGATGCTCGTCAAGGCGTTCGGCGTCGACCTCACCGTGAGCGTCCACGGCATCCCCATGGCCGTCCCGCACACCCGACCGCTCGGCGTGACCGCGCACGGCACCAACCCGCGCCTCGTGACCGGCAACGACCCGGCGTTCGGCACGGTCCAGGTGCCGGCGAGCTTCTCGTCGCTGCTCGAGCTGCGGCTCGGCGAGGCAGGGCTCGACGCCATCGGTTTCGCCGTCCACGTGCCGCACTACCTCGGTCAGAGCGAGTTCGCCGACGCGGCCGTGCTCGGCCTCGAGCGGGTGCGCGCTGCGACGGGGCTCGACCTCGACCTGCGCGAGCTCGCCGCGACCGCCGGGCTCAACCGGGCCGAGATCACCCGGCAGATGGAGGAGTCCGACGAGATCTCCGCTGTGGTGCACGCGCTCGAGCAGCAGTACGACACGTTCCTCGAGGGTCGCCAGCAGCGCAACCTGCTAGCCACCGACCTCTCGGACCTCCCGACGGCCGATGAGATCGGCGCCGAGTTCGAGGCGTTCCTCAAGGACGTCACCGACGAGGACCAGGGCGACGACCGCACCTGAGGCCTTCTGACGAAAGGCGGGTCCGACCACCTGGTCGGGCCCGCCTTCGTGTCCCCTGCTCCCGTATGCCGTCGGCCGCCGCCGATGCCGCTCCCCCCGCGCCCCGCTCGCTCGTGTTCGGCTCGGCTGCCTCGGGTCAGGCCTTGGCTTCGCTCCAGCGGCGGACGATCGAGGTGTCGGCGACGAACCGGACCTCGTCGGTGCCGGCCCACGTGCGCGCCGCGCTCGTCAGCGTGCCTTCGACGGCGGCCGCCGCGGCCGCGGCGTGCTGCTCGGGCACGTGGACGAGCAGCTCGTCGTGCAGGCACAGCACGATCTGCCCGCCGAGCGGGCGCACCGCGTGGCGCACCGTCGCCGCCCACGCCTTGAAGAGCTCGGCCGCCGAGCCCTGGATGATCGCGTTGCGCGCGTAGCGGCCCCGCGCCCCGTCCGCGCCCGTCGCCGAGAACTCGGCGCTGCCCGACGGCTCGGGCGCGCCCGGCTCGAGCGCGGGCACCGGCACCCCGCCGAAGCGGATGAGCCGTCCACCCCACGTGCGCACCGGACGGCGGGCGACCCCGTCGGCGTAGGCCCGGTCGAGCAGGCTCATGGCCACGGGGTAGGCGCGCTCGAGGTCCTTGAGGGCCTCGCCCGCCGCACCCGAGCGCTGGCCGTACATCGCTGCGAGCACGGCCACCTTGGCCCGGGGCCGGTCGGCGCCGAGCTTGGCGGCGACAGGTGCGTAGAGGTCGTCGGCGCGGGTGGCCTCGGCGAACGCCCGGTCGGCGCTGACGACGGCGAGGACGCGCGGCTCGATCTGGCCGAGGTCGGCGCGGACGAAGACGTGGCCCGGTGCCGCGCAGATCGCTGGACGCAGGGGTGCGGGGAGGTTGTGCAGACCGTTCTGCGCGGTCATGCGCCCGGCCGCCCCGTCGCAGGCGGTCCAGCCGCCGCGGAGCCGGTCGTCGGCGCCGACGTGGTCGTCGAGCCAGCGGTAGCCGTAGGTCGTCGAGATCCGCTCGTCCTTGCGCCACCGGAGCAGCGCGTCGACGAGGGGATGGGTGTGCCGGTACGGCTCGAGCACCCAGGCGCGCGTGTTGGGCACGTCGACACCGACCGAGAGGAGCAGGTCGCGCACCTGGCCCGGGTTGCGCAGGTCGGTGCGCTCCCGGCCGGGGGCGTGGCGAAGCACGACCGCATCGCGCTCTGCCCTGATGCGCGCCGCGTCGGCGTCGTCGTCGGGTCGCGCCCCGGCGGACGCCGCGATGAGGTCCTCGGCGGCGGGCCGGTCGACGGGGAGCCCGTCGCGCTCGAGCTCGAGGCAGAGCACGGCCGCGGCGGACTCGGACCACACGGTGCGTTCGAGCCGGCCGACGTGGTCGCCGCCGAGGCGGGCGAGTGCCTCGCGCTGCGCGGTGCAGCACTCGAGCGCCAGGACGGCCAGCTCGCGCAGACGGGCGTCGTCGGTCGCCCACGCCAGAGCATCGGCGCGGAGGTGGCCGGCGGCGGTCAGCAGGGACACGTCCTCGCCGGCAGCGACGTCGAAGAGGTCGCCGTCGAAGCCGCTCAGCCGCGGCGCGCGTGGCGCGGGCACGTCGGCCTCGTCGAGCCCGCGGCACCCGGCCACGACATGACCGGGCGTCGCCCACCAGCCGCCGTGGACGATGCGGTGGGCCTCGGCGAGGTCCCACGTGCGGGAGACGTCGACACCGGCGCCGACGACGGGCCGCAGGGTCGAGGCGGCCGACCACACGACCCAGCGCGGACCGAGCCGCGTCGTCGTGTCGACGAACCGGCGCACCACGTCGCCGAGCGGCCACGCCTCGTCGACATCCGGCCCGACGGCATACGCCCCTCGGGGGCCGACCACGAGCGCGACGAGCGGTGGACCGGAAGCCTTGTCAGTCAAGGCAACCCGCGATCCGCTCGATGGCCTCGCGGAGGATGTCGGGGGAGGTCGCGTAGTTGAGCCTCGCGTGCCCCGCGCCGCCGGAGCCGAAGATCGGACCGGGGGAGAGCGCGACGCGGGCGCGGCGCAGCACCTCCCCGGTCGGGTCGTCGCCGAGGCCCAGCCCGGAGAGGTCGAGCCATGCGAGATAGGTCGCCTCCGGCACGACGAGACGGGCGCCGGGCAGCTGCGCTGCGACGAGCTCGGCGAGCAGCCGCCGGTTGGAGTCGAGCTCGCGGACGAGGCGGTGCACCCACTCGCGCCCCTCGCGGAAGGCAGCGGTCTGCGCGATGACACCCAGGTGGCTCGCGCCGAACGTGACCCAGGGGTGGAGCCGGCGCACGTCGTCGGCGGCGTCGGCCCCGGGGACGATGATCGCGGCCTTGAGCCCTGCGAGGTTCCACGCCTTGGAGGCCGACGTCACGGTGATGCCGCGCTCGGCACCCGCGACGGCGAGGTAGGGCGTGAAGGTGCTCGTCGGCAGCACGAGCGGACCGTGGATCTCGTCGGAGACGACCCGGACGCCGCGCTCGTCGGCGACCCGGGCGAGGGCCGCCAGCTCGTCGGGGGTGTGCACCGAGCCGGTCGGGTTGTGCGGGTTGGAGAGCAGGTATGCCGCGCGGTCGCCGTGAGCGGTCACCTCGGCGAAGACGTCGGCGAGGCGGTCGAGGTCGAGCCGGTGGTCCGGACCGAGCGGGGCCTCGACGACCCGTCGCCCGCACRCCTCGATGACCTCGTAGAAGGCGTTGTAGACGGGCGGGCTGACGACCACCGGGCCACCGGGGTCGGTGAGGAGCCCGAGCAGGTGGGTCACGCCGGTCAGCACGTCGGCGACGCGTGTCGTGCTGTCGTGGTCGAAGCCCCAGCCCCACTCGTCGGCGGCGAACGCGGCGATCTCGGCGGCATACTCCTGCGTCAGGGCGTAGCCCGTGTCGCCCCGGGCCACGGCGGCGCTCACGGCGTCCACGACCGCGGGGCACGGCGCGCAGTCCATCTCGGCGATCCACATCGGGATGACGTCGGGCCCGTAGCGTCCCCACTTGACCGACGTGCGGTCGCGCCGGAGGTCGGCCAGCGGGACGCCGAGGATCGTCGCGCCGTCTGCGTGCCTCTCACCCATGGGAGCGACCCTACGAGAGCGGGGCGTCGTCGTCTCCCGCGGTCCCCGGTCGGCTCGACTGGGTACGAGGGTGCCACGAGCGACCCGGGCGGCATACGGTGGCGTCGGCGGCGAATCGACAGCCGCCACACAGGGACGACGGACGAAGGGGTGGAGCCGGTGGGCATCTTGGGTTACGGCAGGGACGAGACCGTCGAGGCATCGGACGCGACCGCGGTGAAGCTGCGCACGGCGAAGGACGCCGGCGCGCTGGAGCGGGCTGCCCTGCCGGCCGAGGGAGGTCTCTCGGGAGCCGCGACCCGACTCGTCGAGCGTCTCCTCGACGTCGGGATCGACGGCAAGGGACCGTTCGACCCGGCCCACGAGGTCGCCGCCAACGCGCTCAAGCACGCCCGGGGAGACCGCGACCAGGCCCTGCGGATCATCGTGCGCGACCACCGGCAGCTCGGCGCGATCGGCGGCTTCGCCACCGGTCTGGGCGGCTTCTTCACGATGCCGCTCTCGCTGCCGGCCAACGTGCTCGAGTTCTACCTGCTGGCCACCCGCATGACGGCGGCGACGGCCAAGGTGCGCGGCTACGACATCGACCAGCCCGAGATCCGCTCCGCGATCCTGCTGACCCTCGCGGGCGCCGACAGCGACGACCTCCTCAAGAAGGCCGGTCTGCAGGCCGGCGGTGGGAAGCTGTCGTCCGTCGCGTTCGACCGGCTGCCCGCCCCGGCGCTCATGGTCCTCAACAAGGCGGTCGGTTTCCGCCTGCTCGGGCGCATCGGGCAGGGGACCTTCGCCCGGCTCGGGCGCCTCGTGCCCGTCGTCGGAGGCCTGATCGGCGCCGCGATCGACGTCTACATGCTGGGCCGCATCGGCAAGCAGGCGGCCAAGGAGTTCCCTCCCGTCGAGACCTTCGGTCGCTGAGCGACCGGCTGGGCAGGCCTCACCGTGAGGGACACGCAGATCACCGTTGCGCATCGCCGTCCGGGCCGGGGAATCGCACGCGTCACCCGTTCGTTGGGCCKGGCATGAAGCCCGCATCCCGGATCAAGATGGCCGCGACCGTCGCGTCGGTCGTGCGCGCCTCGACGCGACCCGGCGCGCCCAGCCTGCCGGAGCGGCTGCAGGCCGTGCCGCGCCTCGTACGCGCCACCGTGGACGGGACGTATGCCGGCACGACCCTCAAGCGGCTCGGGCTCGTCGCAGGGGCGGTCGCCTACGTCGCCTCGCCCGTGGACCTGCTGCCCGAGGCGGTCCTACCGGTCATCGGCGCGGCCGACGACGCCGTCGTCATCTCCTGGGCGGTCAAGGCCTTCTTCGAGGAGACCGAGCGCTTCATCGCGTGGGAGGTCGGTCAGGGTCTGCACCGGCCGCGGCCCCGGCGTGGCTCTGCGAGCTGGGAGCCGGGTGGCGAGCGGGCGACCGAGGCGTCGCGCACGACGGTGCAGGGTGAGCCGATCGCGGTGCCGGGCGATCCGGCGACCGAGGCGTGGGCCGGAGGTGCCGAGGACGGACTGCGCCGCGACCGTGACAGCACCGGGGCTGCTGCACCCCGCCGCATCGTCAGCCGCGTCACGCGTGTCAGGGGCAGGTCCGCCAGCGGTGACCCCGGGCGGGGTCGGGACGACCGGGCGCGACTTCCGGAAGGGACACGCCAGGCTGCGACCGACTACGTCCTCGAGTCGGTGCGCAAGCGCCTCGAGCGCTGAGCCCAGCCCACTCGGCGACACGGCGTACTGCTGCGGCGTGCTGCGTGACGTGAACCCTGCCGCTGGGTCCGCGATCCACACCCCCTGACACGAAAGGCCCTCGGTCCACAGGAGCCGATCGGGGTCTGCCGGTCAACGGTGCGTGCCGCGAGGCTCGGGACATGCCGAAGATCTCACTGTCCGGGCCGGCCGAGCTGCTGACCATCATCCCCTTCCACCTGGGCTTCCAGCCGGAGCGCAGCGTCGTCGTGGTGTGCTTCCACGGCAAGCGGCTCGGGCTCGTCGCGCGGCTCGATCTCGTCGACGAGACCCTGGCCGCCGAGGCCGCCGCCCAGACGGTGCCGACCCTGCTCCAGGGTTCCCCGTCGTCGGTGGCCCTCGTGGGTTTCGAGCAGGTGCGCGACGAATCGCTGGCCCTGCTCGAGGCGCTCGCCACGGGCGTCGAGGACCACAGGGTCGTCGTCCGGGAGCGACTCGCGGTCCTCGAGGGGCGCTGGCGCTCGGTCGGGTGCGACTGCTGCCCCTCGGAGGGCTGGCTCCTCCCGGAGCAGGCGGACGTGCCGGCCGTGGCGAGCTACGTGGCGCTCGGGCACTCCGTCCTGGCGGACCGAGAGGGGCTGGCGAGGCTCGTCGAGCCGCTCGCCCCCACGGAGCCCCGGCACGACCTCGCTGCCGCCGCGATCGACGACTGGCAGCGCCGCTATGTCGCAGCCGGTGGCTCCCTCAGCAGGACGCCGGCCCGGGCGAGCCGGACGGACCGGAAGCCCGACCGGGGTCGGCGCCGTCGACCGGCGGGACGGGGGCGCCGACCCGGCGCGGCGCTCKGGGTCCTCGACGGCGGCGACCCGACGGCCCGCCAGTTCCTCGTCCACGACTCCCTCGTGGCCTGGGGAGGGGTGCTGCACGGCGAGATCGAGGGGTACGGCGTCGAGCACTGGCTCCCGTCCCTCGTCGGTCCGCTGCGTGACCCGCGCTTCCATGACGCCCTGCTGGCCTGGCTCTGCCCCGGGATGGCCTCGGCCGACTTCCTGTCCGACGACCTCGCAGCCCTCCTCGGGGTGCTGCTCGGTCCTGACCTCCGGCTCGCCCCGGCCGCGGGCGATCACGAGACGGCCGCCGTCCCGACACCCGACGGCGCCGAGCCCGGTCGCTCCCCGGGATCGCGCGCGGACCCGGGCGACCCCGACACTTCGGAGGGGTCGGGGACGGCCGTGCAGGAGCGCCTCGAGGAGGGCGACTCCGATGCGCTCCGAGCGCTGTTGCAGCTGCTGGCTGCGGGGCCGCCGTCGTCGGACCGGCACGACGACGACACCGACGACGAGGACACCGACGAAGACGACCACGAAGACGACCACGAGGACGACCACGAGGACGACTACGAGGACGATGGCGAGCTGCCGCGCGACGTCTTCGAGGCACGACGGGTGCTGGACGAGCTGGACGCCGTGGGGACCCTGGCGGCGCTCGAGGCGTCGGTTGACCGGGACGCACCGCGCTCGCGCGACCTTCGGGCCGGCCTCGCCGCAGCGCCCGACGCGCCTCCCGAGTCGTGGCTCGGAGACGGCAACGACCCGAGCGGCTGGGAGGAGTGGGACGAGGCTGCGACGCCACGACTCGTCCTGTCCCGCCTCGAGCAGGTCTGCCGACTGACGCCGGCGGATCATGCGGTTCCCGTCCTGTCGCTCTTCGCCTCGATGGCGTGGTGGTGCGGCGACGGTGCGCGGGCCGGGGTCGCGGTCGACCGTGCGCTCGAGCTGGAGCCCGATGACGGGCTGGGGCGGCTGTTGCGACACGCCCTCGACGTCGGACTCCGGCCCCGGGAGTGCGCCTGAGCGTCTCCGGCGGCGGCGCCGTCCGTCCATGTCGTGGAACGGCGCGCGGCCTCTCCGTGAGGCCTCGCGTATGGTTGGAGCAGGTCATGAGTACCAGCGACAAGCCCCGGCTCGCTGGTCGGCAACCCTCCTTCGCGGTGGGGTGCCCCGGGTGAAGACCTGGCCGCCCCGTCCCCGGGTGCGTGCAAGCGCGAGGACCGAGGAGTACCCCGATGACCGTCACCCACCGGACGCAGAGCACCCGCCGCCGCGCGCGGCCCGGGACCGCTGGCACCGGCCAGACCGGCGACTCGGCGACGAGGGACCGTGCGGCGACGAGCCACGTCGACCCGACGGCACCGGAGCCCCGCCGGCCCGACGGCGCCTGGCGTGACGGCGACCCGGTCGGCCGGCGGCAGTTCGCCCACGTCGGTGACATCGAGCTCGAGCGCGGGGGAGTGCTGCCCGACGTTCGCATCGCCTACGAGACGTGGGGCCGGCTCAACGAGGCCGGCGACAACGTCATCCTCGTCGAGCACGCACTGACCGGCGACAGCCACGTCATCGGTGAGGCCGGCGACGGACACGCCTCGCCCGGCTGGTGGAACGCCCTCATCGGGCCCGACGGACCCGTTGACCCCGAGCGGTGGTTCGTCATCGCGTCCAACGTCCTCGGCGGGTGCCAGGGCAGCACCGGCCCCGCGAGCCCTGCGCCCGACGGTCGTCCCTGGGGCAGCCGTTTCCCCTACGTCACGGTCCGCGACCAGGTCGCCGTCGAGCGACGCCTCCTCGACGGGCTCGGCATCCGCCGCCTGGCGGCCGTCGTCGGCGGCTCGATGGGCGGGATGCGTGCGGTGGAGTGGGCCGCGACGCACCCCGACGACGTCGACCGCTGCATCGTGCTCGCGTCGACGGCGTACGCGACCGCCGACCAGATCGCCTGGTGCCAGCCGCAGCTGTTGGCGATCCGCAACGACCCCGACTTCGCGGGCGGCGACTACTACGAGGGCCACACGCGTCCCGACACCGGCCTGGGCCTGGCCCGCCGCATCGCCCACATCACGTACCGCACCGAGACCGAGCTCGGCACCCGCTTCGGGCGCGAGCCCCAGCTCGGCGAGGACCCGTTGCGCGCCGGCGACCGCGGTCGCTTCGCCGTCGAGTCCTACCTCGACCACCACGCGGGCAAGCTGGCCCGGCGCTTCGACGCCAACTCCTACGTCGTGCTGACCGAGGCGATGAACTCGCACGACGTCGGGCGCGACCGCGGGGGGCTCGAGGCCGCCCTCGAGCGCGTCCGCGCCGAGTGCACCATCGTCTCGGTCGACACCGACCGCCTCTACCCGCCCCGGCTCTCCGACGAGCTGCACGCCGCCCTGCCGGGGTCCCGTCGCGCACACATCACCTCGGAGTTCGGGCACGACGGCTTCCTCATCGAGGAGGACCAGGTGGGTCGCATCGTCCGAGACGCGCTCGAACGGCCGCGCGACTGAACCCTTCTGCGCGCCGGGCCGGTTCGCCGACAGCCGGCGCTGTGGCACGCTCGTCGTCCGCGTCGCCGACGCCGCGGTGAGACTTCGCCCGGGACGCGCCGGACGCCTCGTAATCGGGTACGGTGCGAGCACTGGTTGTTTCCGTCCCAAGGAGGTCCGGGAAAGTGGCCATCGTCGTTGGTTATGTCGCCACCAAGGAAGGTCGCGCGGCGCTCAAGCGAGCCGCCGAGGAGTGCGTCCTGCGTGGAGCGAAGCTCGTCGTCATCAGCTCCCACCGGGGCGGCAAGGACTTCGACGCGAACGAGGCCAGCCAGTTCGAGAGCGAGCTCGCCCGGGTGCAGACGCTCCTCGAGGAGAAGGGCCTGGAGCACGAGGTGCGCCAGCTCGTCCGGGGCAACGACCCCGCCGAGGACCTCATCTCCGTCGCCGAGGAGGAGAAGGCCGACTTCATCGTCATCGGCCTGCGTCGCCGCAGCCCGGTCGGCAAGCTGATCCTCGGGTCCAACGCGCAGCGCATCCTGCTCGACGCGAGCTGCCCGGTGCTCGCGGTCAAGGGCGACTGAGCCCCTCTCCGGCACGTCGTCCGGCCCGGTTCGTGCGGGCCGGACGCCCGTTCGCGGCACGCGGGTTGGACGCGCGTTCGCTCGGAGGGCGTACGCCGTTTTATAATGTCCGAGTACCGGATCGCACGAGGCGCACCGAGAGCTCGAAACAGGGATCGACTCCGACAGGCCAAGCTCTTCCGGCACCAACCCCCATTCTCGTTCGTTGTGATGGTGCATGCCCGGATTCGGGTCGACCATCCGACGAGACCTGCGACGAAAGGCGACTGCATCCGTGCCTAAGGCAACAACCGCTGGAGCTCCCAAAACCCTGCCGAAGGTGTTCCAGCACGAGGCGATCATGCAGCTCCTGGTCAAGGGCAGCAGCAGCGGCACCATCACCGGGACGGAGATCGCGCGCGCCCAGGTCGATGCAGGACTCGACCTCAAGCAGATGAAGCCGGTCCTCACGACCCTCGAGGCCCACGACATCGAGATCGTCGTCGACGCGCCGCACTCCAGCACGACGAAGAAGACCCGTACAGGGACCAAGGGAGGCACTGTGGCCACCGCACGCAGCACCACCGCCGCGGCGACGAAGTCCGCGACGCGGACGACGACCGCGACGACGAAGACCGCCGCCAAGAAGACGACGGCCAAGGCGGCGCCGACCCGTGCCGCCGCAACCACCGACGACGAGGCGGCCACCGCCCCCAAGGCGGCTGCGGCCCGCACGGCCAAGAAGGCTGCCACGAACGCCGGTGTCGCCAAGGCGGCCGCGAAGCCCGCTGCCAAGAAGACCGCCACCCGCAAGACCGCCGCGAAGAAGGCCACGACGTCGGCCGACGGCACCGTCGTCGCCGGTGACGACGCCGAGCCCGAGGATGCGCCGGTCGGTGAGCTGGAGGAGGTCGTCGTCGAGCCCGTCGACGTGGACGACGACGCCGATGACGAGGCCACCCCCGCAGCCGCCGCCAAGACCGAGGAGACCGAGGAGTCCGGCTTCGTCATCCGTGATGACGACGAGGACGACGCACCGGCCCAGCAGGTCGTCACCGCCGGCGCCACGGCCGACCCGGTCAAGGACTACCTCAAGCAGATCGGCAAGGTCGCCCTCCTCAACGCCGAGCAGGAGGTCGAGCTCGCGAAGCGCATCGAGGCCGGACTGTTCGCCGAGGAGAAGCTCAACTCCGGCGACAAGATCGACATGAAGCTCAAGCGTGAGCTGTGGTGGATCGCCCAGGACGGGAAGAAGGCCAAGAACCACCTGCTCGAGGCCAACCTGCGACTCGTCGTCTCGCTCGCCAAGCGCTACACCGGCCGCGGCATGCTCTTCCTCGACCTCATCCAGGAGGGCAACCTCGGCCTCATCCGTGCGGTCGAGAAGTTCGACTACACCAAGGGCTACAAGTTCTCGACCTACGCGACGTGGTGGATCCGCCAGGCGATCACCCGCGCCATGGCCGACCAGGCGCGCACCATCCGCATCCCGGTGCACATGGTCGAGGTCATCAACAAGCTCGCCCGCGTGCAGCGTCAGATGCTCCAGGACCTGGGCCGCGAGCCCACCCCGGAGGAGCTCGCCAAGGAGCTCGACATGACGCCCGAGAAGGTCGTCGAGGTCCAGAAGTACGGCCGCGAGCCCATCTCCCTGCACACACCCCTGGGTGAGGACGGCGACAGCGAGTTCGGTGACCTCATCGAGGACTCCGAGGCCGTCGTCCCGGCCGATGCGGTCAGCTTCACGCTCCTGCAGGAGCAGCTGCACTCGGTGCTCGACACGCTGTCCGAGCGGGAGGCCGGCGTCGTCTCGATGCGCTTCGGCCTGACCGACGGCCAGCCGAAGACGCTCGACGAGATCGGCAAGGTCTACGGCGTCACGCGCGAGCGCATCCGCCAGATCGAGTCCAAGACGATGAGCAAGCTGCGTCACCCGAGCCGCAGCCAGGTGCTGCGCGACTACCTCGACTGAGGACCGCCGCGCCGGGCCGCCCGGACACCGAAGGAGCCCACGACACGTCGTCGTGGGCTCCTTCGCGTCTGCGGTGTCTCGTTGTCTGCGTGTGCCGGGTCTGGGCTCAGCGGCGCCGGGGGAGCAGGCGGTCCGGGAGGGAGCGCCAGAACGACACACCAGCCTCGGGCCAGAAGAAGGACCGTGCCCGGGTCTGCCAGGCCCGGGTGCGGCCGACCTGACGCCGGATCGACCGGATGTCGTGGTGCAGCCGGAAGGCCTCCTGCGGTGTCGTGCGCTCGGGCCGGTCGTAGCGGGACTTCTCGAGGGTCGCCGTGACCCGTCGCATGGCGGTGGCGTTCTCCTCGTCGAGGTGCCCGTCGGTGACGTAGCGTTCGCGCAGCTGGCGCAGGGTGACGCCCTCGGGCGCACTGAGCCCCAGGTCGCCGAAGTGCGAGGTGAGGTCGTCCCACTCGGCCTCGATGAGGTCCTGCTGGGTCACGGCGGCTCGTCGGCGACGCAGCCGGAGCAGCCAGGCCGTGATCGGCATCGCGAACGCCGCGAGCAGGCCGAGCACCAGCGCGAGGGCGAGCACGACGTTGCGCACGGTGAAGACGTGCCCGACGGAGTCGAGGAACGTCTCCTCCTTCTGCACGGGGGCCGCCGTTGCCGGGGTGGTCGAGCTGGTGGCCGAGGCCGTGCCGCTCGCGGTGTTCGTCTCGCTGACCTCGCGCCCACCACCCGTCGGGCCGGAGCCTGCGCCGAGGACGGCGTACGGTGGCGGCGAGCCGGCACGGGCACCCGGGGTCGGCTCGAAACGCAGCCAGCCGTAGCCCTGGAAGTAGAGCTCGGGCCACGCGTGGGCGTCGCTCGCGCGGACGATGTAGCGCTCGCCCGAGAGCTGGCCCGGGAGGAAGCCGATCGCCATGCGGGCCGGGATCCCCTGGGCCCGGGCGAGCATGATCATGGCCGTCGCGAACTGCACGCAGTAGCCGCGTCGGGTCTGGTAGAAGTTCTGGATCGGTTCGAGCAGGCGCCCTTGGCTGTCGCGGAGCTGCTCGCCGAGGTCGAGGGAGTAGGTGTAGCGGCTCGGGTCGCGCAGGTGGTCCTGGATCGCGATCGCCTTGTCGAGCGGGTTGTCCGCGCCGCGGGTGACCTGGTCGGACCACTGCTGGATCAGGTCACGCGAGCGGTCCGGGATGGTGAGGTCGTCGTCGGTGATGTCCGGCGAGTCCGGGGCTCCCGACTGGCGCAGCTCCGGCGGTGAGGGCGCGAGGTCGGCATACGTCACCCGGTAGCTGCTCACCGCACGGTCGACGCGGACGTCGCGCGTGATGGGGTCGATCCTCCACGGCGTGCCCTCCATCGCGACCGCGACGACGGGGTAGGGCGCCGCGATGCGGGGCGCGGCGAGGGTGTTGTCCGTCACGGTGATGACGTAGTCGCGTCGTTTGTCCGGTGGCGGCAGGGGAGACGGGTTGTCGGGACGATCGCCGGTGGTGCCGGCGACGCTCCACTGCCCGCGGGAGTAGTACGAGGTCGCGAGCACCCGCAGGGGAGACCGCGTGAAGGCCGTCGTCGTGTAGGTCAGGACGGGCGACTGGTCCTGGTTGTTGAGGCTGCGCGAGAGGTCGAGCGTGTCGTTGAACCCGACGGAGCCCTCGCCGGCGCCGCCGCCCGACCGGCCGAGCCCCTCGGTGAGGTAGCGCGGTGGGAAGTGCGGGATGACGGCCGGCACGAGGAGGGCGACGACGACCCCGACGGCGCCGAGCTTGAGCGCCCCCGCCGTGAACGAGCGCAGGGCGTCGCGGTCGTGGGCTGCCTCGTCGATCTCGCTCTCGTCGGCCGCGCTGGCCGTGCCCCAGCGCCCGAACTGGGCCCGGGCGGTCGTGTGCAGCATGACGAGCCAGAGCACGACGGGCACGACGAAGAAGCGCAGCGCGAGGGCGGCGTCGCCGTTGGCCGCCGTGATGAGGTATGCCGTCAGCAGTGGCAGTCCGGCGGCGGCCGGGCTGCGCCACGTGGCGGCCATGGCGTCGACCGCGATGGCGACGAGCGCGACGGCGACGACGAGGCAGAACGTCAGTCCGTCGTTGAGCGGCGCGGGGGCCGAGTAGCGGTTGATCGTCTCGAGGGCCTGCAGCCCCAAGGAGTTGGCCGCGTCGAGGGTGGCGGGTGTCGGCACGAACAGGGCGAAGGACTCACCCGTGGAGCGGGCGAGGATGACGTAGGCCGTCACGACCACCTGGAGGAGGACGACGAGTCCGCGCGAGCGGGTGAGGCCACGGGCGACGAGGCCGAGGCCGGCGACGAGGGCGATGACGAAGGCCGCCTGCGGCAGCCACGTGGTCTCGACGAAGAGGCTCGTGATGGGGTAGACCGCGGCCAGGGTGGCGAGGGCGGCCAGGATGGTGATCCTCCAGCGACGGCGGGTCATCGGCTGCCTCCCACGGTGGCGGCCGTCAGGACGGCCCAGACGTGCGCGACGTCCTCGTCGCGCTGGACCGAGACGGCACGCCACCCCGCGAGACGCAACGTGTCGACGTGCGGCTCGGCCTCCTCGGCATCGGTCGTGCCGAAGCTGCGGGCGTCGAGGACGAGCGCCAGACCGGTGGTGCCCGGCTGGCGCAGGCTCGCCACCCGGGAGGTGATGTCGCGCCCCTGCGGTCCGACGAGGGCCACGAGGAAGCCGCCGGCAGCGGCGAGGGCCTGCCCGGCGCGCAGGATCTCGTCCTCGCCCGCGTCGTCGCGCGGCGTCGCCACGGCGAGCACGTCGAGGATCTCCTCGGGCATCATGGTCTCGGCCGCGCGGGAGGTCTCGACCGTCTCGGCGCAGACGAGGTGGACGGCATACCCCGAGTCGCACAGGTGCACGGCGATGGACGCGGCCGCGGTGATGGCCCACTCGAACGAGCTGCTCACTCCCGTGCCCCCGTGCGCGGAGGGCCGCGGGTCGATGAGCACGACGGCGCGGCGCTGCGCGGGGCGGTCCTCCTGTCGCACCATGAGGTCGCCGGTGCGGGCGGTCGCGGGCCAGTGGATGCGGCGTAGGTCGTCGCCGTCGCGGTACTCGCGGATCGTGACGTCGTCCTCGCCGTGCAGCGCGATGAGGTGGGCCTGCTCGCCCTCGGAGCCGACGCCCGCGCTCGGTTGGCGGTTCGACGACAGCGGGTGCACGGCCGGCAGCACGACGAGGTCGGCGGTGCCCTCGAGCACCGCGTTGCGGTTGGCGAGGCCGAACGGGTCCTGCACCTGGACCCCAAGGGGCCCGAGGTGGTGGCGTCCACGCAGGTGGGAGCGCACGGCGTAGTCGATGGCACGGACGCGGCCCGGCGGGATCCGGCCGACGACGAAGCGCGGCCGGTCGCCGAGGACGTAGTCGAGCCGCTCCTCGGCGAGGAAGATCGGCGTCGTGTTCGTCGAGACGTTCTCGAAGGACAGCGTGACGTGTGCGTCCTGACCGACGCTGATGCGCTCGGGGTGGCTGTGCCGCTCGATGCGCATCCGCGTCTTGCGGGTGCGCACGAGCACGGCGGAGATGAGGGGGAGCGCGACGAGGAGCACCCCGAAGCGGGTCAGGTCGCGGAAGCCGAAGATGACCCCGGCCAGGACGAGGACCGCGCCCGAGCCCATGAAGGCCCGGCCCCTCGTCGTCAGGACGCTGCGCAGCGAGCGCATGGGCGCGTGCCCCCGCTCAGCGCGCTGCGGGCGGCACCGGCACCTGGCGCAGCAGGTCGGTGACCACCTCGGCGGTGGTGCGGCGGGCGAGCTGGGTCTCGCTCGACGGCATGAGCCGGTGGGCGAGGACCGGCCCCGCGAGCACCTGGACGTCGTCGGGGATCACGTGGTCGCGACCCTCGAGCGCGGCAAAGGCGCGGGACGCGCGCAGCAGGTGCAGGGCGGCACGCGGTGACGCTCCGAGCCGCAGCGCGGTCGTCGACCGGGACCGGGTCACGAGGTCGACGATGTACTGGCGGATGGCGGGACTCGCGTGGACCTGGCTGACGGCGTGCACGACGCGGTTGATCGTCTCGGCGTCGGTCACGGGGGTCAGGGCGTCGAGCGGTGAGCTCGAGCCGTGCGTCTCGAGCAGGTCGAGCTCGGCGCTGGGTGCCGGGTAGCCCATCGAGATCCGGGCCATGAAGCGGTCGCGCTGGGCCTCGGGGAGGGGGTAGGTGCCCTCCATCTCGATGGGGTTCTGGGTCGCCATGACGATGAACGGGGCCTGCAGGGTGTAGGTCGTCCCGTCGACCGTGACCTGGCGCTCCTCCATCGACTCGAGCAGGGCCGACTGCGTCTTCGGGGACGCGCGGTTGATCTCGTCGCCGACGACGACGTTGGCGAAGATGGCGCCCGGCCGGAACTCGAAGCGGCGGGCGTCCTGGTTGAAGATGCTGACGCCCGTGACGTCGCTGGGCAGCAGGTCGGGGGTGAACTGGATGCGGCGCACCGTCGCGTCGATCGACCGGGCCAGCGTCTTGGCGAGCATCGTCTTGCCGACGCCGGGCACGTCCTCGATGAGCAGGTGACCACCGGCGAAGAGGACCGTCACGGTCGTGCGGACGACGTCAGGCTTGCCCTCGATGACGCTCGTCATGGCGCCCATGAGCCGCTCCGCCACGTCGTGGATGAGGTCGAGGTCGGCCGCGCCCGTGGTCGCGGTCGCGCCTGCGCCCGCGCCCGGTGATGCCGTGGTCCCGAGCCCCGTGTCCGTCGTCGTCACACTGTCCTCCGTCGTCGTCCCCATGTCGTGGCGCAGCGCTGCTCGTGGCGGGCTGCGCAACCCGTCAGGTGATCTTCTCCCATGGACCCTCGACACCGGTAGGGCTGCCCCGGTCGTGACCGGATGGAGACCTAGGTCGTGGGCACGTGGTAGACGCCCCCGGGAGCGCGCCCGGGACCACCTCCACTTTCCTCCACCTCGAACGTCCGGTGTGGCCGTTCGGTTCGGTTTGGTGCGGGTGCTGGTGGGGCCGAACCCACTGCTGAGCACGATCCGCAGGGCGCGGGCATGGGCCGGTTGCCCGGGCGGGCGTCGCCGTCACCGCCGTGGGGTCTTCGGGCGAGTGGTGGTGCCCCAACTGCTCCACTTCACTCCACCCCGTCTGACCTGCGAAAACGCGGGACTCGCCGGGCCAAAAAGGGTCAAAGTTCGTTGACGGTGGAGCAAAGTGGAGTATCGTGGGGCTTCAAGGTTAGGAATGGGGACGCCTTCGGGTCGACAAAGGGGAGGTGGCGGACCATGTTTCTCGGGACGCACACGCCCCGGCTCGACGAGAAGGGTCGGCTCTTCCTGCCCGCGAAGTACCGCGAGCGGATGGCCGGCGGGCTCGTCGTCACGCGCGGCCAGGAACGCAGCCTGTTCATCTACCCGATGGACGAGTTCGTCAAGGTCGCCGACCAGATGCGCCAGGCCCCCACGACGAGCAAGGTCGCCCGCGACTACATGCGCGTCTTCCTCTCCGGCGCGTCCGACGAGATCCCCGACAAGCAGGGCCGGTTCACGATCCCGGCCAACCTGCGCCAGTACGCCGGCCTCGACCGCGAGGTCACGGTCATCGGTGCCGGCGCGCGCCTCGAGGTCTGGGACAGCGCGGTCTGGAACGCCTACCTCGAGCAGACCGAGCAGAGCTTCGCCGACACGGCGCAGGAGGTGATCCCCGGACTCTTCTGAGTCCGGACGACCCCCTCCGACGACGACCGCCACGACATCACCCACACCACCGACCAGCACCTGAGCGCCGGCCTCCAGCCGCTCCACACCCGGGACGACTTCCCCCGTCCCGGGCGAGGCAGCGGATGGGGACCAGCCCCCAGGTCGACGGGCACCCGCAGAGCAGCACCGACAGCACCACCTCCCGACCGGCACGCGACCAGCTCCCTCCACCTGTTCGCTGCCACTCCGGCCGACCGGCCACCACCACCACATCACCCCACGACGGATCCCCATCCGCCGTGAGGTCACACCAGTCACACCAGCCCCGTGCATCACAGACGCACCACAGGGCCCAGCAGCACGAGCGTGAGAGGGACGCACCATGAGCGATCGAGGACAGGCGCAGGAGCGTCACGTCCCCGTCATGCGCGACCGGATCCTCGAGCTGCTCGCCCCCGCGCTGCAGCGGCCAGGGGCGGTGCACATCGACGGCACCCTCGGCATGGGTGGCCACGCCGAGGGAGTCCTCGAACGCTTCCCCGACTGCACCGTGGTCGGCATCGACCGCGACCGTGAGGCGCTGGCTCTCGCGGGCGAGCGACTCGCCCGGTTCGGCGACCGCTTCCGCCCGGTCCACGCCGTCTACGACGACATCAAGGACGTCGTCGGCGACCTCGACGTGTCCGCGGTCGACGGCATCCTCTTCGACCTCGGCGTCAGCTCGCTCCAGCTCGACGAGGCCGACCGGGGCTTCGCCTACCGGGTCGACGCGCCACTCGACATGCGGATGGACCAGTCCACGGGGCAGACCGCCGCCGACGTGCTCAACACCTACTCCGTCGAGGACCTCGCCCGCATCCTGCGCGACTACGGCGAGGAGCGCTACGCGCGCAAGATCGCCAAGGCCGTGGTGCAGGACCGCGCGATCGAGCCGTACACCTCGTCCGGTCGCCTCGTCGACATGCTGCGTCGCGTCATCCCCGCCGCCTCGCAGCGACAGAGCGGCCACCCGGCCAAGCGCACCTTCCAGGCCCTGCGGATCGAGGTCAACGACGAGCTCGAGGTCTGGCGCCGCGCCATCGACGAGGCCATCGACGTCCTCGCCGTCGGCGGCCGGATCGCGGTCCTGTCCTACCACTCGCTCGAGGACCGGGCGACGAAGCGCGCCTTCGCCGCCGGCGCCACGTCCAGCACCCCCGCAGGTCTGCCGGTCGAGCTCGCCGAGCACGCGGCATACCTCTCCCTCGTCACTCGCGGCGCCGAGGCGCCCGGCGATGACGAGGTCACCACGAACCCGCGGGCCGCATCGGCCCGACTTCGCGTCGCCGAGCGCGTGCGCGACACCTCCACGCACACCTCAGCCAGCAGGACCAGGAAGGGACCCACCCGATGAGCCAGATGACCGCCACGGCCCGACCGCTCCGCGCGCCGCGGCGCGGCCCAGCCCCCACGCCGCTCCGGGTCATCCCGAGCAGCATCACGCACACCGGCAACGGCGCGTTCGTGACGATCTGCATCGGGCTGCTCACGGCCGGGCTCATCGCCCTGCTCCTGCTCAACACGGCACTCGCCCAGGGCTCGCTGGCGGTCGGCGACCTGCAACGCGAGTCGGCACGCCTCAGCGACACGGCCGGCAACCTCCAGGAGGACATCGACCGGGCCTCTGCCACGGGCGCGCTCGCCCGCAGCGCCGCCGAGATCGGCATGGTGCGGATGAACACCCGCGGCTACATCGACCTCTCCACGGGCACCGTGTCGGGCGAGCCTGAGCCGGCGACGAAGAACAACGCCTTCCCGATCGTCACGAGCCCGACTCCGCCCGCCGTGACGGCCAAGGTCAAGAAGGTCCTGTCCTCCGCGACGAAGGCCAGCAAGGCGGCCTCGGCCACGCCGGCCACGCCGTCCCAGGCCGCCACGCCGACGACGCCGGGTGCCAAGCCGGAGACCCCCGCAGCACCCACACTGGGCACGACGCCCGGAGCGTCCGGTCAGGCCACGGGCGCGACCGGGGCGGGCCAGGCAGGGCAGGCCCAGCAGACGACGGTGAGGTGATCCCGTGACGCAGAACCGAGCGACCGATCCACGACGGACCGGTCGCGGTGCTGCGCCCGCAGGGGACACCCGTCGCGCCTCCTCCGCGACGGGCACGGCCCGCGTCGGCCAGGCGCGCGCGAGCCAGGGCCGGCCCGCCCAGGGTCGGTCCGGCCAGGGGCGCGCGGCCCAGCCGGGCTCCGTCCGGACGAGCGGTCCAGCCAGCCCCCCGGGCCAGAAGCCGGGCCAGAAGTCGGGCCAGAAGCCGGGCTCGTCCGCCGG